>NZ_KB913037.1:455132-807503 GCF_000384295.1 Amycolatopsis balhimycina FH 1894 | reverse complement strand
GGGGCGCCGTGGCCTGCACCACGGCGCCCCTGGGTGGTTGGCCGCGTTCTGGCGAGGCGACCTGGCATGGGAGCGCTTCCAGCCGACGAGAAGGTAACCCCCGCGTGTCGCCCTTGTAAAGGCCCGCCCGGACGTGGCCCGATCAGGTGGTCGGTTTTCCGGCGGCGGGGCGCTCCCGCCGTCCACTGAACGCTCCTGAACGGCCGAAGCCGTTGCAGGGCAGGAGATGCCGTGATCGCGCTGCGCCACCGGCGAGAGCCGCCGGATGCCGCCGTTGGAGTGGATTCCGCGAATCCGGCCCAAGATCACGATCGGATCCGCGGCGCGTCCCGGTCGGAGGCCGCTGGGAGCGCTCTCAAGGCGTTCTGGCGCACGCCGGGACTGTCACGCTGCGGTACTGTCGCACCGAGGGGACCCCCACTTCGGAAATCGTTGGATGAAACGATCAGCCGACAGGTCAAGCCAGGGAGCAAGCCCTACCGAGACCGGCTCGCCGCCTTGGGCTTTCGCGAGGAGGCCGTTCCGGCCGAAGTGGCGAAGACCCTGATCGTCGAATGCGGGATCCCGCCGCGTCTGGAACGCCGCAAGGCCGACCAGGCCACCCGGGCCTGCCTCGGCTGAGCCGAAACAACTCCGGAAGGGAAACCACACCACGATGTCCGAAGCGCAGGAGCACGACCGCTCCGCGTCCTTCGCCCAGGGCCTGAACCTCATCCAGCGGCTCGGCGGCGTCGAACGGCCCGCCGTGCTGGACCTGTTCGCGAGCATCGGGGAGGCCGAGTTCGGCGAGCGGTGTGTCGGGTTCATCTACGGCGACGTCTACCACCGGCCCGGCCTGCCGCTGCCGGAGCGGCAGCTGGTGACGGTCGCCGCGCTCACCGCGCTCGGCTACGCGGGTGCGCAGCTGCAGTTCCACGCCAAGGCCGCGCTCACCGTCGGCTGCACCCGGCGGGGGCTGGTCGAAGCGGTCATCCAGGTCAGCTCGTTCGCCGGGTTCCCCGCGACCCTGAACGCGCTGGGGCAGCTCAAGACGCTGTTCGAGAGCCTGCCGGACGACGAACCCGAGCCCGCGTCGTCCGAACCGGCAGAGGCGCCGCCGTGGGCCGGCATCGCCGACCGCTACGAGCGCGGCCTGGCCGCGATGAAGGCGATCGACGGCGAGGCGGGCGAGAAGGTCGCCGAGGCGCTCCAGGACATCGCCCCCGACCTGGCCCGCTACATCGTCGAGTTCACCTTCGGCGAGATCTACCCCCGCCCGCACCTGAGCCTGCGCCACCGGGAGCTCGTTACGATCGCGGCGTGCGTCGCGCTGGGCACCGCGCTGCCGCAGCTGAAGGTGCACATCCACGGTCTGCTGAACGTCGGCGGCACCGAGCGGGAGGCCGTCGAGACCGTGCTGCACCTGGCGTTCTACTGCGGGTTCCCGGCCGCGCTCAACGCCATCGCGGCCGCCCGCGAAGTGTTCGCCCAGCGGTGACCGGACTCGAAAAGCTCCGCGCGGTCGCGCTCGAAACCCCCCTTCGCCCTGTTCACCGCGTTCCGTGAAGGCCACCTTGAGGAACTTGAAGTTCCTCAAGGTGGCCTTCACGGACTTGGTCAGGACGTCGTGCAGGCGCGCCCGTTCAGCGAGATTGCCGTGGGCTTGGCGTTCGCCGTGCCCGAGCTTCCGGTGAACCCGAACTCCGCGCTCCCGCCCGCCGGAAGGACCCGGTTCCAGCCCGCGTCCGCCGCCGACACCGCCGCGCCGGTCTGGGCGACCTGGGCGTTCCACGCTTGCGTCACCTTCTGGCCGTTGGCGAACGTCCACGTCACCGTCCACCCGGTCACCGTGGTCGTGTCGGTGTTCCCGATCTTCACCCCGGCCTGGAACCCGCCCTGCCACTGGTTGGTGACCGTGTAGGCGGCCGTGCACGACCCCGACGGCACCGGCGTCGTCGTGGTCGGCGGGGTGGGTGTCGTGGTCGTGGTGGTCGGCGGCGGTGTGGTGCTCGTGGTCGTCGTGGGCGGCGGCTCGCTGCCCCCGGACTCGCCGATGATCACGCCCCGCCCGTTCGTGCCGACGTACACCCGGCCGTACACCCGCGGATCCCCGGTCAGCGCCGCCCCGATATTGCCGTACTGGTGCTGGTCGTCGTTGATCCGCGTCCACGACACACCCGCGTCGTCCGACCGGAAGATCCCGCGCACCCCGCCGATCTTGGCAATGGTGTATAACGTCGAATACGTCCGGCCGGTCGCGGCCTTGCCGAACCCGATGTTGTCGGCTTCGGTGACCCCGGCCAGTTTCGTGAAAGACGCTCCGGAGTCGGTTGAGTGCCAGAGGCCGTACGCCGTGCCGGAACCGCCGGCGAGCCAGACGTCGCCCGCCACGCCGGGCATCGCCTTGAAGTGCGCGGAACCGGCCGGCAGCCCGCCGGCCGCGGTCGCGGTGAAGCTCGCGCCGCCGTCGGTGCTGACGTAGAACTTGCCGGCTGCGAACCCGTAGAACCGCTTCGGGTCGACGCGGTCGGCCTCGACCACGGCGCCGGCCGGGATACCGGTGGACGTCGCCCAGGACGAACCGAAGCCCACGGAGTAGCCGACACCGCTGCCTTCGGGGCTCCAGACGAACCGGCTGCCGTCGGCGGCCGCCGCCACCGTGCCGCCACTGGCGTTCCCGCCCGGCTCGGCGCCCTGGAACCAGTTCTTCCCGCCGTCGGTGGAGAAGGCGATCCGGTTGTCGTTCGGCCGGGCGCTCCGGTCCAGCGTGCCCACGCGCACGATCGTCGCCGGGTTCAGCTCGGCGTAGTCGAGGCTGGTGGTCGTCGTGAAGACCGGCTGGGTGTACATCGTGGCCGGGACGGCGTCGAGGCTGTCGTGCCGGAACCCGCCGATGTCGCCGAGACCGGACAGCAGGGGAGCGCCCGACGGCGGGCTGATCAGGTCGAGCACCGCGGTCTCCTCGAGGCCGCCGACGACCGGCTTGAGCGTGATCTTCCCGCCGCTGTCCCACTTCGTGAGGTCGGACGTGCCGTAGATCGTCGCACCGGTGCCGTACAGCAGGTGGTTCGAGTCGAACGGGTCGATCTCCATGGACTCGGTCATCCAGCCGAGTTTCGGTGACGGCACCGGGGGAGCGGCCTGCAGGCCGAAGTTCAGCCACGGCACCGAGGAAATGTCCTGGGTGTAGCGCAGCGACCGGTCGGGATAGCTCGAGAAGTCCCAGATCCGGGTCCAGGTGGCGCCGCCGTCGGTGCTGCGGAAGAAGATCACGTCCGGCCACCACGACACCTGCGTGGCGACCATCAGCGTGTTCGGGTGCTGCCGGTCGATCGTCAGGCCGCTGTAGCCGAAGTAGTCGTCCGAGCTGTCGGAGGGGATCGGGCTGATCCGCGTCCAGGTGCCGGTCTTCGTGGCGTACTTCCAGACGTCGCCCTTCGCGCCGTCGTAGGGGCCGCCGGTGTCGCTGGTCGCGAGGTAGAGGTTGCCGCCGCTCGCGTCGAGGACGCCCTTGTGCGCCAGGTACCCGGCGGGCTGGCCGGCCAGCCGCGCCCAGGTGGCGCCGCCGTCGGTGCTGCGGTAGACGGTGTTCTGCTTGTCCGCGACGCCGACGTAGATCGACTGCGTGGTAGTGCCGCGGGTGCCGGTCGCCGGGTCGAACGTGACCCAGGTGACGCCCTCGTTGTCGCTGGAGTAGCCGGTCGTGTCGCTCGGGTCGGGCGCGTAGTTGCCCGGGTTCGGGAAGCTGGTCACCTTCGCCCACGTGACGCCGGAGTCCGTGCTGCGCCAGAGCCCGTTGCCGCTGGGGGCGCCGAGGTAGAGGACGCTGTCGCGGTTCGGGTCGATGGCGAGCCGCTCGCCCATGCCCCGGCCGGGCATGTTGCCGCCGAGCTTGAACGGCAGCGCGGCCGCCTGCCAGGTCGCGCCGCGGTCGGCCGACCGGAGGATCGCGCCGTTGTTCGGGTCCCAGCTGTTGGTGTACATCCCGGCCGCGACGTAGACGCGGTTCGGGTCGACCGGGTCGGTGGCCAGGCTGACGACGCCGTTGTGCCCCCAGTCGGTCCAGCCCACCGAGTCCAGCAGCGGGATCCAGCGCCCGGTCGCCGGGTTCCACCGGTACGCGCCGCCGATGTCGGTGCGGGCGTAGGCCAGCCCGGGTTCGGTCTGGTTGAAGATGATGCCCGGCACGAACCCGCCCCCGCCGATCTCGGCGTTGCGCCACGTGTACGGCGCGGGGGCGGCGGGGGACTCCGGCGCGCCGGCCAGTACCGCGACGGCGGCGGGCAGGACGAGGGCGAGCGTGCTCGCCACCAGTCGTCTCACTGAACGGGAACGCGGGCTTCGCACGGCGTTGTGCACGTCTGCCTCCACAACTCTGGGAGCGCTTCCAGAAGAGACGGTAAGCCGACGTTCCGAGCGTTGTAAAGCGTTCGACGATTTCGGCGTCCGCGGCTGTCCACAGTGGACTCGATACCGGCCTCGAGGACGCGGTGTGCCGGTTTTGTCGGAATCACATACGTGAACGGCGATCAGGTTTCTGAATTGTTATCACGGATCTTCTTGCCCGTCATTTTGCGGCGTGTGAGTGTGGTGGCCGCTGGCTGGACTGGACCTACGAAAGAGGCGACCAGGCAATGACGCAAACGGCCCCGGCGGCACGGCACATCGGCCGGACCACCTTGTACTTCTTCGGTGCGCTCGGCGGCATCCTCTTCGGCTACGACCTCGGCGTGATCTCCGGGGTGCTCCCGTTCATCGGGAAACTGTGGGCGCTGACCAGCTGGGACAAGGGCGTGATCACCGCCAGCCTGTCGGTCGGTGCGATCGTCGGTGCGCTGCTTTCCAGCCGCACCAACGAAGCCCTCGGCCGCCGCCGCACGATCATGGTCGCGGCGGCGATCGTCATCGTGGGCACGCTGGCGGCGAGCTTCTCGCCGACGTTCGTGCTGCTGGTGCTTTCGCGCCTGGTCATCGGGCTGGGGATCGGCCTTTCGTCCTCGACCGTCCCGACGTACCTGTCCGAACTCGCCCCGGCGCGGCTGCGCGGCGCGATGGGCGCGCTGAACCAGATCTTCATCGTGCTGGGCATCCTCATCGCGTTCCTGGTGAGCTACTGGCTCGGCCCGATCTCGGCCTGGCGCTGGATGTTCGCCGGCGCGATCGTGCCCGCGGTGATCCTGCTCGCCGGGCTGGCGTTCCTGCCCGAGACGCCACGGTGGCTGGTCCGCAACGGCCGGGAGGACGAGGCCCGGCAGGTCCTGGCGAGCGCGCACGGCAACACCGTGAACCTCGACGAGGAGATCGCGACCATCCACGAGGTCATCCGGCTGGACACCGAGGACAAGCCGCGGATCCGCGACCTGTTCTCCGGGTTCGTCCGGCCGATGGTCGTCGTCGCGCTGCTGCTCGCGATCGGCCAGCAGTTCAGCGGCGTCAACGCGATCAACGCGTACTTCCCGACGATGCTCATCGGCCTCGGCTTCGCCACGCAGGCCGCGCTGCTGTCCGGCGTGCTGCTGGGCGTCACGAAGTTCCTGTTCACCGCGTGGGTCGTGTTCGTGGTGGACCGCTGGGGCCGCAAGCCGCTGCTGCTCATCGGCAACGTGATCATGGTGATCACGCTGGTGGCGGCCGGGCTCGTGGTGCTGAACGTCCACGACACCGGCACGCGCGGCATCCTGATGCTGGTGATGATGGTGCTCTACCTGGTCGGCTACGAGCTCGGCTGGGGCGCGGTCGTCTGGGTCATGATGTCCGAGGTGTTCCCGCTGAAGTACCGCGCGACCGGCATGGGCGTCAGCAGCGTGGTCCTGTGGGCGGCGACGGGCATCGTGAGCGCGGTGTTCCCGCTCATCTCCGACCCGAAGTCCCTCGGCATCGGCGGCTCGATGTTCCTGTTCGCCGGGGTGAACGTGGTGCTGTTCGTGCTCACCAAGTGGCTGGTCCCGGAGACCAAGGGCCGCAGCCTGGAGCAGATCGAGCTCGACCTGCGGGCGCGGCAGGGGGTCGCGGCCAAGAGCTGACCCCGGGGGGTCGTGAACGACTCTTTCCTGGCGCCGGAGGGCCTGTTGCTTTTTGGTTGCCTGACACGTGGTGATGATCTTGCTGGTAGCGGTGGTCGGCGGGGATGATCGTGGTGTGGCAAGGGATTATCGGCCGGTTGATCGTGGGCAGGAGTTTCTGCTGCCGCCGTCGATGACAGAGTGGCTGCCAGAAGATCATCTGGTGTGGTTCGTGATCGCGGCGGTGGCACGGCTGGACACCACGGCGTTTCACCGCCGCGCGAAGCGCGGCGGTGTCGGGCGGCGGGGCTACGACCCGGACATGCTGCTCACCCTGTTCGTGTATGCCATGGCACATGGGGAGTCCTCCTCACGCCAGATCGAACGGCTGTGTCACACGGATGTGGCGTTCCGGATCATCTGCGCCCAAGACGTGCCAGACCACACCGTGCTGGCCCGGTTCCGCCAGCACCACGAGGCCGCGCTGACCGACCTGCTCACCGAGTCGCTGGTGCTGGCCGCGCAGCTGGGCATGGTGTCACTCGGGGTGGTCGCCTTCGACGGCACCAAGATCGCGGCGAACGCCAGCAAGGACACCAACCGCAGCGAGGACTACCTGCGCACACAGGCCGAGCAGTTCCTGGCCACCGTCGCGGAGACCGACACGGCCGAGGACGCCCGCTTCGGCGCCGACCGGCGCGGGGACGAACCACCGCCCGGGATGGACCGCACGCACCGTGACCAGCGGATCAGCCAGGCGCTGGAACAGATCCAGGCCCGGCGCGAGAAGGCCGAGCGGGCCGCGGCCGAGCAGGCCGAGACCACCCGGGCCTACGACCAGGCAGTCGCCGACGGCGCCACCCGGGCCGGGGCCCCGCCCAAGGGCGCGGACCGGGTGGCGGTGGCCAGGGCCCGCTGGGAACGCCTGCAGGCCGAGGCCCAGGCCCGTTATGCCGAGTTCCTGGCCCGTCCCCGCCCGCCGGGGCGGATGGTGGCACCGGACGAGCACCACAAGGTCCGCGCGGCCCGCGCCGCCTACGAGGCAGCACGCGCTCACACCGAGCGGACCGCCGCCGGACAGACCGCACCCGCCGCAGGCCAGCCCGCCGCATCGGCAGTGCCCGGACAGGCCGGAAAGGACCGGCTGACCGCGAACCTGACCGACCCGGACTCGCGGCTGCTCAAGACCCGCAACGGCTGGGTCCAGGGCTACAACTGCCAGACCGCGGCCAGCACCGACGAGTTCCTGATCTCCGCCCGCGCCACCCAGGACGCCAACGACCTCGAACAGTTCATCCCCACCAAAGACGACGTCACCGCCACCGCCGCGCACCTGGCCGAACGCACCGGCCGCACCGACCTCACCGTGGGAACCATGGTCGGCGACGCCGGCTACGACTCCGACACCAACCTCACCACCGACGGCCCGGACCGGCTCATCGCCGACGCCAAACGCCACGTCATCGACCGGCGCGCCGTCACCGACCCCGCCACCGGCGACCCACCCGACAACGCCACCCCACGCGAGAAAATGAACCACCGGCTCCGCACCCCCGACGGGCACGCCCTCTACAAACAACGCGCCCCGATGATCGAAACACCCTACGCCTGGGTCAAAGACCGCCGCGGACTCCGCCGCTTCGCCCGACGCGGCCTGGCCGCCGTCCAAGCCGAACTTTCCCTCGCCGCCGCCGTCACCAACCTGCTCAAACTCCGCACCAAAGGCATCACCACCACCCGACTCCGCACCACCTAGCACCAGGCCGGACACCCCGGCCCGCACACCGGGACGGCACGTCTCAGCCCCCCAGACAGCCAACACAAAAAACAACAGGCCCCGGACGCCAGGAAAGAGTCGTTCACTACGTCCGGGCGGGGGCGAGGGAGAGCTTTCCGGCCAGCCGCCCGATCCAGGCTTCGACTTCGTCCGGTGCGCGGTCCGGGAGACCGAAGATCGTCTCGGTCACCCCCAGGGAGTCCAGGTGGGCCAGGCGTTCCGGGTCCGGCCGCTCGCCGAGCGCGCAGATCCGCGGCGCGCCCTCGCGGCCTTCGGCGAGCCAGATCTCCTTCAGCAGGGCCACGTGCCCGTCCAGGTCGGTGTCGGCCGGCGTGGTGATCCAGCCGTCGGCGTGCCGCGCGATCCAGCGGAACGTCTTCTCCGTCGGCCCCGCGCCGAGCAGCACCGGGATGTGCGGCTGGACCGGCTTCGGCCACGCCCAGCTCGGCCCGAAGGAGACGAACTCCCCGTCGTAGGAAGCCTCTTCTTCCGTCCACAGTGCACTCATCGCTTCGAGGTACTCGCGCAGCGCGGTGCGGCGCCGGTTCCCCGGCACGCCGTGGTCGGTCAGCTCGTCGACATTCCAGCCGAACCCGGTGCCGAGCGTGACGCGTCCGCCGGAGAGGTGGTCGAGGCTGGCGATCGTCTTGGCGAGCGTGATCGGGTCGCTTTCGACCGGCAGGGCGACGGCGGTGGAGAGCCGGATCCGCTCGGTGACCGCGGCCGCCGTCGCCAGCGCGACCCACGGGTCGAGAGTGCGGCTGTAGCGGTCGTCGGGCAGGGACGCGTCGCCGGTGCGCGGGTGCGGCGACGCGCGCTTCACCGGGATGTGGGTGTGTTCGGGGACGTAGAAGGTCGCGAACCCGGCGGCCTCCGCGGCGCGCGCCGCGGCCGCCGGGGTGATGCCCCGGTCGCTGGTGAACAGCACGATTCCGTAGTCCACCGGCCGAGCGTATTAGAACGTGTTTCAGTTTTCAAGGCCGCCCCGCCGGCGCGGTGTGTCACGGGTCGGGTACTCTCGGTGTCTGACTGAAGGGTGGGCGGAGGGGGAGTGCTGTGCTCCATTGTGGACAGACGATGTCCCAGTCCGTGGACACGACGGCGGGGCGGGATGGCGTCCCGGTGCCCGTTTCCGATACCGTGGACCACAGGCCGAGAGGCGCTGCAACGGACCACCGGGTCCGCCACGCTCGGCCGGGAATGACCAACCAAGGGCGCCTCCCGACTGAGGGAGGCTGCCGGTGACCACCCCGCACGAGTCCACGGCGTTTGATCCAGGAGCGAAGCTGCGTGAGCTGCTCGACCAGCGGGTGGCCGTGCTCGACGGCGCTTGGGGCACCATGCTGCAGGGCGCCGGGCTGACCCCGGCCGACTACCGTGGCGACCGCTTCGGCGACCACACCCACGACGTCACCGGTGATCCGGATCTGCTCAACCTCACCCGCCCGGACGTCATCCTCGACGTGCACCGCCAGTACCTGGCCGCGGGCGCGGACATCACCACGACGAACACCTTCACCGCCACCAGCATCGGCCAGGCCGACTACGGGCTCCAGGCGTACGTCCACGAGATGAACGTCCGCGGCGCGCAGCTCGCCCGCCAGGCCGCCGACGAAGCGGGTGGCAAGTTCGTCGCCGGGTCGATCGGCCCGCTCAACGTCACGCTCAGCCTGTCGCCCAAGGTCGAAGACCCGGCTTACCGGGCCGTCACGTTCGAACAGGTCAAGGCCACCTACGCGGAGCAGATCGCCGGGCTCGCCGAAGGCGGCGTCGACCTGCTGCTCATCGAGACGATCTTCGACACGCTGAACTGCAAGGCCGCCGTCGCCGCCGCGCGCGAGGTCGCCCCGCACCTGCCGCTGTGGATCTCCGTCACCATCGTCGACCTGAGCGGGCGGACGCTGTCGGGGCAGACCGTCGAGGCGTTCTGGAACTCGGTCGAGCACGCGAAACCGCTGGTCGTGGGGGTCAACTGCGCGCTGGGGGCGGCGGAGGCGCGCCCGCACGTCGAGGAGCTCTCCCGGTTCGCCGACACCTACGTGGCCTGTCACCCCAACGCCGGCCTGCCGAACGCGTTCGGCGGCTACGACGAAACGCCGGAGGAGACGGCCGGGCTGCTCGGCGGGTTCGTCCGGGACGGCCTGGTCAACGTGGTCGGCGGCTGCTGCGGCACGACGCCGGCGCACATCGGGAAGATCGCGGCCGCGGCGAAGGGCGTCAGCCCGCGTGAGGTGCCCGCACCGCGCACCCACACGCGCTTCAGCGGGCTCGAGCCGTTCGGCATCGGCGCCGACACCGGGTTCGTCATGATCGGCGAGCGCACCAACGTCACCGGCTCCAAGCGGTTCCGGCGGCTCATCGAATCCGGCGACCACCAGGGCGCCGTCGACGTCGCGCTGGAGCAGGTCCGCGGCGGGGCCAACCTGCTCGACGTCAACATGGACGCCGACCTGCTCGAGTCCGAGCAGGCGATGACGACGTTCCTCAACCTGATCGCCACCGAGCCCGAAGTGGCCCGGATCCCGGTGATGGTCGACAGCTCCAAGTGGACCGTGCTCGAAGCCGGCCTGCGCTGCCTGCAGGGCAAGGGCGTCGTCAACTCGATCAGCCTGAAGGAGGGCGAGGAGCCGTTCCTCGCCCAGGCGCGCACCATCCGGAACTACGGCGCCGGCGTCGTCGTGATGGCCTTCGACGAGCTGGGCCAGGCCGACACCGCCGATCGCAAGGTGGCGATCTGCGGCCGCGCGTACGACCTGCTGACGCAGGAAGCGGGCTTCGCGGGCGAGGACATCATCTTCGACCCGAACGTCCTCGCCGTCGCCACCGGCATCGCCGAGCACAACGGCTACGCGAAGGCGTTCATCGACGCGCTGCCCCGGATCAAGGAGCGCTGCCCCGGCGTCCACATCTCGGGCGGCATCTCGAACCTGTCGTTCTCCTTCCGCGGCAACGACGTCGTCCGCGAAGCGATGCACTCGGCGTTCCTGTTCCACGCCGTGCAGGTCGGGCTGGACATGGGCATCGTCAACGCCGGCCAGCTCGCCGTCTACGAAGACATCCCGAAGGACCTTCTCGAACTGGTCGAGGACGTGCTCTTCGACCGCCGCGAAGACGCCACCGACCGGCTGGTGAACTTCGCCGAGAACGTCAAGGGCAGCGGCACCAAGCGCGTCGTCGACCTCTCGTGGCGCGAAGGCACGGTCGGCGAACGCCTCTCGCACGCGCTGGTGCACGGAATCGTCGACTACATCGAAGACGACACCGAAGAGGCGCGGCAGCAGCTGGCCCGGCCCCTCGAGGTGATCGAGGGCCCGCTGATGGACGGGATGAAGATCGTCGGCGACCTGTTCGGCTCCGGCAAGATGTTCCTGCCGCAGGTGGTCAAGAGCGCGCGCGTGATGAAGCGGTCGGTCGCCTACCTCGAGCCGTTCATGGAGGCGGAAAAGGAGAAGGCGCGCCAGGAGGGCCGGCTGGAGTCGACGAGCGGCCAGGGCAAGATCGTGCTCGCCACGGTGAAGGGCGACGTCCACGACATCGGCAAGAACATCGTCGGCGTGGTCCTGGGCTGCAACAACTACGAGGTCATCGACCTCGGCGTGATGGTGCCGGCGGCCAAGATCCTGGACACCGCGGTGACCGAAGGCGCCGACGCCGTCGGGCTGTCCGGGCTGATCACGCCGTCGCTGGACGAGATGGTCGCCGTCGCCACCGAGATGCAGCGGCGCGGGCTGAAGCTGCCGCTGCTCATCGGCGGCGCCACGACGTCCCGCCAGCACACCGCGGTCAAGATCGCGCCCGCCTACGACAACGCGACGGTGCACGTGCTGGACGCCTCGCGCGTCGTCGGCGTGGTGTCCGACCTGCTCGACCCGGACCGCTCGATCGCGCTGGCCGAGAAGAACCGGGCCGACCAGGAGGTGCTGCGCGAACAGCACGCGAGCAAGCAGCGCCGCCCGATGCTCACCCTCGAGCAGGCCCGCGCGAACCCCGAGAAGGTGGCGTTCGACGGCCTGCCGACCCCGGAGTTCACCGGCGTCCGCGTGGTCGAGCCGGCCATCGCCGAACTGCGCGAGATGATCGACTGGCAGTTCCTGTTCCTGGCCTGGGAGCTCAAGGGCAAGTACCCGGCGATCCTGGAGCAGCCGGTCGCCCGGGAGCTGTTCGACGACGCGAACACCCTGCTCGACGAGATCATCGCCGACGGCAGCTTCACGGCGAAGGGTGCGTACGCGTACTGGCCCGCGCACAGCGAAGGCGACGACATCGTGCTGGACGGCGGCTACGCGCACGTCAAGTTCCCGATGCTACGCCAGCAGACGGCCAAGCCCGAGGACCGCGCGAACCGCTGCCTGGCCGACTACATCGCCCCGGCGGGTGACCACCTCGGCGGCTTCGCGGTGGCCATCCACGGTGCCGAGGCGCTGGCCAAGCGGTACGAAGCCGAGCAGGACGACTACCGCGCGATCATGGTCAAGGCGCTGGCCGACCGGCTCGCCGAGGCGTTCGCCGAGCACATCCACCTGCGGGCCCGCCGCGGCTGGTTCGAGCCGGACGCCCAGCCGAAGCTCGAGGACCTGCACGCGGAGCGCTTCCGCGGCATCCGCCCGGCGCTGGGCTACCCGGCCAGCCCTGACCACAGCCAGAAGCGCGAGCTGTTCGAGCTGCTCGAAGCCGACGAGCTGGGCATGGCGCTGACCGAGTCGTACGCGATGACGCCGGCGGCGAGCGTGTCCGGGCTGATCTTCGCGCACCCGGACTCCCGCTACTTCACCGTCGGCCGGCTCGGCCGCGACCAGATCCAGGACTACGCGCGCCGCAAGGGCGTCGAGGTCGCCGAGGTCGAGCAGTGGCTGCGGCCGAACCTGGCCTACGAGCCCGGGGCGTAGTCCTTCAGCTCGATGTCCGTGGCGAACTTGCCGGTCGCCTTGAGCATCAGGCCGAGCAGGAAGCGGGACTTGAACGTCCAGTCCCGGAGCTTGATCCGCAGCGGTGACGGCGGCGCGAGGAACGGGCCCGCGCTGCCGCGTTGCGAGATCTTCGCGTAGCCGCGGAACTGGTCCTCGTAGCGGGCGAAAGCGACCCGGTGGTCGCCGTCCGCGGCGAGGAGTTCGCCGGCGAGCACGTACGCGCCGACGATCGCCAGGCCGGTGCCGAAGCCGCCGAGGGTGTTGCCGTAGGCCGCGTCGCCGAGCAGCACGACCCGGCCGCGCGAGTAGCGGTCGATCGTGACCCGGCTGAGCGAGTCGAGGTAGAACTCGCGGGCCCGCGGGATCTCGGCCATCAGCTCCGGCACCCGCCAGCCGGCGCCCCGGTAGGCGTCCATCAGCAGGTGCCGCTGCCGGTCCGTGTCACCACGGTCGAAGTCCAGCTCGGGGGAGGCGAACACGAAGAAGCCCGATGCCTTCGGCCCGCCGACAGCGGCCATCCGGCCCGGCTCGTTGTACATCACCGCTTCGCCCTCGGCGACCTTCTCGCCGAGTTCGGCCAGGGCGTAGTGATAACCGAGGTACTGCACGTAGTCGCGTTCCGGGCCGAACGCCAGCCGCCGGACGTTCGAGTGGATGCCGTCGGCGCCGACCACCAGGTCGAAGCGGCGCGGCTGCGCGTGGGCGAAGGTGACGTCGACCCCGTCCGCGGTCTCGGCCAGCGCCGTGATGGTGTCGCCGAAGAGGTACTCGCAGGCCGCGTGCTCGTAGAGGATCCCGGCCAGGTCGCCCCGGCGGATCTCGATCTCGCCGCCGGTGAACTCGCCGGGGATCACCGCTTGGGGGCGGCCGGCGGCGTCGACGATCGTCTGGTCCTGGCCGCCGGTCTGCCGCCGCAGGATCTCGTCGAGGACGCCCATCCGCGCCAGCACGGTCCGGTGGGTGGCGCCTTTGAAGTCGACGGCCTGGCCGCCGGGCCGCACCGCCGGCGCGCGTTCGACGACGGTGACGGTGCAGCCGTAGCGGGTCAGCCACGAGGCGAGGGCGGGGCCGGCGATGCTCGCGCCGGAGATCAGGACGGAAAGGTTCTTCATGCGGGAGAGCGTCGCCGCGGCGGCTTACCGGTCACTGGCGAAGCGCTGGCGGCCGCCGTCAGCTGCCGCCGCGCGTCCGAAGAATGCCGTGACTAAGGAAAAGAATCACCGGGGAATCTTTGATCACGGTTTCCGCGGAATATTCGGGAAATGCTCACTAAATCGAAGATCGACTGTCCGATGTGTCGTATTTGCCGTGCCGTTCGCCGATCTATGCCAAATCATTGCGCCGATCCGGTACTCGGCCGGGCTCGACGTAGTCATTATCCGAGCAACGGGTGTGCGCAACCACCGGGAAGCCGGCGAGGGGCGGGGAGGCAGTGGGTGTGGGGAACGACTGGCCGCTGGTCGGCCGCGAGCAGGAACTGGTGTTCGCGCGCCGGGCACTGGCCGATGCCGAGGTGTGCGGGCTGCTGCTGACCGGGCGCGCCGGCGCCGGCAAGACACGCCTGGCGAAGGTGCTGCTGGCCGAGCTGGCTGCCGGGGGCGCCCGCACGCACTGGGTGCGCGCGATGTCGTCCGCTTCGACCATCCCGTTCGGCGCCTTCGCGCACCTGCTGCCCGGCGGCGCGGACGGCACGGCGGACCGCGCGCACCGGCTCAACCAGGTCGCCGGCCACCTCACCCGCGGCGCGGAAGGACGGCGTCTCGTCCTCTGCGTCGACGACGCCCACCTGCTCGACGACCTGTCCGCGACCCTGGTGCACCAGCTGGCCGCGACCGCGTCGGCGTTCGTGATCGTGATCGCGCCGCACGGGGTGAGCGTGCCGGACCCGGTGTTCGCGATGTGGAAGGACCGCGTCGCCGAGCGGCTCGACGTCCGCGAGCTCACCCGCCCCCAGACCACCGAGCTGATAACCGCGACACTGGGCGGCCGGCTCGAAGACGAGGCGGAGCACCGGCTGTGGCACCTGTCCCTCGGGAACCCCCTGTTCCTGCGCGAGCTGGTCCAGGGCGGACTGGACAGCGGTTCGCTGTCGGCTGTGGACGGCGTGTGGCGGTGGAGTGGCGCCCTGACCGCTACCCCGCGGCTGGTCGAGCTGATCGAAACCCGCACCGACCGGGTCGACGCCGACGAACGGCGGCTGCTGGAACTCTTGGCTTTCGGGGAGCCGCTGGGCTGCGAACCGCTGGTCCGGCTCGGGGCGGGGCGCGTCCTCGCGTCCACCGAGCAGGCCGGGCTCGTCGTGTCGGAACGCACCGGGCGACGGCTGAACGTCCGGCTCGCGCATCCGCTCTACGCGGAGGTGATCCGGCGCCGGACGTCTCCGCTGCGCCAGCGCGACACCTACCGGATCCTCGCCCAGACCCTGGACCTCACCGGTGCCCGGCGTGCCGAGGACAAGCCCCGGCTGGTGCGGTGGCGGTTGGCCGCCGGGTTGCCGATCGACCCGCAGCTCGTCCGCGCCGCGGCGGAAACGTTGCTGCGCAAGGACTTCCCGCAGGCCGAGCAGCTGGCGGCGGAATCCGTCCGATCGGGCGGCGGGTTCGGCGCGAAGTTCCTGCTTGCCCAGGTCCGGATCGCCGGCGGGCGGCACGCCGACGCCGACGCCCTGCTGGTGGAGCTGGCCGGCGAGACGGTTTCGGACGCGCAGCACGCCCGCGTCTCGGCGACCCGGGCGCTCAACCTGGCGTTCGGCCTGAGGCGCGCGGACGACGCCGAAGCCGTGCTGGACACGGCGGAGACGGCGGTGTCGGGGACCGCGGACGACCTGGTCACCGCCCGCGCGGCCCTGCGCGCGGCGGCCGGTGCCTGCCGGACCGCCCTCGACCTGCTCGGACCGGTCCTGGACCGCAACCGCCGCGCCGACCCGCTCCGGCTCGGGGCCCTGGTCGTCGCGGCCGGGACCCTGGCCGACAGCGGGCGCACCGAGGCGTGCCTCGGCGTCGTCGAAGAAGGCCTGGCCATCGCGGCGCGGATCTCCGACGCTTCCGCGCCCGGGGCGCGGGTCCGGCTGGAGCACGCGCGGATCGTCGCGCTGTGCCGGGCGGGACGGCTCGAGGAAGCCGAAGACCTGGCCGGAGCCGGGTACCGGGACGCGATCGGCGACCCCTGGGGCCCGGCCCTCGCCGGCGCGGCGGCGTCGCTCGGCACGGTCGCGCTGGCCTGCGGCGACGTCCGAGGTGCGATCCGGCGGCTGCGGGAAGCCCTCGCCGTCGACGGGAACGACCAGCCGCACGAGTTCCGGCCCGCCGTCGCGTCGGCGCTGGGCCGGGCGACGGCGATGAGCGGGCGGCCCGAGGACGTCGACCTACCGGGCCCGCTCGGCGGGTGGGCGCGCGCCTGGGCGGCGGCGCCCGGGGCGAAACGTCCGGGCGGCCGGCCTCGCCGCCGAAGCCGCGGCTGCCGCCGAGGCGTCGGGCCGGCTCGGCGTCGCGCGGCCGAGATCCGCCACGACCTGGTCCGGTTCGGGGTGGACGCGGACCTTCCGCCGGACGTGGGCGGGATCCTGGGGCCGCTGTACGCGGCCCACGCGCGGGCTTTGTCGGCGGCGGACGCGGCGGGGCTGGACGCCGTCGCGCGACGGCGTTCGCCGACACCGGCTCGCGGCTGCTCGCCGCGGAAGCCGCGGCCAGGGCGTCCCGAGCCCACCGCGCCACGGGGAAACTCGGCAGCGCGGCAGTCGGCCGCGGCCCAGCGCCGGCGCCCAGAGATCCCGCCCACGTCCTGCGGAAGGTCCGCCGCGCGCGACCCGAACCGGACCAGGTCGGTGGCGGATACTCGCCGCGACGCCCGGAGCCGGCCGACGCTCGCGGCAGCCGCCGCCTTCTCGGCGCGCGAGGCCGCCGGCCGGCGACGTGGTTCGCCCCGGGCACCGGCCGCCGACCCACGGCGCGCGCCCACCCGCGGAGCGTGCCGCGGCACCGCGGGGTGCGCCTCGCCTCCGCTCGGGCCGCCGCCGACTACAGTCCTCACGTCGCGAGCGGCCCAGCAGCCGACGCGACGGGCGGGCCGGGAAGACTGCTGCGGGCTGGTCTTTCCGACGAGCAGGCGCGGGCGTGCCCGCAGCCGCCGGATGCAGCACCTCGGACGTCCCGAACCGCAGGCCAGCCGCGAGACGCCGTTCCGAGACAAGCGCCGCGCGCACAGCGCGGTGACGTGTTCCCAGAACGAGCAGGGTTCGGGTGGTCACGGGTGGGAACCAGTTCAACGAGCAGGCCTCGACCGGTGGCCACGGGGAACATCTTCCAGAACGAGGCAGGGCCCACGGGCACCACGGCCACGGCGGCGACCAGTTCAACGAGCAGGCTTCCACGGGTGGCCGGGGGTGACGTGTTCCAGAACGAGCAGGGCTCGGGTGGTCACGGCGGGAACCAGTTCAACGAGCAGGCCTCGACCGGTGGCCGGGGGTGACGTGTTCCAGAACGAGCAGGGCTCGGGCGGTCACGGTGGGAACCAGTTCAACGAGCAGGCCTCGACCGGTGGCCACGGGAACATCTTCCAGAACGAGCAGGCCACGGGCACCACGGCCACGGCGGCGACCAGTTCAACGAGCAGGCGGCCACCGAGCACCACCACGAGCACGAGCACCACCACGGCGGCGGGCACGACCACCACGCCGACTACCACCACCACGACGTCGACCCGCACGTCTGAGCCGGCGTAAGCAGAAGGAGCAGAAGGAGCGGTCATGCAGGAGCCGAGCGGCGGGGGGCGCATCGCCCTCGACACTCTCGACCTCGCCGTCAAGGGTGCCAACGCGTACGGTCGGGACGACCTCGTCCAGCGACTCACCGACGCCCGGCGCCTGCTGTCCGAACCCGACGTCACCGTCTACGTGGTCGGCGAATTCAAGCAGGGCAAGAGTTCTCTCATCAACGCGCTGCTGACCGCCAAGATCTGCCCGGTCGACGACGACATCGCGACCGCGGTGCCGACCGTGGTCCGCTACGCGCCGGAGTCCGGGGCTCTGGCGACCTACGAACCGGCCGACCCGTCGTCGCCGCCGTGGACCGAGCGGATCTCCCTCGAAGACCTGCCGTCTCACGTGAGTGAAGCCGGGAACCCCGGCAACCTCCGCAAGCTGAGATCGGTCACCGCGTCGATCAGCCGCCAGCTGCTCTCGGGCGGGCTGGTGCTGGTCGACACGCCCGGCGTCGGCGGGCTCGGCTCGCTGCACAACGCCGTCACGGTCAGCTCGCTGCCGAGGGCGCACGCGGTCCTCTTCCTCTCCGACGCCTCCCAGGAACTGACGGGCGCCGAGCTGCGGTTCCTCCGGACGGTGAAAGAACTCTGCCCGACGGTCTTCTTCGTCCTCACCAAGATCGACCTCTACCCGCAGTGGCGGCGGATCCTCGAGCTCGACGCCGGGCACCTCGAAGCGTGCGGGATCGCCATCGACACCGTCGCCGTCTCCTCCGAGCTGCGCACCGTCGCGGCCCGTTCGGCCGATCAGGAGATGAATGTCGAATCCGGCTTCCCGCAGCTGGTGAAACGGCTGCAGGGCGTGGTCGGGGACGCCGAACGCTCCGCCCTGAACGCCGTCGGCCTGCACGTCGGGTCCGCGGTCGGGCAGCTGCACGCGGCCCTGCGTGCCCGCCGCACCGCGCTCGCGCACCCCGAGCAGTCCGCCGCGCTCATCGAGGAACTCGGCCGCGTGAACGACCGCGTCGACGCGCTGCGCAGTCAGTCCGCGAAGTGGCAGCAGCTGCTCTTCGACGGCTTCGCCGATATCTCGTCCGATGTGGACTACGACCTGCGCGCTCGTTCCCGCGGCGTGCTGCACGAGGCCGAAGAGGCCATCGAAGAGGGTGACCCCGCCAAGAACTGGGCGGAGTTCGAGAAGTGGCTGCGCCAGCGCCTGGCGAACGAGACACTGGAGAACTACGCGGGGTTCGTCAAGCAGGCCCGCGGCCTCGCCGGCCGCGTCGCCGAGCACTTCGAGCTCGCCGAGTCGCAGGCCGTGCTGCCGCGCGAGGTCCAGGCACCCGTGACGGTCGTCGAGGCGATCGACATCGATTCGTCGTTCACCGGGGCCAAGACCCGCGGCACCACCGGGATGGCCGCGTTCCAGAAGGCCTACAGCGGGTTCCTGATGTTCTCCATGCTCACGAAGATGGCCGCGCTGGCCATCCCGACCCCGTTCGGCGTCGCGGCCGGCCTGCTGATGGGGCGCTCCGGCTTTCTCGACGAACGCAAGCGGCAGCTGGAAAAGCGCCGCACGCTGGCGAAGACCGCGGTCCGCCGGTTCGTCGACGAGTTCAACCTCCAGGTGGGCAAGGACTCCCGCGACGCGATGCGGACCGTGCAGCGCGAACTCCGTGACGCGTATAGCGCACGGGTCGAAGAACTCCAGCGGTCCCTGACCGAAGCGCTGGCGAACGCGAAGAAGGCCGTCGTCGACGACGAGGCCGAGGTGGGTGAGCTCAAGCGGCTGGAGGCCGACATCGAGGCCCTCGAAGTGCTCGGCCGCCGCGCCGGCGAACTCACCGAGCGCAGTGCGCCGAAGCCGGTCCCGGCGGTGACACGATGACACCGTCGCTGTACTTCCAGGTCCGCGGGTTCGCTGCCCGCGCGTGCGCCGGGTACGCCGGCACCCCGGCCGAGCCGGTGCTGCGGCAGATCGCCGGCCGGCTGGCCGAGCCGCTGCGCGTCGCGATCGCCGGCCGGGTCAAGGCCGGGAAGTCCACGCTGCTCAACGCGCTGGTCGGCCAGGAACTCGCGGCGACCGACGCGGGGGAGTGCACCCGCGTCGTCACCTGGTACCGCAACGGCCCGACCTACCGGATCATGCTGCACCCGCTGCGCGGGATGCCGCGGCAGCTGCCGTTCGGGCGCCTGTCCGGCACGCTCGGACTCGAACTCGGGATGGCGCCCGGCGACGTCGAACGGCTCGTCGTCGACTGGCCGTCGCCCGCGCTGCGCGCGATGACCCTGATCGACACGCCCGGGCTCGGCTCGGCGCGGCCGGCGGTCTCCGAACGCACCGAGGTGGCGCTGGTGCCCGAGGGCGACGGCGTGGGCACCGCGGACGCGGTGATCTACCTGATGCGGCACGTGCACGGCGACGACGTCCGGTTCCTGGAGGCCTTCCACGACGACCCCGCGCAGCGGCGCCCGGTGAACACCATCGGCGTGCTGGCGAAGGCCGACGAGGTCGGGCACGCCCGCACCGACGCACTGGACTCGGCGGCGAAGATCGCCGACCGCTACGCCCGTGACCCCCGGGTACGGGGTCTTTGCCAGACCGTGGTCCCGGTGGCCGGCCTGCTGGCCAGCTCGGCCGCGTCGCTGAAGGAGTCCGAGCACCACGCGTTCCGGGTGCTGGCCGCCGCCCCCGAAGGCGAAGTGGCGCGGCTGCTGACATCGGCCGACCGGTTCGCGCGTGCGGAGTCCGAAGTGGAGCTGCCGCTCGGCGAACGCGCCGAGCTGCTGGCCCGTTACGGGCTCTTCGGCGTCCGGCTGGCGGTCGAGCTGACTCGCGGTGGCCACGTGAGCGGCGCGCGGGCGTTGTCGGGCGAGCTGCTGGCCCGCAGCGGCCTGCACCGCCTGCGCGCGCTGCTGACCACCCAGTTCGCCGCGCGGGCCGACGTGCTCAAGGCCCGGTCGGCGCTGCAGGCCGTGGAACCGGTGCTGCGCGCCTACCCCGACCGCACCGGCGGGCTGCTGCACGAATGGGAGCGGATCGTCGCCGGCGCGCACGAATTCGCCGAGATCCAGCTGATCGACTCGATCCGGCTCGGCGTTGTGCTGCTCACCACCGACGAGGCCCGCGACGCGGAACGGCTGCTCGGCGCGGCCGGGGTGGATGTGCCGAGCCGGCTGGGCCTGCCCGCGGACGCGGGCCGCGCGGCGATCCGGCAGGCGCTCGGCGCGCAGCTGCTGAGGTGGCAGCGGCGCGCCGAGCACCCCGCGTCGCCGCGCGATGTCCGCGACGCCGCCCGCGTTCTCGTGCGCACGTGTGAAGGAATCCTGCTCAGCGAAGCGCGGGCGGAGGTCTTGTCATGAACGACCTGCCGAAGAAGACCAAGCGGGCCGCCGCGGCCGTCGCCGGTGCCGTCGCGTCGGACGTGGCCGGCACCCTGCTCACGCCGGGGTCGCCCGGCGCGCCACCGCCACCGCCACCGCCACCGCCGCACCCGGAACCGGTCGCGGCGGAGACGGCGCACGAGGCCGGCGGGCACGAGTACGTCCCCGAGGTGGAGACCCACACGGTGACCCGCGGCGAGGACGGCTCGGTCGAGGCGCGGACGGGCACCGTCTGGCACCCGGAGACCACCGGTGGCACGCCGCTCGAGGAGCTGCCCACCGTCGAGGAGTTCGAGCAGATCGACGTCCGCGAGGACGAGTTCGGCAACTTCGTCATCGACGCGACCGAGCGGTTCGTGGTGCACAACCACGGCCACGACGAGGTGTACGTCGACCACCAGCACCTCGTCGTGCCCGGCGACGGGACCCCGGGCGACACGGACATCGACATCGTCCAGGACGCCGGCATCGTGGTCCACGAGAACCCGGACGGCACGATCACCGTGGAGCACGAGGGCTCGCTGACCTACGAGCTCACCCCGGACGCGCCGGGGCACGGCGACATCGAGGTGTTCCAGGAGGAGACGGTCGTCCTCGACGAAGCCGAGACCGGTCCGCCCGGGATCGAGGTCGGGATCAGCGTGGACGAGCAGGCGAAGGCCGAAGACCCGTTCGGGGAGCCGGCCGGGCCGACGGTCCACCAGACCGAGACCGTGGGGGACAAGGCGCGCGGGGCCACGGTGACGACGTCGGTGACCGCTCCCGCGTCGTCGCTGCCCGCGCCACCGGCGGTCGTCACGTTCAGCCGCGCTCCCTCCACAGTGGACACTCCGTCGGTGCAGCCGGTCGCGGTCGAAACGACGACCTTGGCCGCGTCGAACTCGCTGGCCGAGCACCCGGCCCCGAAGCACAGCTTCGTCACCGAGCCCGAACCGAAGCACCACGACGCCGGCGAAGTGACGGGCGCCCGGCCGCACCCGGCCGAGGAGAAGCACCCCTTCGAGCCACCGCGGCGGCACGACCCGGACCCCGGGCCGGGCACGGGACAGCACTTGCCGGACCACGACCGTGTGCCGGATGAGCCGCCGCCCGAAGCGACTCCGCCGGCGGAGCCGCCACCAGAGCACGAAGCACACCACGACCACCTCGAAGACCCGGAACCGCAGCCGGTTCCGGACGAGCACCGGACTTTTGACCACGCGCACGCGGACGGCGGAGGCTGACATGGGCTACGGACTGGGCATCGACCTCGGCACGACCTTCACGGCCGCCGCCGTCGACAGCGCCGGCCACGTCGAAATGGTGTCACTCGGCGACCGCACGGCCGCCATCCCGTCGGTCGTGCTGCTGCGGGCCGACGGCGGGGTGCTGGTCGGGGACGCGGCGAGCCGGCGTGCGGCCGTCGAACCCGACCGCGTGGCGCGGGAGTTCAAGCGGCGCCTCGGCGATCCGACGCCGGTGCTGCTCGGTGGTGCGCCGCATTCGGTCGCGTCGCTGATGGCCCACCTGCTCGGGTACGTGGTCCGGACGGTCACCGCGCAACAGGGCGGCCGTCCGGACCGGATCACCCTGACCCACCCGGCGAACTGGGGGCCGTACAAGCGGGAGCTGTTCGAGCAGGTGCCGCGGCTGACCGGGATCGACCGCGTCGCCCTGATCACCGAACCCGAGGCGGCGGCGGCGCACTACGCGGCCCAGGAACGCCTGGACGACGGCGCCGTCGTCGCAGTGTACGACCTCGGCGGGGGCACTTTCGACGCGACCGTGCTCCGCAAGCGCGGCGGCGGCTTCGAGATCCTCGGTACTCCGGAAGGCATCGAGGGCCTCGGCGGCGTCGACTTCGACGAAGCCGTCTTCGGGCACGTCGACCGTGCGCTCGACGGGAAGCTGTCGCGGATCGACCCGGACGACGCGGGGGCGGTGGCCGCCATCGTGCGGCTGCGCCAGGAATGCGTGCTGGCGAAGGAAGCCCTGTCCGCCGACACCGAAACCGCCGTCCCGGTGCTGCTGCCGTCGGTGCAGACGGAGGTCCGGCTGACCCGTGGCGAGTTCGAGGAGATGATCCGGCCGTCGATCACCGCGACGATCGGCTCGCTGCACCGCGCGCTGCAGTCGGCGAGCCTCCGGCCGGCCGACCTCGGCGCGGTGCTGCTGGTCGGTGGGTCGTCGCGGATCCCGCTGGTGTCCCAGCTGGTGTCCGCCGAACTCGGCAGGCCGACCGCGGTGGACATCCACCCGAAGTACGGCGTCGCGCTCGGCGCCGCCGCGCTGGCCTCCGGACGGTCGGGCCTGGTGCAGGCGCCGCAGCCGCAGACGGCGATCCGGCCCGTCGCGCCACCTCCGCAGCCCGGCGTCCCGCGCGTGCCGGCGCCGCGCGAGGAGACGCGTGTGGCGGCCACCCCGGGGTTCGGCGCGGGCACACCGCCGCCGTCGCTCGGGCGCGGCAAGGCCGACGGTTCGTCCCCGGGACGACGGGCCTCGCGCCGCGGGGTCGTGGTCGGCCTGTGCGCGGTGGCGGTGGTGGCGATCGGCGGGGTCGCCGTCGCGGTGAGCAGTTCCGGCGGACGCCCGTCCGGCACCACGACGCCGCCGGCCACGAGTCCGGCCAGCGAGACGCCGACCCTGGTGACGCTGGCGTCCCCGGAGGAACCGCAGACGACTCAAGCGACGGTCGTGCCCCCGCGGACGAACCCGCCGGCGACGACCAGGCACAAGACGCCGACCCGGACCGCCACGCCGACCCGCACCACGACACCCACGACGACCACCACCGCGACGACCACGACGGGCACGACGAGCACGAAGCCGACGCCCTGAGCCCAGTAGCCTCCCGGCATGACCGCAGAGCACGTGATCGTGACGTCCACGACCGACTCCGAAAGCGCGGCCCGCGAGCTGGCCGTGAAGGTGATCGAAGCCCGGCTGGGGGCCTGCGCGCAGATCGTCGGCCCGGTCACCAGCGTCTACCGGTGGGAGGGCGCGGTGCAGACCGGCCGGGAGTGGCGGGTGGAGATCAAGACGACCGCGGACCGGGTGCCGGCGTTGACCGAAAGCCTCCGGCAGCTGCACGGCTACGACCTGCCGGAGATCATCGCCACGCCGATCGAAGGCGGCAGCGGCGAATACCTCGCCTGGGTGACCACTGAAACCCGGAACGGTGGTTAGCTTCGAGGTATGGATCTCGAAGGGCGCTTCGCGACGTTGACCACCGCCCACCTCGCCGACGCGTGCATCCGCGCCGGTCTCCCGGTGCGCTGCGCCCCGGCGCCGACGCGGGCGGTGGTCCCCGGCAGCCGGCTGTGCGGACCGGCCGTCCCCGCCCGGCACGTCGGCAGCGTCGACGTCTTCCTGGAGGCGTTCGAGGACGCCCCCGAAGGCGGCGTCCTCGTGGTCGACAACGGCGGCCGCCTCGACGAAAGCTGCGTCGGCGACCTCGTCGTGCTCGAAGCACACGCCGCCGGGCTCGGCGGAGTGGTGATCTGGGGCCTGCACCGCGACACCGCGGACATCCGGGCCATCGGGCTGCCGGTGTTCAGCCTCGGCTCGATCCCGACCGGACCGCTCAACCTGGGGCCGCGCGTCGACGGCGGGCCGGCCGAAGCGATCGTCGGCACCTGGCGGATCGGGCCGCCGGACCTCGTGCTGGGCGACGACGACGGCGTCCTCTTCGTCCCGCTCGCCCGCGCGGGTGAACTCTTCACACTGGCGGAAGGCATCCGCGACACCGAGCGCCGCCAGGCCGACCGGATCCGCGGCGGCGAGCCGCTGCGCCGGCAGGTCCGGTTCGGTGAATTCCTCGCGGCGCGGGAAACGAATCCGGCGTTGACTTTCCGCGCGCACCTGCGCGCGGTGGGCGGGGCGATCGAGGAATAGGCCGCAATGAACCCGAAAGTGTGATCACCCGCCGAATCGGGTATTCCGGCCTGCAGCGGGCGCGGGAGGCGGAACCATGAACACGCTCATCGGCTTCGGCAGGGACATCGAGTACCACTTCGCCCGGGGACTGCGTGCCTACCTCGCCCGGGTCGCCCGGGCCGTGGGCGTCGGCTTCGAGTCGTGTTCGCTCGACCTCGAGGTCCCCGCCTCCGGGTACATCGCCCTGGACCGCACGCTCCCGGACCTGCCGGGGCACGACCTGGCCCTGATCTGGGACGAGGTGCACGGCTGGTCGGCGGTCGTCGAGCCCGCCGGCGAGAGCGCGGCGAAGGTGTTCGCCTACCTCGGCGGCCGCCACATCCTGCCGCCGCCGCGCACGGTCGCCCGGTTCCTCGAAGTGCTGAGGGTCGCCGGTCCGCCGGCCGGGTCCTTCCGCCCGCCGGTGTTCCGGCGCGCGGGCCACCACGAGGACCTCGTCGACTCGCTGCCGGTCACCGGCCCCGAGGGCCTGCTGCGGCGGAGCTCGGCGGCGTGGTGATCACGGCACCGCACCGAAGGACGCCGGCGGCGCCGAGCGCCTAGGATGGGCCGTCAGCCACTCGTCCAGTGAAGGAACCTCGTGAGCAGCGCCGATGAGCCCGATGCCGTCCGTGTCCTCCTCGTCGAGGACCACGACATGGTGGCGGAGGCGCTGCAGCTCGCGCTCGACCGCGCCGACGGCATCACCGTGGTCGGCCGCGCCCGCTCGCGGGTGGAAGCCGTCGCGGACGCGCGCGAGCACGCCCCGGACGTCGTGGTGCTGGACCGGCGGCTCGCCGACGGCGACGCCCTCGGCGTCATCGCGGAGCTCGGCTCGGCCGGCGCGCGGGTGCTGGTGCTGACCGGCGACGCCACCCCGGCGGTCGCCGCGCAGGTGGCGCAGGCGGGCGGCGCCGGTCTCCTGTTCAAGTCGTCCCAGCTCGGCGTGCTGGAGGCCGCCGTGCGGGACGTCGCCGCCGGTGGCGTGGTCTTCGAGCCGGAGCTGCTGCCCGGCGTCTTCGACCGGCTCACCGGGCGGGGGCCGGCCGGCGGTTCGGCGCTGACCGCGCGCGAGCGCGAAACCCTCGACCTGCTCGCCGAGGGCGCGACGACCGACGAGATCGGCCGTCGGCTGGGCGTGTCCCGCAACACCACGCGCAACCACGTGCAGCGGGTGCTGGAGAAGCTCGGGGCGCGGTCGAAGCTCGAAGCCGTCGCCGTCGCCCGCCGGGAGGGCCTCATCGGCTGATGCACCTGCACCAGGTGCGTGGTGGCGGTTTGCATCTCGCGCCGCCCGGTGCCGTCGAGCAGGCTGGGGACCGTGAACGTCCCTGCCCCGCTCACCGCGGAGTGCGCCCTGACCGACCTGGCCGGCGGACTGGCCGCCGTGCGCCGTTTCACCCGGCTCACCCTGCTGGCCTGGGCGAGCGACGTCGCGGTCGAAGACGCGCTGCTGATCGTCACCGAACTCGCGACCAACGCCCTTCAGCACGCGGGCGGGCGCCCCGTCCTGCGGTTGAGCGTGACCGCCACGGAGGTCCGCGTCGAGGTCTTCGACGACAGCCCGGCGCTGCCCGTCCGGCGGCCCGCGGGCGCCGACGGAGGCTGGGGTCTCGCCCTCGTCGAGCGCCTGTCGTCGGCCTGGGGTGCCGTGCGCCACGGCCGGGGGAAGCTGGTCTGGTGTGCGCTGCCCGCCACGTCCGCCGAACTCGCCGGCTGAGCACCGCGGGCCATTGGCGTGCCGGACACGCGGGGATCCGGCAAAGTGACCGCATGGACGAAGCGCGCCGGCCGGACGACGACCGGTTTCGCCTGCTGGTGCAGGGAGTGCTGGACTACGGGATCTTCATGCTGGACACCGAGGGCCGGATTTCGAGCTGGAACGCGGGCGCGCAGCGGATCAAGGGGTATGCGGCGGAGGAGATCATCGGGAAGCATTTTTCGGTGTTCTATCCGGCTGAAGACGTGGCAGCGGGAAAACCGGCGCGGGAGCTGGAGGTCGCGGTCGAGCAGGGCCGGCTCGAGGACGAGGGGTGGCGGTTGCGCAAGGACGGCACCCGGTTCTGGGCGAACGTGGTGATCACGGCGTTGTACGACGACCAGGGACGCTTGCAGGGTTTCGGCAAGGTCACCCGTGACGTGACCGACGCGCCGCACGGCCGAGCTGGCGTTGCGGGAGAGCGAAGAGCGGTTCGCGCCGCTGGTGCAGACCGTGCAGGACTACGGCATCTTCATGCTGGACACCGGAGGGCGGATTTCGAGCTGGAACGCGGCGGCGCGCAGCGGATCAAGGGGTATGCGGCGGAGGAGATCATCGGGAAGCATTTTTCGGTGTTCTATCCGGCTGAAGACGTGGCAGCGGGAAAACCCGCCTGGGAGCTGGAGGTCGCGGTCGAGCAGGGCCGGCTCGAGGACGAGGGGTGGCGGTTGCGCAAGGACGGCACCCGGTTCTGGGCGAACGTGGTGATCACGGCGTTGTACGACGACCAGGGACGCTTGCAGGGTTTCGGCAAGGTCACCCGTGACGTGACCGAGCGCCGCACGGCCGAGCTGGCGTTGCGGGAGAGCGAAGAGCGGTTCCGCCTGCTGGTGCAGACCGTGCAGGACTACGGCATCTTCATGCTGGACACCGAGGGCCGGATTTCGAGCTGGAACGCGGGCGCGCAGCGGATCAAGGGGTATGCGGCGGAGGAGATCATCGGGAAGCATTTTTCGGTGTTCTATCCGGCTGAAGACGTGGCAGCGGGAAAACCCGCCTGGGAGCTGGAGGTCGCGGTCGAGCAGGGCCGGCTCGAGGACGAGGGGTGGCGGTTGCGCAAGGACGGCACCCGGTTCTGGGCGAACGTGGTGATCACGGCGTTGTACGACGACCAGGGACGCTTGCAGGGTTTCGGCAAGGTCACCCGTGACATGACCGAGCGCCGCAACGCCGAGCAGGCCCTGCGCGAACGCCGGCGGCTGGTCGGGCACCTGGTCGAGGCGCAGGAGGTGGAGCGGCGCCGGATCGCCTGGGACGTCCACGACGAGTCGATCCAGTCCATGGTGGCCGTCGGCATGCGCCTTCAGCTGCTCGCTTCCCGCCTGCCGGAACCGCAGGCGAGCGCCGTCGGCGGCCTCGACGAGTCGGTGCAGGCGGCCATCGCCCGGCTGCGCGGCCTGGTGTCCCGCCTGCGGCCGCCGGAACTCGACCGGCACGGGCTGGTGGACGCGGTGTCGGCCTACGTCGACGACGCCGCCGGCCGCTGGGGGCTGGCGCACTCGGTGCGGGACGACCTGACGGCCGAGCCGTCGCCGGAAGCGGCGATCACCGTGTACCGCATCTGCCAGGAGGCGCTCAGCAACGTCCACAAGCACGCCCGGGCCACCCGGGTCGCCGTCACACTGTCCACTGTAGACAGCGGAACGCTCGTGCGGATCACCGACGACGGCGTCGGCACAGCCGGGGAAGACGCGGGCGCGGGCCACTTCGGGATGGTCGAAATGCACGAACGGGCCGAAGCCGCGCACGGCTGGCTTTCGGTGAGCAGCGCACCCGGCGAAGGCACGACAGTCGAGTTCTGGCTGCCGATGCTGCCCGACGCGACGGGACTCGAACCATGACCGAGCTGCGGGTGCTCATCTCCGACGACGACGTGATGATCCGCGACGTCCTCCGTGAAGTCCTGGACTCCGAGTCCGACATCGCCGTGGTCGCGGTCGCCGGCGACGTCGACGAGGCGATCCGGCTCGCCGAGCGGCACCGGCCCGCGGTCGCCGTCCTCGACGTCCGGATGCCGGGTGGCGGTGGTGCCAGGGCGGCTCGCGAAATCGCCCGGTGCAGTCCGGGTACCGCCATCCTCGCTTTCTCCGCCTACGCCGACCGGGCGTCGATCGCCGGGCTCGCCGCGGCCGGCGTCACCGAGTACCTGGTGAAGGGCGCGCCGAACAGCGCGATCGTCGAGGCCGTCCGGCGGCTGGGCGGTCAGCCACCTTCATAAGCGCGTCTTCGTGAGCGCGTCTTCGTGAGCGATCAGCGGACCGGCCGGACGTTCGAGACGCCGTCGAAGTCCGTCGGGAGCAGGGTGAACAGCCGCCGCACCGCTCGCGACTGCCCGGCGTCCACCGTGAGGTGTGCCCCCGCCGTGTCGGCGAGCAGCTGGGCCCGCAGCAGCGAGTTCAGCCCGGCGACCGAGAAGAACGTGACGGCGGAGAGGTCGATGACGACCTCGCCGACCTGGCTGCGGATGCGGGACTGCAGGACTTCGTCCAGGCGGCGCGCGGTGCTGAGGTCGATTTCGCCGGTCACCTCGACGACCACGGTGTGGAGTCCGGGGCGCAGCACGCGCAGCGACATGTGACCGCCGGCGTTCATCCAGTCGGTGGTGGTGAGTTCTCGGTCGGCCGAGCGTGGCTGGGGAACCATCGCGGCACACCCTTTCGTCGGGCAGCAGGGGCGGACCGGACGTCGCGGGACGGGGTGCCGGAAAGGCAGCCTGCCGGCCCGGGCGCGGAACGTCCGGCAGCGGCTGACTGCTCAACCGTAGACCTTGAGCATAGTGCATATGCACTAGATGGACCACCGCGCGTCGCCTCGCGGACGGTTTCGGCCCCGGTCCGGCGATACGGCCCTGGGTCCGGGTGACGTCTTGCGGTGGAGGAAGCGTTGCGAAGCCGGTGGTCGGGGGAAAGAGTCGTAGTGGTCATGCCAACGACGTTACCGAACACCCGTGCGAATAAAAATCGCTGAATCCGGTGAAACGCCGAGGCGTGATCCGGACGCGCCGGGGGAGGCGATTTGCTTGTGGGTCAAGTAAATTAGCCGACGCGGGCGCGGGAGGGTCCCCCGATTTCCACTCTATCGCCGAGCACCGACAAAACCGTCCCGGAAGGCACCGGGAATGCGAGGAGGCACGCCATGGCGACCACGGTCGTCAACCTGAAAGGGCACCGGGGCGACCCGGAGTACGCCGACGTCGTCTACGTCGGGCGGGCGATGTACCGCGGTGGCTGGCACCTCGCAGGCTCGAAGCTCGCCAGCCCGTTCCGGCCCGGCCCGGACGGCTCCCGGGACGAGGTCGTCGCCAAGTACCGCGAGTACCTCCTTGACCGGCCGGACCTGCTCGCCCTGCTTGCCGGGCTCCGCGGCCGGCGGCTGGGGTGCTGGTGCGTGCCCGAACCGTGCCACGCCCAGGTGATCGCCGACCTCGCGGATCACGGCCCGTAACGAATCGCACCCCCTCCGCGAGTACTCTGACACGAGGGGGTGATCGATGGTGTCCGCGCGACGACACCGGGGTTTCGACCAGGCCGAACTGCCGGAAGTTCACCGGATCCGGTGGTGGCTGGCCGCGGTGACGGCCGGGCTCGTCGCGGGCGGCTTCGCCGTCGTGCCCTACCTGCCGTTCTTCCAGACCTGGACCTTCGTCCGGGATCCGAAGGTCGCCAGTGTCGTCACCTGGACCGTCCTCCAGACGTCCGCCGTGCTCGTCTCGATCGTCCTCACGCTGTACTTCACCGGCCGGGCCCGCCTCGAAACCGCCGCCTACCGGGCCAACCAGATCGACATCCGGCTGTTCGTCGACGAACGGCCCCCGGACAGCCACGACCGCGAGATCGACTCCGCGGTCGAGCTGACCGCCACCTTCAAGCGGTTCCTCAACGACTCCCGCCTCTACACCCCGACGCCGGTCCCGGGGGCGGGGAGTTCGTACGACTTCATCCAGATCGTCGAGCACGCCGGCGACTCGGCGGACGGCTGGTGGAAGGCCGTCACCAAGCTGATCCGGCTCGCCCAGCCACCCGCCGCGTTCACCGTCACCGGCACTGTCCGCCCCGGCAACACTCCCGGCCGCCACCAGCTCATCCTGGAGCTCGTCCGCGTCCCGCGCTTCGCCGCGAGCCCGCTGGTGATCGAGGACGAGAACTGGCCGCGCGTGCTGCACCGCGCCGCGAACGCCGTCGCCGCGCTGGTCATCCCGCGCAGCGCTTACGTCCGCACGAACATCCACTGGGTCGCCTGGCGCGACGCGAAGATCCCGTACGAGCTCTTCGACGCCTACCAGCGCGCCAACCACTTCATCACCTACCGCCGCTACGACGAAGCCCTCGCCGAGTACTACCGGGCGGTCAGCCTCGACCCGTCCAACGTCTACATCAGACTCGAGATCGCCGCTCTGCAGGAACAGCTCGACCTGCACCTCGACGCGCTCGCCACGTACGACGACGTGATCACCGTGTGCAGCCGAGGGCACCCGGTCCTCGCCCGGTGGTGGATCGGCCCCGAATTCGCACGCCAGCCCCGCCGCCACGGGCGCGGCCGCGACGTCGCCCTGCTGATCGCCCGCTACCGGCACGCGCTCGTCCTCGGCCACGGCGACTCCGTGGCCGGTTCGTGGTGGGTTCGGCGCACCACCGCGGGCGCCCCCGGCGACGCGCGGGCGCAGCGCCGAGCCGAACTGCGGGCGGCGATCGAGCTGCGCTTCCGCCGCTACGTCGACCTGGACGTCCGGACCCGGCCGGAAGCGATCCCGCGGGCGGAACGGCTCGAACTGCACCGGCGCGTGCTGCGCGTCCCGGTCGAAGAGCTCCTCGTCCACGAGGCGACGCCGGAGCAGCTGGCCGAGTACAACCAGCGCGCCGCCGAGATGCGGTCCTATCTCTGCGCGCTGTCGCAGTACGAGATCGAACGGCTCCTCGAGGACTACGGCCGGTTGTGGCGGCGCTGGCGCCGCAGCCGCCATCAGCTGACGAACCGCGCGCTCGACCTGTCCCTGGTCTGGGCGGTGCTGCGCCGCGCGATGGCGGACGTCGAGCCGGGCACCGGCGCGGTACCCGAACCCCGGCCCGCCTATCCCCGCAGCCGCGTGCGGCTGGCCGACGCCTGCCCGGACCGGTGCTGGCCGCCGGACCCGCGGGCACTCGACGCCGCCGTCGAAGCCGCGGGATCCCGCAGGTCGTGGGAGGAGTGCTACAACGCCGCGAGCGTGTACGCCGTCGCGATGCTCGAGGTCGGCCCCCGCGGGGAACGCGATCTACGCGACCGCGCCCGCAACCCCCGCCTCGAAGGCGAAGCACGCGACGAGGTGGCCCGCCGCGCGGTCCGCGAGCTCTACCACGCCGCGACGATCAGCCACAGCGGACGGCTGCCGGAGCGGCGCTCGTGGGTGATGGGGGAGGACCCCGACCTCGCCGCGCTGCGCGGCCACGAACTGTTCCGGGTCTTCGAGATGATCACTTTCTCCCCGGATCGCGCCGCGCCGCTGCGGCCGCAGCGCGCCCACGTCTGGGAGCAGGTCAGCTACGTCCGGCAGCTCGTCGGCGAGATCGCCGGCTGCCGCGCGCACTTCTGGCGGACCCGTGCCCTCGATCCCGGGCCGCTTCCGGACGGCCGGACCCTCGACCGCTGGCGCTCGGCCGACCGCGACGCCTGGCGGAAGCTCACCCAGCTCGCCGCCGGGAAACAGGACTGGTACACCCGCTACCAGGCGATCTGCGCGTTCCGCGCATGGTCGGCCGAGTCCGGCTACCCGGGCTCCATCTCCGGGTTCCCGCTGTACTGCGAGGAACGGCTGCACGCCCAGCTGCGCGGCGCGGCCGGCCCGCGCGCGAAGACCGGTCTCGACCCGAACATCGTCGTCCGGGAGTACGTGCGGCTGTGCGACCAGCGCCTCGACCACCTGGTCGCCGACATCGCCGAGCTCGAACCCACCCTGGTCACCGAGGACGGCTTCGCCGCCCGTGCCGAGCTGTGGGCGGCGCTCTGCGCGTGGTTCGACGACGACATCGCCGACGGCTCGTCGGCCGGCCAGCGGCGCGAACGGTTCCGGAAGCTCGCCCTGCCCTAGGACCGCCGCGTGTACCGGTGCTTCACCCCGGCCGGGAAGTACCCGGGATCGCCCGCGGGCCGCAGCACGACATCGGGCAGCTGCCGCTCCGGCGGGACGTAGTGCGCGAACTCGCTGTTGAGCCGCACCAGCTGCGCGCGCACGGATTCCGCGATCCGCCCGGCGTCGGCGCTCGCGCCCGGCGCCGTTTCGACGGTGATCAGCAGCCGCCGGTCGTGGTCGGCGTCTTCCATTGCCTCGATGACGAACTTGCCGGTCACGGTGTCGCTGATGCCGGGCTGTTCCAGGCCCACGGTGACGTTTTCCGGGTAGACGTTCGCGCCGAAGAACGAAACCGTGAACAGCGAACGGCCGAACACGTACACGAACGGAAGTTCCGGTCCCGGCGGTGGCGTGAAGCCGTGCCGGGCGCAGAAGGCGACCAGCTCGGCGTGCGGCAGGATCCCGCCGTCGTCGGCGATGTGGTAGCGGATCAGCGGGATGCCGCCGTCGGCGGTGAAGACGAGCGTGCCCTCGTGCTCCTCGAAGAACCGGCTCGCCGGGTCGTACTGCACCAGCGTCGGCAGCCGCGCGTCGCCGAAGACCTCCCGCGCCAGGTCCGGGCGGCCGGCGAAGAACCGGCGGATGCCCGACGAGACGGGGGTTTCGGTGCCCAGCACACCGGCGTCGGCCGTGCCGTAGAGCGACGCGATGTGGCGGACCGGGTCGGCGATCCCGGCGCGTCGAGCCACCAGTTCCCGCCACTGCTCGCTGAACACTTCGCCCGCCAGCACCAGCTTGATCGCGTATGCGGGCCAGTCGACGCCTTCGGCGAGCCCGGTGTCGACGACGTCCTTGACGAACGGCGGGTAGCCCAGCAGCACGACCTGCTCGAAGTGCGGCGCGAGCTCGGGGAGCACCCGCAGGATTTCGGCCTTGTTGTTGCCCGGCGCCACCACGGTGATCGGGCAGCCCTTGGCCGCGAGGTGGCGCACGCACGCGGTGGTGAACAGCCCGCCCACCCAGGTGCCGAGCGGGAAGCAGACGATGGCGAGAGTGCCGCGCCGGTCGGCTTCGAAGGCGTCGACCAGCACCTGCTCGAACCGCCGCGCCACGTGCAGCTCGTCTTCGAGGGCACGCGGCCAGACCGTCGGGTGGCCGCTGGAGCCCGACGAAACGGCGATCATGTCGCAGCCCGCGAACGTCCCGTCGCGGCACAGCTCCGGCAGCGGGTACTTCCGGTGATAGCCGGCCTTGTCGACGAGCGGCAGCTTCCGGAAGCCGGCCATCGTCGTGACGCTCTCGGGTGTGATCTCGTGCTCCCGCAGGAACTTCCGGTACGCCGGCACGGTTTCCGCGGTGCGGTGGAAGAGGTCGAGGACGTAGCGTTCGGACGATGGTTCCGTGGCCCCGAAGAAGGTGTCGAACGCCTGCCGCACGCGCGTCTGCCGGCCGTGGTCCATGATCGGAGCATAGCCGCCGGGCGCCCCTGCCGGACGGCGCGGAAGGTGCCATGATGGGCGGCGTGAGCACCTCCGCCCAGCAGCAGCCAGCCGGTGCGCCGTTGACCCTCTACCTGGTCAAACGGCTCGAGCTGGTGATCAGGGCGCTGCTCGACGACGCGCTGCGGCCGCTCGGGCTCACGACGCTGCAGTACACGGCGCTGACCGTGCTCGAAGCCAGCGGGGCGCTTTCGTCCGCGCAGCTGGCCCGCCGTTCGTTCCTGCGCCCGCAGACCATGCACGAAATGGTGCTGGCCCTGGAAAAGCGCGAGCTGATCGCGCGGACGCCCAAGGCGGGCAACAAGCGCGTGCTGCTCGCCGGCCTCACCGACGCCGGCCGGGCGCTGCTGGCCGACTGCGCGCCACCGGTCGCGGAGGTGGAACAGGCCCTCCTCGCCGACATGAGCCCGGGCCAGCGCGCGACGTTCCGGGAAGGGCTGCAACACGGCGTCACGGCGCTCGGCGCGCTATCCGGGCATCGCCGGTCTCAGGAAGCCTGAGTTTACGAAGACGGATCGCTGACCAGGCATCTGGCCGATCCGGCTCCGCTGACTGGATGCCTCCATCAGGGTTGCTGACACCATGGGACTAGGCCGGACGAGTGGAAGCGGCGAGCGGTCCGTAGCGCGGGTGTGGCGTGGAGCGTTGGAGGGTACGTCCCAGACCTGCTCTCGCATCTGGAGGTTCGCCGACGTGACCGGGGCTCGCAACGTGGGCGGCGCATCCGTCGCCGCGCGGCGGCTGCTGGTACTTGCCGGGGCCGTGGCAGGCTTCTGGCTGGTGTCATGGCTGACGTCGGCCCACGCCGACGCGGCCGCACCCAGCACACCGGCTCACAGCGTGACGCTGCCTGGCCTCCCCGACCCGATCGGCCTTGTGGTGGGCGCGCCTGCCCAGGGCAAAGGCCCGAGCGCGGCCCGGCCGGTGGCGGCGGACAAGCGACGAGCTGCCGGCATCGCGACGGCGCGGGTTGCGGCGGCCTCGGCTGCGCGGGTGCCGGGTACTGGTGGGGATGTTTCGCCGGGCGCGGCTGGTGCGGTGGTGGGCTCGGTGTCGCGGGCCGCGGGAGCTGTTGTGTCGCCAGTGACCGGCGCCGCGGCGGTGGTTGGGCCGGGTTCGCGGGCCGCTGAAGCTGTTGTCTCGCCAGTGGCTGGCGGCGCCGCCGCGGTTGTGGGCCCTGTAGCGAAGGTCGCGGGGTCGGTGGCGCAGGTCGGGGGAGCTGTCTCGTCCGCGGCCGGCACCGCCGCTGTCGTGGTCGAGCCGGTGTCGCGTGTCGTGCGTTCCGTCGAACCGATCCTCGCGTCCCTGACCCGGCCAGTCGCCGGCCTTGCCGATCCGCTGACCGGTAGCGTCGGCGGGCTCGTCCGCCCGGTGCTCGGCACCGTTGCTCCCGGTCTGCCGGACCTCGTCGCCCCGGTCGCCGCCGACCTGCCCGTCGTCGCTCCCGTGGCCGGCGGCGTCGGCCCGGTCGGCCGTCTTCCCGGCACCAAGCCGGCCGGACTGATCGGGTGGATCCACCCAGCCGATCCGGTCGCGTCCTCCGCCGGTGCAGCGGAAACCCTGCTGCCGCCAGGGAAATTCGTTCCCGCCGCGGCCCTCTCGGCGGACGTGGCCCGGCCGGCGGTGCCCAGGCCGGCCTGCCACGGGACCGCTGAATCCGGCTCGCACCGCGCACCCGCCTCGGCACCCCAGGCCGTGAGCCCCGCCGGCGCCCCCGGGCACACGCCGCCGGCTCCGGCATCGCCCACGCCGTCCGATGTCGGCTGCGGTACCGGCTCGCCGATCCCGCCCGCCTTCCTGGCTTCCGACCACGGGCCCCGCGACTTCAGTGTCCTTACGCGGGTGCACGAGGTCTTCGTGCCGCTGTCGCGGCCCTGCGAACCGGGTACCGGCCCAGGTTAGTCCCGTCCCGTTCTTCCGCCCCGTCGTGCGCTCCGCGGCGTGTTCCGCGCTGCCCGCGACCGCAAGAAACCCGAATCGAAATCACGCGTGGAAGAGGGACGAAATGGAAGCAAAGGTGTTCGACCTCGGAAAGGTGCGAAGAGACGCGGTGGTCACCATCCGGCTGGACGCGATGGCCAACGTCAGGCTCCTGACCAAGGTCAACTTCCAGGCCTACCGGCGCCGGCAGTACTACCGGATGCACGGCGGGGTGGCCACCGCACCGATGTTCAAGATCCACATCCCGGCCAACGCCCACTGGTTCCTGGTGATCGACGTCGAGGGGCTGGAAAACCTGCCCCTGCGCCCGCGGGTGAGCGTCGAACCCGAAGCGGCCGTCGCGGCCCGTGGACGCACCGGCCCCCGGTGAGTGTCATCGCCCCCTTCGCGGCCCCGATCCGGTGATCGGGGCCGCGAAGGCGACATGCGGCCGCATGGCCTGACTCCTCCAGGCCGCGAACGCGCACCGGACCTGCGGCATCACTGGTCCGGTCCCGCCGGACGCACCGACCATCGGCGGATTTACAACGTTGTACCAACGATGCAAAAGTGATCGTGCGTTGTCCGCCGCTCGGCTCGCACGCCGTGGAAGGGGCCACCGATGTCCTCCCGAGAACGCGCTCACCTGACCCGCCGTGACCTGCTTCGGCTCGCCGGGGGCACGGCCGCCGCCGTTGCCGCGGCGCTCTGGTTGCCCGGTACCGCGGCCGCCGGCACCTTCAGCCCGATCCGGCCGCCCGCCACCCCGCTGATCGTCCGCTCGCCGTACCTGTCCACCTGGCAGCCCGCCGACAACCTCGCCGGCACCTGGTCGAGCTTCTGGACCGGCCACATCACCGCGCTGTGCGGTCTCGCCCGCGTCGACGGCGCCGCCTACGTCTTCGCGGGCGCGCCCGCCCTGCCGTCGGGGCCCGCCCTCACGCCGATGACCCAGGTGAGCCTGCAGGTCACCGGCACGCGCTCGACCTACGTCCTGAACGGCGGTGGCGTGAACCTCACCGTCACGTTCTTCTCGCCGGTCGATCCGGCGAACCTGCAGCGCCAATGCGTCCCCTTCGGCTACGTGACCATCCAGGCCGCCAGCGCCGACGGCCGCGCGCACGCCGTCGACCTGCACTTCGACACCTCCGCCGAGTGGGTGCACGGCAACACCTCCACGCCGGTCACCTGGACGCGGCAGCAGTCCGGCGGCTACACCCTGCTCAGCTGCACCCCGGCGAGCCCGGGCGTGCTGCAGGAAAACGGCGACCAGGCGAGCTGGGGCTCCTTGGTCCTGGCCGCGCCCGCCGGCGGGGTGAGCTGGCAGATCGGGCAGGACACCGTCGTCCGCGCCGCCTCCGCCGGACAGGGCGCCTTGCCCAACACCAGCGACACCGCTCAGCCGCGCGCCATCAACGACCGCTGGCCGGTGCTGGCGTTCAACAAGGACCTCGGCACCATCCCGGCCGGCGGTACGTCGGCGCCGTTCACCGTGGCGATCGGGCACGTCCGCACCCCCGCGGTCCGCTACCTCGGCACCGAGCTGCGTCCCTGGTGGACGCACTACTGGGGCAGCTGGCAGGACATGGCGGTCTGGTTCGCGAACGACTACGCCGCCGCGCTGTCGGCCGCCACCGCGATCGACCGGCGCCTGCACGACGACGCCGTCGCCGCGGCCGGCGGCGGCAGCACCGGTGAGCACTACGCCGGGATCTGCGCGCTGGCGCTGCGCCAGGCGTTCGGCGGCACCGAGCTGGTCGACCGGGGCGGCGCGCCGTGGGCGTTCCTCAAGGAGATCTCCTCCAACGGCAACATGTCCACTGTGGACGTCACCTATCCGGCGTTCCCGGCCTACCTCTACTCGTCGCCCGCCTACCTGCGGTTGCTGCTGGAACCCCTGCTCGACTACGCCGAACGCGGCGGCTGGCCGATGGCGTTCGCCGAGCACGACCTCGGCACCCACTACCCGGACGCGACCGGGCACAACGACGGCAACGAGGAGAGCATGCCGGTCGAGGAGTCGGCCAACCTGCTGATCATGGCGGCCGCGCTGGTGCAGCGCCTGCCGTCGGCCGAGGCCGTCGCCTTCGCGAACACCCACTACCGGATCCTGCGGCAGTGGGCGGAGTACCTGGTCGCCAACACCCTCGACCCGGGTTTCCAGAACCAGACCGACGACTTCACCGGCTTCATCGCGCACAGCGCGAACCTCGCGCTGAAGGGCATCGTCGGTGTCGGCGCGATGGGGATCATCGCGGCCGCGACCGGCAACACCGCCGACGCGCAGCGGTACCGGTCGACGTCCCGCAGCTACGTCAGCCAGTGGGTGACGCTCGCCGAGGACGGCCAGCACCTGCGGCTCGCCTACGACCAGCCCGGCACGTGGAGCCTCAAGTACAACGGCTTCGCCGACCGCGTGCTCGGCCTCGACCTGGTCCCGCTCGGTGTCGCGGCCCAGGAGGCCGCCTGGTACCAGTCCCACGCCGGCGCCCACGGCGTCCTGCTCGACCCGCGCAACAACTACACGAAGGCCGACTGGGAGCTGTGGACCGCGGCGTGGCTGACCGACCAGCCGAACATCCGCACCACCCTGGTCGAGGGCGTCTACAGCTTCGCGAACACCACGCCCCAGCGGGTGCCGTTCACCGACTGGTACGTCGTCGCCGACGCCACCCAGCGCGGCTTCCAGGCCCGCCCGGTCGCCGGCGGCTACCTCGCGCTCCTGACGCGCCCGGCGGCGTCGGCGACGGTGTGGCGGAAGCTCCAGAACCAGCGGTCGGGCAAGGTGCTCGCCGTGTCCGAGATGTCGCTCGCCGACATCGCCGAGGTCACCCAGTGGTCGGACAACGGCACGGCCGACCACCTCTGGGCGGTCGTGGACAACGGCGACGGGACCGTCCGGATCGTCAACCGCAACAGCGGCAAGGTCCTGGCCGTGCACGACCAGAGCCTCGACAACGGCGCCCACGTCCAGCAGTACCGCGACAACGGCACCCCCGACCACAACTGGCGGATCGTCGACGCCGGCGGTGGCTGGTCGAAGCTCGTCAACGTCCGCAGCGGCAAGGTCATGGCGGTCGACCAGCAGTCCACCGCGGACGGCGCCCAGGTGACGCAGTGGGACGACAACGGGACACCGGACCACCTGTGGCGGTTCGTCTGACGCCGTTTGCGACACTGGCGCCGTGTGCGCCGACCCCCTCCGCCGGTTCCTCGACGAACGGGACCCGCCGACCCCGTGCCTGGTCGTCGACACCGACACCGTCGCGGCCCGGGCGCGCGAGTTCCGTTCGGCGTTCCCCGGCGCGCTGATCCGGTACGCGGTCAAGGCGAACCCGGCGCCGCCGGTGCTCGACGCGCTGGTGGCGGCCGGGATCGGCTTCGACGTCGCCGGACCGGCCGAACTCGCGCTGTGCCTCGCCCGCGGCGCCGACCCGGCCGGCATCGCCTACGGCAACCCGATCAAGAAGCCGCGCGACATCGCCGGCGCGTTCGAGCGCGGCGTCCGCGAGTTCACTTCGGACGCCCCCACCGACGTCGACCACCTGGGCCGGTGCGCGCCGGGCTCGGCCGTGTCGATCCGCGTGGTCCTCGACGCGCCGGACTCCGCGACGCCGTTCGGCCGGAAGTTCGGCTGCGAACCGGCCGAGGCCCTGGATCTGGTGGTCCGCTCGGCCGCGCTGGGGCTGCGGCCCGGCATCGCTTTCCACGTCGGGTCGCAGCAGCCGGACGTCACCGCCTGGGAGATCGGGATCGCCACGGCGGCGAAGCTGTTCGCCGAAGCCGAGGCGCAGGGCGTCAGGATGACGCGGCTCAACCTCGGCGGCGGTTTCGCGACCGCGCACCGCACCGCTGTCCCACCGTTGGCGGTGTATGCGGAGACGATCGCGTCGGCGCTCGACGCGTCTTTCCCCGCCGGGCGGCCCGAGCTGCTGCTGGAGCCGGGCCGGGTGCTGGTCGCCGACGCGGGCCTGCTGCGGACCGAGGTGGTCCTGGTCGCGAACCGCGGCGAGCGACGCTGGGTGTACCTCGACATCGGCCGCTACAACGGGCTCGCCGAGGCCGAGAACGAAGCCATCGCCTACCGGTTCGAGCCGGTCGGCCGGCACGACGGCCCGGCCGGGCCGGTGGTGCTCGCCGGGCCGACCTGCGACGGCGACGACGTGCTGTACCAGCGGACGCCGTACGAGCTGCCGCTGTCGCTGCGGACCGGCGACCGGCTCGACCTGCCGGGGACCGGCGCCTACACCGCGAGCTACGCCTCGGTCGGGTTCAACGGGATCGAGCCGCTGCGGACCCACTGCGTCGGGCGGTGGGGCGATGTCTGAGGTCGGCCGGTTCGCCGGCCGGCACGTGCTCGCCGAGCTGCACGGCGTCGACCCCGGCCTGCTCGACGACACCGCGCGGCTGGGTGAGCTGCTCCGGGCGGCGGTGACGGAGGCCGGCGCGACGGTCCTCGACGTCGTGGCACAGCGGTTCGCGCCGCAGGGCGCCACCGTGATCGCGCTGCTGGCCGAGTCGCACGCCTCCGTGCACACGTATCCCGAGCACGGATCGCTCTTCGCCGACGTGTTCACCTGCGGCGACCGCGCCGATCCCGAGCAAGCGCTGCGGTTGCTGGCCAAGTCGCTGGACGCCGCTTCGGTCCACCTGTCCGTCCTCCACCGGGGAGAACGCCGATGCCCTTGATCCACGAACCGGTCGGCCACGGCCTCACCCGCGTCTGGGAGGTCGGCGACGTGCGGTTCCACGCGCGCACGCCGTACCAGGAGGTGCTGATCGGGAGGACCGCGCAGGGGGTCTCGCTGTTCTGCGACGGCGAGCGCCAGAGCACCGAGGCCAGCCAGCTGGTGTACCACGAGGCGCTGATGGTGCCCGCGCTGCTGCTGGCCGAGCAGGTGCGGCGGGTGCTCGTCATCGGGTCGAGCGAAGGGGTCGCGTGCGAGCTGGCGGTCGCCGCGGGCGCCACGCTGGTCGACCACGTCGACATCGACGCCCAAGCCGTGCGCGCCTGCGCCGGGCACCTGCCCTACGGCTACACCCCGGCGGACCTGGCGCGGGCCGAGCGCGGCGACGGCCCGATCCGGGTGTCCTATGAGGACGGATGGGCGTTCCTGGCCGCGGCCGAGGGCAGCGGCGACACCTACGACGTGGTCGTGATCGACCTACCGGACGAGAACACCGATCCCGGCGCCCAGCACAATCGCCTGTACGGTACGGATTTCCTCGGCCGCTGCGCGCGGCTCCTGGCTCCCGGCGGGGTGGTGACCTGCCAGGCGGGCTGCCCCACCCTGTGGCGCAACGAGACGCTGCGCGCGTCGTGGCGGCGGTTCCGCGAGGTGTTCGCGACGGTGCTGTACTTCGGTTCCGACGAGCACGAGTGGGCCTTCCTGTCGGGCCGCGCCGACCACGTCGGGCAGCCGGGCGCGCTGGTGGCGCGGCGGTTCGCGGAGCGGGGGAGCGGGGCGGTGACGCTCGACGCCGCGGCGCTGCTCGGCGGAGCGACCCCGCCGTACTCGCTCCGGCACGGCATTGGTACAGACCAGTCTTGACCTTCGATTTTCCGTATATCCCAGCCCGCGAAACGTGAAATTGCGGGAAATGGATTTCCCGTACCCGGCCGTGTCGTGTTACTCCGTTCAGTGGCCGTCGGAAAGGTTGCGATCGCGCTACGATCCTCTCCGCGCGCGATCAGCATCACCATCAAGGCACCGTGGCCCATTTGGAGGAGCGTCATGCTCGGTATGTCGGTCGTAGCCGCTATGATTCTGTCCGCACTCGTCGCACCCGTCGATTCTCCGGCGACGTCGGTTCCGACCGAAAAAATCACGCTCGACATCAAGACCATCAACGGCTCCGGCTGCCCGGCGGGCACGGCCACCGCGTCGGCCGACGTGGCGTCGGACAACACGGCGTTCACGGTCCACTACACGAACTTCACCGCCAAGGCCGGCGGCGGCGTGTCCGCCCTCGAAGCCCGGAAGAACTGCCAGATCAACGTGCTTGTCCACGTGCCCCAAGGGTTCACATACGCGATCGCCTCGGCGGAGTACCGCGGCTACGCGCACATCGAGAGCGGAGCGAGCGCGCTCGAGCAGGCCAACTACTACTTCGCCGGGACGTCGCCGACCGCTCGCGAACGGCACACGTTCCCCGGCCCGTTCCACGGCGTGTGGCGGGCGGTCGACACCACCGACGTGGCCGAGCTGGTGTTCGCGCCGTGCGGCGAGAGCCGCAACCTGAACATCAATGCGGAACTGCGGGCGGACGCGGGTACCTCCTCCGGTGGGAGTTTCATCGAAATGGATTCCGAGCACGCGAGCGTGGACACGCTTTACCACTTCTCGTGGAAGACCTGCTGAATTTCGCTGCCATTGCCGCAGGCGGCTCGCTCACCGGAATCCGGCCGGTGAGCGAGCCGTTCGGGCCGGCTGAACGGGCGTGACCAGCAAGGTCACGCCCGTTTCGCTGCCGCAGCCGATGTGCTGCGCCACGTTCGCCTTGGCCACGAACCGGTCCGGGCCGGGTTCGAGGACGGGGATCTTCTTCCGCGCGGGCCGGTCCGGGGAACCCGCCAAGCACCGATTTCAGGCCGGTGCCACCGCTGCCGTTTCCCGCGATGGTCGCCCCTTGGCCGCGCCGGATGAGGGAGCCCGGGCTGGCCTCAACGTCGCCCGCGCCCCCTGTGTCGGCTACCTCGCGGCAGGCGCGCGCTCGGTCTCGGCGTCGGCCACCGGGCTGCATCGTCGTTCGAACCGCTCCATCAGCACGGTAGCGATCAGGACGGCCACTGGAGTGCTCACCGCGATCCACATGACAGAAGATCTACCCAGCCGGGCGGCGTCTCAATCACCCGCGGACAGCCGCGTGATCAGGTCCAGCAGCCGCGCGCGGAACGCGTCGTCGTCGCCGAGGCCGCCGAGCAGGGCGGGTGCGGCGCGCACAGCCTGCTCGTGCACGGCCCGGCCGTGCGCGGTCAGCCGGGTCAGGTGGCGGCGGGCGTCCGCCGGGTCGGGTGTCCGGGTGACGAACCCGGCCTTGGCGGGTCAGCCGGGGGCGCCGGCCGCTTCCTGGTCGGTGGCCAGCTCGGCCCAGAGGGTCTTGCCGCCGGGCCGGCGCAGCTGGCCCCACGCCGCGGCACAGCGCTCCACCAGCAGGAGCCCGCGGCCGCCCTGCTCGGACGGCGCCCGGCGGTGGGCGGGCTCGCCGCCGGCGTCCTCGACCTCGATCCGCAGCTTCGCGGCGCCGGTGAGCAGGCGGATGTGGTAGGGGGCGCGGCCGTGGCGCAGTGCGTTGGACGTCAGCTCGTCCACCACCATGACCGCGGTGCTGACGACGTTCGCCGGGAAACCGCCGAGGACCGTGCGGACCCACTGGCGGACCTTGGCCAGCTCGGTCAGCTCGGCGGAGATGCCGAGTTCGTGCCGGATCGATCGCCGTTTCACGTCGGCCTCCTTCTCCGTGCCGGACCCGGAAGAAGAGCCCTCTCCTTCTTCATGCCCGGATTCGCGCCCGTCGACACGGGTATCGGAGGCTTTCACGCTGCTTCGCCCGCACGGAGTGCGGACGTCCAGGTGCTGGGCCGCGTCGCGTCGGTCGTCATACGGGCTCCAGAATCGGGGGCGGGGACGCGGGCTGGCGGCTCAACCTGCTCCGCCCGCAATCTACCAGCGCTGCCGGGCCCGGGCAGCGCGGTTCCGCTTCACCGTCCTTTAAGGACTTCCTGGGGCCGGGCGGGTTCGGCCGGCTCGGCGGGCGTGGTGGCCGGTGGCACGATGGCAGTGTTGACGGTGCGGGTCAGCCGTTCGTAGGGCGCCCGGTGCTCGTCGTCGAGCAACACCGCCAGCGGGGTCCAGACGCCGACGACGAACACGGCCACCGCCAGCGCGACGGGCAGGAGCAGCCGTTCCGGGTGCCGGCCGAGGTCCCAGTGGTCCAGGTCCAGCACCAGCCAGGTGAGCCACAGCGGCGAGAACAGGACGCCGTTGCGGACCAGCAGTGCGATCGGCCCGGCCCGGCGGCCGCTCCGGCGCGTCACGCGCAGCAGCATCGCCCGCTTGCCGGGCGTCGACCCCGTGACGGCGGGCAGCACCACGAACCACACGACGGCGAGGATGGCGACCGGCGTGTCGCGGTGGTGCAGGTCCTCGCCGAAGAGCGTCAGCAGGCCGAAGAGGAACCCGAGCAGCGCGGCGAACCCGAGCAGGTCCGTGACCAGCGCGAACAGCCGCCGCGTGAAGGTGACCTTCGCGGCGTAACGGCGCCGGTCGTGCTCCGGTTCCGGCGACGGCAGGAGCCGCCCGAGCGGGCCGGCCAGGAGCCAGCCCACGACCACGCCCGCGGTGTTGAGCAGCAGGTCGTCGACGCTGAACAGCCGGTACGGGCACGGGTAGACGAACCACAGGCCGGTCAGCTGGGTCAGTTCGAAGAACAGGGAAACGCCGAAGCCGACGAGCGTCGCGGGCAGCAGCCGCATCCGCTGGGCGTACCGGACGTAGAAGCCGAGCGGCGCCAGCATCACGACGTTCAGCGCCGTGGTCCAGACCGCCGGGTTGTGCAGCAACGCGGTGGGGCTCCAGTGACCGTGGGCCCGCTGGGAAACCACTTCGACGAAGTAGAACGGCCGCAGCTGCGGAGAACTGGCGTAGGTGTGGCCCGCGCAGTAACCCGGGTCGGCGGGCAGCGGCAGGACCGTCTGCGTCGCGATCGCCAGCAGGTAGAACAGGAACGCGTAGAAGACGAACGTCGGCCAGCCGCCGGCGCGGCCCCGGCGGCGGTAGCTGACGAACGCGGCCGGGAGCATGACGGCCAGCGCGAGGAGCGGGAAGAGGAGGAGGGCGGTCCGGACGGGGACGAGGTAGGTGGCGACCACGGAGCCGGTGGTACCCAGCCTGGGGAGGTGTGAAGCGTGGTTCCTCCAGACGGCTGGGCGTTACCAATCCGGCCAAAAGCAGGCCGACCCCCGCGCGGCACGCAACCGTTGCTACAAAGCCATCGGCCGTGACTGTGGTCGAATTGGTAACGATCGGCACAGTACCGGCGGTGGCTCACTGCGGCGGCGCGTCCTGCTGCCCGCCACCCTGCTTGCGCAGGTAGTCCTTCACCTTCTCCGAGCCCTGGTCGATCTTGTCGGCGTGGTCGCCGAAGCGCTGCTTGGCGGCTTCCGCTGCCTTGTCGACGCCCTGGTCGGCCTGGTCCGGGTGCTTCCCGAGCGCTTCCTTCGCCTTGTCGAACAGATTCATCGTCTTCGGCCCTCCGCTGGAGAAACTGATCTTCGGACCCTTCGAGGAGAACACCGCGGGCGCGGCCCCGCAACGCTCCCTCACCTGTCCCGGGGATTCGGGCGTTTTCGCGGGTGAACGGCCCGTGCGAGCGGTTTCGGGGAGAGCCGTCCGGGGTACGGCCGCGGGGGCGCGTGAACCGTGGGTCGCCGCGGCTCGTATAACCGGGTGAGGAATCGCCGTCCCGCCGCAGGGACCGGCGGACACACCGCGCACCACGACGTGAGGCTCGCCATGGTTGGAAACACCGGTCTGCCGCTGGGGCGGCTCACCCGTCGCACCCCGTACCCGGGCACGGTCCTGCCCGACTTCGGGTTGTCGCGGCCAGGACGGCGGCAGCACGTCTTCACGAGCCGCGTCCTGACCGTGCTGGCCGCGCTGCTCGTGCTGTTCGGTCTCCTCGCGCCGGACGACCTCTCTTCGATCTCCGCCGTCGCGCTCGTGCGCGTACCGGTCGAGGGCCTCATCGTCGCCGCGTTGGTGCTGGTCCTGCCGCCGCGGGCGCGGCGCGTCGCCGCCGTGGCCGTCGGGCTGGTCCTCGGACTGCTCACCCTGCTGAAGGTCCTCGACACCGGCTTCTACGCGACGCTGGAGAAGCCGTTCGACCCGATCTACGACTGGAGTTTCTTCCACGCCGGCGTCGAGTTCCTCGCCGGCCAGATCGGGAACGCGGCCACCGTCGCCGCGCTCGTCGTCGCCGGGGTGCTCGCGGTGGCCGTCGTCGTGCTCATGGTCCTCGCCATGCTGCGGCTGAGCCGGGTCGCCGCCGGGCGGCGCACCGGGGCGACGCGGGTCGTGGCCGTGCTCGCCGTGGTCTGGATCGTCTGCTCCCTGTTCGACGTCGAGATCGCGCCGGGCCAGCCGGTCGCCGCGCAGAGCGCCGCCGCGCTGGCCTACGGCGATCTGCGCCAGGTGGGCGCGGACCTGCGGGACCAGCGCCCGTTCGGCGAGGTGGCCGCCGAGGACGCGTTCCGGACCACCCCCGGTGACCAGCTGCTGAACGGGCTGCGCGGCAAGAACGTCGTCCTCACCTTCGTGGAGAGCTACGGCCGGATCGCCCTCGACGACCCGGGCTTCGCGCCGAAGATCGGCGCGACGCTCGACGCGGGCACCGCGGAGCTGCGCGCCGCGGGCATCGGCGCGCGCAGTGCGTTCCTCTCGTCCTCGACGTTCGGCGGCGGCAGCTGGCTCGCGCACTCGACCGTGCAGTCGGGCATGTGGATCGACAACCAGCAGCGGTACAACAACCTCCTCGCCGGCGACCGGCTCACCCTCGGCGGCGCGTTCCAGCGGGCGGGCTGGAAGACCGTCTGGGACGTGCCCGCCCACACGATGGACTGGCCGGAGGGGCAGAAGTTCTACCACCCGGACGCCTACTATGACGCCCACCACGTCGGCTACCAGGGCCCGGGGTTCGCCTACGCCACCATGCCCGACCAGTTCACGATGTCCATGTTGCAGCGCACCGAGCTCGCGAAGGCGGGACCGCGGCCGGTGATGGCGGAGGTCGACCTCGTCTCCAGCCACGCGCCGTGGTCGCCGCGGCCCTGGCTGGTCGACTGGAACCAGGTCGGCGACGGGTCGGTCTTCACTCCCATGCCGGGTGCGGGCGAGGCCCCGGAGTCGGTCTGGAAGGACCCGGCGAAGATCCGCGACGCCTACCGCGACGCCACCGACTACTCCCTGAAGACGCTCATCTCCTTCGTCCAGCACTACGGCGACGACAACCTGGTCCTGGTGTTCCTCGGCGACCACCAGCCGCCGGTGGTCGCCCCGCAGGGCGCGGTGCACGACGTGCCGATCACCATCGTGGCGAAGGACCCGAAGGTGCTGGACCGGATCTCCGGGTGGGGCTGGCAGGACGGCCTCCACCCCGGCGCGCAGGCACCGGTCTGGAAGATGGACTCCTTCCGCGACCGTTTCCTGACCGCGTTCGCCCGCTGACGATCGGCGAAGGTCATCGGCTAGCCCGGATGGAGCAGTGTCGTGACTTTCCGCTGCGCGGATTCACTGGCCCGATGAATTGCCGGTAATTCCCGCGCACTTCTACGCTTCACAACGTCGGGGTTCTCCGCGCTGAGGAGTGGGTCATGCGAAGGAAATTGGCGGTTCTCGCGATCGCTGTGTTTTCCCTGTTCGGTCTTTCGGTCGGGTCGTCGGCCGCGGCCGGCGGCGATTTCGCGCCACCCGGTTGCTTCGGCGAGCGTTACGGGATCCTCTTCGGGCAGGGCGTGTCGGTCAGCTGCTTTCCCGGTGCCGGCTACGGGTACCGCGTGATCGCGCAGTGCGCGAGCGGCAGCGCCTACTGGTTCGTCGCCGGGATGCCGGTGCCCTACGGGTTCGGCCCGGCGGTCGCGGAATGCTCCGGCGGGCTGCTCGTCCCGGCGAGTGTGGCCGCCTATCGGGTCGTCGAAATCTGATTCGGGCACGGAACCGTCCGGTCACCTGTTTCTCCGGTGGCCGGACGGTGTCGTGTCCGCCGTTTCGGTAAATGCGGGCACATCCGGTGCCCGGCAGACTCCTGTTCGGCACGCGGCTCCGTGGCGTCGTGCTGTACTTGGTCCAGACCTTTGGGTAGTGGGTGATCCGGCGACGGCGCGGACGGGTGACGACCTGTTCGCGCCGTCGTGCTGCGCGTTGAAAGCCTTGGCGGTCCAGGGAAGTCCGTTCGTCTGTCCCTTGTGGACTATGGCCCGGCGGCACGAATTCCGGACAGAAGACCGGACATTTCTGGACCGGGTGTGGGCGAGCCCCGCACACTCGGCGGACGGTGTGTTTCTTTCCCCCGGCCTTGGAGGAGTACCCATGCGTCGAAGAATCGCCCTGGCCCTCGGCGGTGTCGCCGTCCTCACCGCGTCACTCGCTTCCGCTTCCCTGACCCCCGCCGCCGCGCAGGCGTCACCCGGCCTGATCGCCGCCATGCAGCGGGATCTCGGGCTCACCGCCGCCCAGGCGTCGGCCCGGCTGACCCAGGAAATGACGGCCGCGCGGGTACTGCCCGCCGCGCAGCACGCCGCCGGCGCGGCGTTCGGCGGCGCGTGGTTCGACCCCGCGCTCGGCAAGCTCGTGGTGGGTGTGACCGACCAGGCCGCGGCCGCCGCCGTCCGGCAGGCCGGCGCCGAACCGGCGGCCGCCCGGATCAGCGCGGCGAAGCTCGACGCCGCGAAGGCCGCGATCGACGCCTCCGCCAAGGCGAGCCCGGCGCCGGCCGCCGTCAGCGGCTGGCGTGCCGATCCGAGAGCCGGCAGCGTCGTGGTCACCCTCCGGCCGGGCGCGCACGGTGCCGACGTCGACGCCTTCCTGGCCCGGGCGGCGAAGGCCGGTCCGGTCACCGTCGCGACCGCGCCGGCCGCCGCGCCGTTCTCGGCGGGCACCGTCGGCGGCGACCCGTACTACATCAACGGCAACACCCGCTGCTCGATCGGGTTCTCCGTGCAGGGCGGCTTCGTCAGCGCCGGGCACTGCGGCGGCGCCGGCAGCTCGGTCGTCGGCTGGGACGGCTCGTGGATGGGCACCTTCGCCGGCTCTTCCTTCCCCGGCAACGACTATTCGTTCATCCGCATCGGCGGCGGCTGGTGGACCGCGCCGGTCGTGCTCGGCTGGGGCACGGTCAGCGACGCACTCGTCCGCGGGTCGTGGGTCGCGCCGGTCGGGACGTCGGTGTGCCGGTCGGGCTCGACCACGCACTGGCACTGCGGCACGGTGGAGGGTCTCAACGAGACCGTCAACTACTCCCAGGGCGCCGTCTACCAGATGACCCGCACCAGCGTCTGCGCCGAACCCGGCGACTCCGGTGGCTCCTTCATCACCGGTGACCAGGCCCAGGGCGTCACCTCGGGCGGCTGGGGCAACTGCAGCTCCGGCGGGGAGACGTGGTTCCAGCCGGTGAACGAGATCCTGCAGACCTTCGGCGTCTCGCTCGTCACGGCGTAAGTCCTCCGGCGGCGGCCGATGAATCCGGCGGCCGCCGCCGGTAGGTACCGGTGAGGCCACGCCGGCAGGGCGAGGCAAGAAGTCACCGGGAGCACTCATGAGCGTGATCGTCGTCGAGTTCGTCACCCTGGACGGCGTGGTGGACGACCCGGACGGCTCCGCGGGCACGGCCGTCGGCGGCTGGGCCTTCCGGCACGGGCCGGAGGCCGTGGCCGGGGACAAGTTCCGGCTCGGCACGCTGCTGGACACCGGGACCCTGCTCTTCGGCCGCACCACGTGGGAGCTGTTCGCGAAGATCTGGCCCGGCCGGACGGGCGAGTTCCCCGACCGGCTCAACGCGGCGCGGAAACTGGTCGCGTCGCGGACGCTGACCGACGTGACCGCCTGGCACAACTCTTCGCTGCTGCAAGGAGATCTCGTCGAAGCGGTCGGGCGCGAGGAGCGCGACCTGATCGTCATCGGCTCGATCGGGATCGCGCGGGAACTGGCCGGGCACGACCTGGTCGACGAATACCGGCTGCTGGTGTTCCCGAGCCTGGCCGGGCAGGGCCGGCGGCTCTTCGACGGCGCGGCGCCCGCGGACCTGCGGCTGGTGTCGACCACCCAGGCCGGGCCCGCGGTGCTCAGCACCTACCGGACCCGTTAGCTCCGCAGGAGGCTCACGAGCCAGCCGGCGAGGACTTGCTCGACCTCGGCCCGCGTCCGCGCGGGGTCGTCCGAGGCGGCGATCATTCTCGCCGCCTCCATCACCGCGCTGAGCACGAGCTGGGCCAGGGCGCGTACGGGCGTTTCGACGATCAGCCCGGCCGCCCTGGCCCGCTCCAGCGCGCCGACGAGCAGGCCGAGGCCGTACTCCGCCTCGATCTCGCGCCACACCTCCCAGCCCAGGACGGCCGGGGCGTCGGCGAGCGAGATGCGGCGGATCTCCTCGCGCAGGCAGGCGTCGAGGAACACGCCCAGGGCGTTCGTCATGCCGGTCAGCGTGTCCGGGGCGCTGCCGAACGCGGCGCCGACCTCCTCGGTCAGTTCGCGTTCCAGCTCCTCGACGACGGCGCGGAACAAGCCCCGCTTGTCGGCGTAGTGGTGGTACAGCGCGCCCCGGGTGACCCCGGCGGCGCGGGTGATCTCGTCCGCCGGAACCGCCTGGTAGCCGCGGGCGGCGAACAGTTCGCGCGCGGCGGCGACCAAGGCGGCCTTCGTGCCGGCGGAACGGTCCTGCTGGGTACGTCGCACCCGCCTAATCTGCCATGACGCCCGCGAACTCGACGACGTGGCGGGCCAGCACGGCGGGCTGGTCCTCGGACAGGAAGGTGTAGGAGTCCGGCACCTCCACGAGTTTCGCGTCCGGCAGCAGGGCGGCGAGCCGGTGGGCCAGCCGGATCGGGAACAGCTTGTCCTCCGGCCCCCAGGCGAGCAGCACCGGCCGGTCGAACGTGCGCAGTGCCTCGGCGGCGGCCAGGGTGTGCCGCGGGTGCACTTCCCGGAGCAGCTTGCGCAGATCCCGGCGGACTCCGGCGGATTTCCGCAACGGTGCCAGGTAGGCCTGGGCGACGGCGTCCGGCAGTGGCCGCTTCACGACCCAGCCGAAGAGGACCGGCAGCGGGTACAGCGCGCGGATGCGCAGCAGCTGCCCGAGCACCGCCATCGAACCGGGGATCCGGGCCAGCGGCGGCAGCGGCTTGAAGATCGGCGGGAAGAAGTACTCGAAGCAGTCGGACGGCGTGAGCACCACCCGCCCGACCCGCTCCGGACGGCGGCTGAGGAGGATCTGCGTGAGCGCGCCGCCGGTGTCGTTCGCCACGAGCGTGACGTCACGCAGGTCGAGCGCGTCGAGGAAGTCCGCGATCACGTCGGCGTTGCCGGCGGGGGAGAGGTCGGCGTCCGCGCGCATCGGGAGATCGTGCGCGCCCAGCGGCAGATCCGGGGCCAGGCACCGGAACCCGGCCGCGGCGACGTCGGGCACCACCTTCCGCCACAGTTCGGCGTTCGTCAGCACCCCGTGGACGAACACCACCGGGGCCCCGGAGCCCCGCTCGAAGTACCGCACTTCGCCGGCGGGCAGCCGGACTCGGTGCGCTTGCCCCAGGGACTCGCTTCGGGTCGTCATGCCACCAGGGTTACATACATGGTGTATGTATGTAAATGCTGAGCGACCACGGTGGCGCCCCGGACTTGGCTTCGGGGAAAGGTCGGATCCGGGGCGACCACCGCCCGCGGGACGGCTGACACGGCGTCCTGCGGTGGACTCACCCTACGAACCGCCCGGGGCTCTGACCAGGGCCTCGATCCGGTGTCGAAGGTTTGTCGCCCGGTCGGTCACCGGGCGTACCGAGAGTGGGTCTCGGTGAGTGTTTCGCCGGGCTTGGGTTCGTCCGGCGGCCGGTCGGCGTGGCGGTGGACGATCTTCCATTCGCCGTCTTCGCGCCGGTACACGTGCGTGGCGCGCAGGATGTACGTCGTGGGTTTGCCGTTGACCGACACCGTGTTGTGCTCGAAGCCGATGGTGTAGGCGAGGTCGCCGCTCGCGCCCGCCGCGATGACCTCGAAGCGGTATTCGCGCGAGTCGGAGAACTGGGCCGCGACCCGCTTGAACGCGGCGGTCATCGGATGTCGTGAACGACTCGTTCATGGCGTCCGACGACAGGAAAGAGTCGTTCACGACATCGCGTACCCGCAGCCTCTCACGACAAGTCAGACTCTGAACTGCAGAAACGTCGAGCGGCGCGGGTGGTCCGACGAGCGGTATTCGGCCTGGCTCGGCCGGCTGTGGGTGTCGCTGCTGGGTTGACCGGGCGGAGGCACGCGCCTAGCCTTAAGTTGAAACTTCAACCGATTGCCGCGCCGCGCGCGGGCATGGAGCACCCGGGCATGGAGCACCGATGTCGATCTTCCGCTTGAACCACGCCGTGCTGTACGTCCGGAACCTGGCCGAAAGTGTCGCCTTCTACCGGGACGTGCTGGGGTTCGGGTACATCGACGGCGGCGACGCCCACCGCGGCGCGGCCTTCCTGCGGGCGCCCGGATCGAGCAACGACCACGACCTCGGCCTGTTCGAGATCGGCGCCGACGCCGCTGATTCGGGCGCGGGGCGGACGTCGGTGGGCCTGTATCACCTCGCGTGGGAGGTCGACACCCTCGGCGACCTCGAGCGGCTCGCCGCCCGGCTCGCCGAGGCCGGGGCGCTGGCCGGCTCCTCCGATCACGGCACCACGAAGTCGTTGTACGCCAAGGATCCCAGCGGGATCGAGTTCGAGGTCGTCTGGATCATCCCGCGCGCGCTGCTGACCGACGACGACCGGGCCAAGAGCATCGGCAGGCTCGATCTGGCGGAGGAGCTGGCGAAGTACGGCCCCGACGCCCGCGGCGGCGTCGGGATCTCGCGCCCCTAGGCCGTGGCGCGTGCCCGCGCCGGCTGCGAACCTCGTTGCAGAACAGGCAGGTTGCCGAGCGCGAAGCGGCCGGGGCCGATGAACACGACGATGAGCAGGCCCCAGCAGAAGAGGGTGGCCGCTTCGCCGCCGTTCTGGATCGGCAGCAGGCCCGTCGGCATGTGCACGGTGAAGTAGGCGAAGGCCATCGAGCCGGAACCGAGCACCGCGGCGGGCCGGGTCGCCAGGCCGACGCAGACCAGCACCCCGCAGACGAGCTGGATGACCGCGGCCCACCAGCCGGGCCAGGCCCCGACGGCGGCGGGGGCCTTGGCGCCGAGCAGGCCGAACAACGTCTTGATGCCGTGGCAGGCGAACAGGAACCCGATGACGATGCGGTAGAGGCCGATGACGTGTTCGCGGGCGGTGTCCAGGCGGTGCATGGTGCCTCCGGGGGCGGGTGCGGTGCATCGAGCAGACCGGCGGTGCGGCCGGTCGCGGGGGAGGGGGTTTTCAGATATACCGGCAGTCGGGAAGTATCACACCCCCGAACGGCCCATTTGTGGAATTTCGACGAATTGCACAACCGTGCCCGTGGTGAACTGAATTCGTCGAACGACGAGGTCAGCGGCCTTGCCTGGTAAGGTGATCCGCCGTTCGGGTGATCTTTTAGAGTGGTTCAGACCAGTGTGGAAACGGGGTCTGTCGTAAGTTTCGTGAATGTTTCCGATTGCTCTCGCCGGTTCGTTCAATACGGAATTCGAGCCGCCGATCGGCGTGTGACGATTCGGAGCCGGGTGTCGCGGCAGCGGCTCACCGGTTCGACGAGGGTGGCATGGCGGATCAGCTTGATCCATCACCCTCTAGGGTGGCTCCATGGTGGACGAAGAAGTCGTCTCGGAGCGCATCCGGCAGATCGCCGCCACCCTCGCGGGCCGCGCGGACGAACTCACCGGTGAACTGGTCCAGTTGTACGCGACGGACCTGCCGCAGCTGGTCAACGACGACGAGCGCATGGTGAGCCTGCTGTCGGCGAGCGTCTACCAGAACATCGAAACCGCCTTGCAGATCTTCCGGCACGGTATCGACCCGGCGACGGTCGAGCCGCCGGCCGCGGCCGTGGAGTACGCGCGCCGGCTGGCGCAGCGCGGCACGCCCGTGTTCGACCTGATCCTCGCCTACGACCTCGGGCAGGCCGCGATGCTCGACTTCGGGTTCCAGGAGTGCACCCGGCTGGTCGACGACGCGGCCCTGCTCGGGGCGATCATGCGGAAGCTGCTCCGGGTCGCGTACGAGTTCATCACGCGGGTGGTGCGTCAGCTCGTCGGTGTCTACCAGGACGAACGTGACCGGTGGCTGCTCAACCGAAGCGCCGCGCGGGCGGCGAAGGTGCTGGACCTGCTCGGCGAGAACGGCGGGCCACCCGACGTCGACGCGGCCGAAGCGGTGATCGGCTACCGGCTGCGCGGGACGCACGTGGGCTTGATCGTCTGGCACACGGCGGAGGCCTTCGCCGAGGACGTGCTGTCGGTGCTGGAGTCGGTCGCGGGCGCGGTGTTCGAGCGCGCCGGCGGACAGGGGCGGCCATTGTTCGTCCCCCGGGACGAGGCCGGCGCCTGGGTGTGGCTGCCGCTTCCGCCGGGCGCCGTCGTCCGGCGTGAAGACGTCGACGCGGTGCTGGCCGAAACCGACTGCGGGGTCCGCGTGACGGTCGGCGATCCCGGCACCGGGGTCGGCGGCTTCCGCGACACGCACCAGCAGGCCCGGCGGGCGCACGCGCTGGCGCTGGCCGCCGGCGAGAACTGCGACCGGGTGCTGACCTTCCGCGAGGTCGGCACGGTGGCGCTGATGACGAGCGACCTGAACGCGGCCCGGCTCTGGGTGGCGAGCACGCTCGGGCCGCTCGCCGCCGACGAGGAGAACTGCGCCCGGCTGCGCGAGACCCTGCGGGTGTTCCTCGCCTCCGGCGGCAGCTACACCGCGTCGGCCGCCGAGCTGACGATGCACAAGAACTCCGTGCAGTACCGCGTCCGCAAGGCGCAGGAACTGCTGCCGCGCGAGCTCGGCGAAGGACGGCTGGACGTCGAGCTGGCGCTGAACCTCTGCCGGCGGCTGGGCGCGGCGGTGCTGGCCCCGGCGTGACTTTGGTGCCGCGGACCACCGGCGCCGAAGATCTTCGGGTCGCGGGCACGAAGCCTTGATCGCCCGTTCGGCCTACTTTTCGGCTATGGGTGAGAACGGTGGGATGCTCGCGATGGTGCGACTGCGCCGAGGTGTCGTCGGCGAAAGCAGACGCGTCTGCCACCTGATCCCCGTCCCGCGCGGCCCGGTGCCGGAGCACCTGACGGCGCTGTGCGGCGAGTCGATCTTCCCCGGCGAAGCCGAAGTGCTCGACGGGCTGCGCGGCATGCCGTGCCATCCCTGCCTCCTGCGGAGTGCCCCGGCGGGGCCGGGAGTGCTGGCCAACGCGGGCTGAGCCGGGGGTGAACGGGGCGATGACTTGAGCGGGCCGGGTGGCCCGGCGACGTCGAAGCCGAGGTGCGGCGGTCGTCAGCTTCAACGGAAGCTGTCGAGCGCCAGCCCCGCGGCCTGCGCGATGAGCCGGTCGTCGTGGCCGGCGTCCTCGGTCTTCCGATCGGACATGACCACCAGCACGATCGGCGCGCGCCCGGGCGGCCGGACGACCGCGATGTCGTTGCGCGTCGCGTACTCGCCGGTGCCGGTCTTGTCGGCCACGGCCCAGCCGGCGGGCGTGCCCGCCCGGATCAGCGCGCCGCCGGTCAGGTTGGCGCGCATCGTGTCCGTGAGCAGGGCCCGCTGCTCCGGGGGCAGCGCGGTGCCGAGGGTGAACGCGCGCAGGTCGGCCGCCATCGCGTGCGGGGTGCTGGTGTCCCGGATGTCGCCCGGCGCGAGGTCGTTGAGGCCGGGCTCGATCCGGTCGACGTGGGTGATCGTGTCGCCGATCCCGCGCAGCGCGGCGGCGAGCCCGGCCGGCCCGCCCAGCTCGCGGAAGAGCAGGTTCGCGGCGGTGTTGTCGCTGTAGCGCAACGCCGCGTCGATCGCGTCGCGCAGGGACAGCCCGCTCTCGACGTGCTTCTCGCCGACCGGCGAGTTCGCCGGCACGTCCGCGCGGGTGTAGGTCAGGACCTTCGCCAGCCCCTCGATGCTGGTGCGCTGGAGCACGGCGGCGGCCGAGAACGCCTTGTGCGTCGAGGCGTAGCCGAAGCGCTCGTCGGCGCGGTGCGCGAGCTCGCGACCGGTCCCGGTGTCGACGGCGTACACGCCGAGGCGGGCGTCGAAGTCGCGTTCAAGCGGGGCGAAGTCCGGTTGTGGCGCCTCGGTGGTGGACATCGCCGACGTCGCCGGGGCCGCTGCCGGGGCTTGGGCGGTGCAGGCGGTGAGCGGTACGAGGACCAGTGCGGCGAGTGCGGCCCGCCGGACGTGGGGGAACGACAAAGGACTTCCTTCCGGTCTTGATCGACAGCCGCGGTCTCGCCGCGTCCGGGCATGCTGTCCAAGACGGAAACACGCGATTCGATGCCGGAATCGCACAACGTGGAGTAGCGGACTTGGTCGGTGGCTGCCGGGCGTTCGTTCACGCTGCTGAACCTGCGCCACGAAGCCACCACCGCGAACACGCGTACGGCGGCGTTTTCGCGGTGGTGGCGCTGAGCCGAGTCGCGTCCCGGCGGTCCTGCAGCCCGAGGCGGACGTGCCGATGGCCCGCGTGGCGCGGGCCCTGCGCGACCAGTTGCCCGCTGCCCAGCCTGCCGGGCTGACCCGCGCCGACCGGGCATCGCCATGAGCGGCCCGGTCAGTGGCTCAGGCCGGTGCCTTCACCCCGAACTCCACCTCGGTCGTCTTCAACGTCCCCGCGGTCCGGCCGGGCGCGGTCTGGTACTGCCAATAGAGGTTCGTGTGCGCGATGACCTGGTCCGGTGTCGGGGCGCCATACGCCGAGAGGTCCTCCGTCGTGTGCGCGTCGGCCACCAACGTCGCGTCGTAGCCGCGGGCGAGCGCGCCGTGCAGGGTCGAGCGGATGCAGGCGTCGGTCTGGGCTCCCGCCACGATCAGGGCGCCGATGCCGCGCGCCGCCAGCACCTCTTCGAGGTCGGTGTCCTCGAACGAGTCGCCGTAGGTCTTGTGCACCAGTGGTTCCGGTTCGCGGCGCACCAGCTCCGGCACGTACTCCCACGTTTCGCTGCCGCGCGGCAGCTCGTCGCTGGTGTGCTGCACCCACACCACTTCGGTGCCCGCCGCGCGGGCCTTCTCCACCAGCGTCACGATGTTGGCGATGACGGATTCGGCGTCGACGGAGGCTTTCATGACGCCGTTCTGCACGTCGACGACGAGCAACGCGGTGTTCGGACGGTCGGTCAGCGTGGTCATGGGCTCACCTTAACCGCGGCCCCCGACAGTTTCCGGAAGCAGACAGTTTCCGGAAGTAGCATGCCGGGTCATGGACTACGGGATGCTGCTGCTCGGTGTGGTCGTGCTGGTCGTGGTCGTCGCCCTCGGGTCGTCGGCCACCGATCGCAGGCTGACCCGGGTCGACCGCCGCCTCGCGCGGGTGGAACGTAAGCTCGACGCGATCGCCGACCGGCTCGGGGTCGCCGTCGTGGAGCCGGAACTGGCCGAGGTGACGGCGTTGCTGCGGCAGGGCAAGAAGATCCAGGCGATCAAGGCCTACCGCGAAAGCACCGGCGCCGGCCTCGCGGAGGCGCGCGACGCAGTGGAGCGGCTCGTCTAGCGCGCCCCGCCGACGTGCTTGGCGGACACCGCTTCCCAGACGGCGTCGAAGTTTTCGTACCGGTCGCTGTCCGGCAGGCCGCCGAGCGAGCCGAGCACGGAGTCGCCACCGCCCGCCGCGGCCGCCCGCCGCAGCAGCTCCTCGCGGCCGCAGGGGTACTCGGTCTCCGACAAGTGCTGTTCCAGGCTGGTCCGGTCGGACATCGCACACCTCCTGATCGTCGTCTTCCCGGGCGTACCCGGGGCGGCCGGGAAGGAAACTCAGCCGACGACGATCGTGTGGTCCGACCGCGGCTCGAGCGCCCCGATCACCGGGTGCCCCGGCAGTTCCCCGGCGACCAGCAGGCCGCCGGACGTCTGCGCGTCGGCCAGCAGCAACGCCTCGTCTTCGGAGATCCGGGACAGGTCGGCGTGCGGGCGGACCCAGTCGAGGTTGCGCCGGGTGCCCCCGCTGACGTACCCGTCGCGCAGGGCTTCGCGCGCGCCGTCGAGGTAAGGCACGGCCGCGAGGTCGATGCGGGCGGTGACGCCACTCGCCCTGGCCAGCTTGTGCAGGTGGCCCAGCAGGCCGAACCCGGTGACGTCGGTGGCGCACACCGCGCCGGCGGCGAGCGCGGCCCGGGACGCCGGAGCGTTCAACGTCGTCATCGCGTCGATCGCCTGCTCGAACCGTTCCCCGGTGGCCTTGTGCCGGGAGTTGAGCACGCCGATCCCGAGCGGCTTGGTGAGCGTCAGCGGCACGCCGGCGCGGCCCGCGTCGTTGCGCAGCAGCCGCGCGGGGTCGGCGATCCCGGTGACGGCCAGGCCGTACTTCGGTTCCGGGTCGTCGATGCTGTGCCCGCCGGCGAGGTGGCAGCCCGCCTCGGCGCAGACGTCGAGGCCGCCGCGCAGCACTTCGGCGGCGAGCTCGAACGGCAGCGTCTCCCGCGGCCAGCCGAGCAGGTTGACCGCCACCACCGGCGTGCCGCCCATGGCGTAGACGTCGGAAAGCGCGTTGGCCGCGGCGATCCGGCCCCAGTCGTAGGCGTCGTCGACGACCGGGGTGAAGAAGTCGGTCGTGGCGATGAGCGCGATGTCCCCGGAGATCCGGACCGCGGCCGCGTCGTCGCCGGTCTCGAGGCCGACGAGCAGCTCGCCCGGGGGATCGGTGGGCGAGGCACACGCCGCGGTGGTCAGCGCGGCCACCGCCGCTTCCAGTTCGCCGGGCGGGATCTTGCACGCGCAGCCGCCGCCGTGGGCGTACTGCGTCAGTCGGTAAGCCACCGGTTCATCGTGCCCGCCGGGCGCGAACTTGGCAGGATGGCCACCATGGTGCAGGGAGGCGTATCCGGCCTGGTGACCGGCGCGGTCTTCAAAACCGTCGAACGGCAGGTTCTGCCGCTGGCGGGTTCGATTCCCGTCCGCCTCCGCCATGCCTGACCCCCGCCGGGCGATCCCGCGAACCGACGCGGTCCTGGCCGAGCCCCGGATCGCCAAGGCCGCCGGGGTGCTGGGGCGAGACCTGGTGAAGTCCGTGGTCAACGGCGTACAGCAGGCGGCGCGGGCCGGCGAGATCGCGCCCGCCGACGTCGTCGACGCGGTGCTGGCGCGACTCCCGGCGAGCGCGTCTTCGCTGCGGCCGATGGTCAACGCGACCGGTGTCGTCGTGCACACCAACCTCGGCCGGGCCCCGCTTTCGGCGGCCGCGCTCGACGCCCTCGTCGCCGCGGGCGGCGCCACCGACGTCGAGTTCGACCTCGCGACCGGCGACCGGGCCCGCCGCGGCCGCGGCGCGCTGGCGGCGTTGAAAGCGGCCGTGCCGGACGCCGGCGCGGTGCACGTGGTCAACAACAACGCGGCCGCTCTGCTGCTTTGCGCGCTCGCGCTGGCGCCCGGCCGGGAGATCGTCGTCAGCCGGGGCGAGCTGGTCGAGATCGGTGACGGCTTCCGCATCCCGGACCTCCTGGAATCGGCCGGCGCGCGGCTGCGCGAGGTCGGCACCACGAACCGGACGTCGGTCCGCGACTACACCGCCGCGATCGGTCCCGGCACCGGGTTCGTGCTCAAGGTCCACCCGTCGAACTACCAGGTCACCGGCTTCACGTCGGAAGCGGCGATCGGCGAGCTGGCCGGGCTCGGCGTGCCGCTGGTCGCCGACATCGGCTCCGGCCTGCTCGCCCCGCATCCGCTGCTGCCGGACGAACCGGACGCGGCGAGCGCGCTGCGGGCGGGCGCCACGGTCGTCACCGCCAGCGGGGACAAGCTGCTCGGCGGCCCGCAGGCCGGCCTGCTGCTGGGCGACGCGGTCGTCGTCGAACGGCTGCAGCGGCACCCCGCCGCGCGTGCCCTGCGCGTCGACAAGCTCACCCTCGCCGCGTTGGAAGCGACCTTGCGCGGGCCGGAACCGCCGGTGCGCGCCGCGCTCGAAGCGTCGGTCGCGACGCTCCGGCGGCGAGCCGAGGCGCTGGTCAGGGCGCTCGAGAACGCCGACGCTCGCGTAGTCGGCTCGGTGGCGGCCGTCGGCGGCGGGGGAGCGCCCGGCGTCGAACTCCCCAGCGCCGCGGTGAGCCTGCCCGCCCGGTACGCGGCTGCATTGCGGACCGGAGATCCCGCCGTGGCCGGCCGGGTCGTCAAGGACCGCTGCCTGCTCGACCTGCGGACCGTGCGGCCGGAAGAGGACGCGAAACTGCTGGAAGCCGTCCGCCGATGCGGGTGATCGTCACCGCCGGGCACGTCGACCACGGGAAGTCCACGCTCGTGCGGCGGCTGACCGGGATGGAACCCGACCGCTGGGCCGAGGAGCGCCGCCGCGGGCTGACCATCGACCTCGGGTTCGCCTGGACCCGGATCGGCGGCGAGGACGTCGCGTTCGTGGACGTGCCGGGCCACGAACGGTTCGTGCCGAACATGCTCGCCGGGGCGGGCCCGGCGCCGGCGGTGCTGTTCGTCGTCGCCGCGGACGAGGGCTGGATGCCCCAGTCGGCCGAGCACCTCGCCGCGCTGGACGCCTTCGGTGCCGACCGCGGCCTGCTGGTCGTCACGAAGGCCGACCGGGCCGGGCCGGCCGCCGCGACGGCCGTCGCGCTGCGGGAGATCGCGGCGACGTCGTTGGGTACCGTGCCGAGCGTCGCCGTCAGTGGCACGACGGGCGCGGGCCTCGACGAGCTGCGCGCGGCGATCGGTGAGCTGACCGCCAGACTGCCGCCGCCCGACACGACCGCCGACGTCCGGCTGTGGATCGACCGCGCCTTCACGGTGTCCGGCGCGGGCACGGTCGTCACCGGCACCCTGGCCGCCGGCACCATCGCCGTGGGCGACGAGCTGCGGCTGGGCGACGCGCGGGGGAGAGTCCGCGGGCTGCAGGCGCTCGGCGAACCCCGTGATCGCGTCGAAGCGGTGGCCCGCGTGGCGGTGAACCTGCGCGGCACCGCTCGCGCCGACGTCCGGCGCGGCGACGTCCTGCTCACGCCCGGCCGCTGGCGCACCACGACGGAGTTCGACGTCCGGCTGCGTTGTGCGGCAGGTGCGGCAGGTGCGGCTGCCGCGGACCTGCACCGGTACCTCGTCGTCCACCTGGGGACGGCGGCGGTGCCGGTGCGTGTCCGTCCACTCGGGACGGACACCGCCCGGCTGACCACGACCACCGCGCTGCCGTTGCGGGCCGGGGATCGAGGCCTTCTGCGCGACCCCGGCGAGCACCGGATCGCCGCCGGCTTCGACGTCCTCGACGTCGACCCGCCCCCGCTGGCCCGCCGCGGCGCCGCCCGGGCGCGCGGCCGGGAGCTGGCCGGGCCCGATCTCGCCCGGACGTACTTGCACCGCAACGGTTTCGTCCCCGCCGGGGACTTCGCGGTGCTGGGCCTGCCGGAGACGGGCGAGCGGGTGGGGGACTGGTTCGCGGACCCGGAGCGGTTCGCCGCCTTGCGCGCGGAGGCCACCGCGATCGTCGGCGCGTGGGACAGCACGGCCGCGGGCGTGCCGGTGGAGGCCCTGCGGCAGCGGCTCGGCCTGCCCGCCGCGGAACTGGTCGTCCCGATACTGGCGGGTACCGGGTTCGAGGTGACGGGCGGGCTCGTCCGGCGGCCCGGCGCCGGGCTCGCCCCCGCCGTCGAAAAGGCATTGGAAAAGGTGGCGAAGCAGCTGGCGGAACACCCGTTCCGCGCACCGGAGGCGGACGAACTGCGGGCACTGGGCCTCGGCAGGCGGGAACTGGCCGCGGCCGTCCGGCGCGGCCGGCTGACGGCGGTCGCCGAAGGGGTGGTGCTCGGGCCGGACGCGGACGAGCGGGCGGTGGCCGAACTGCGTCTGCTGCCGCAGCCGTTCACGGTTTCGGCGGCACGCAAGGCCCTCGACAGCACTCGCCGCGTGATGATCCCCCTGCTGGAACGCCTCGACGCGGCGGGGTGGACGGAACCCCTCGGCGACGGCACCCGCCGCACGACGGGCTAGCCCAAGCGGGGTTCTTCCTCGACGCCGGGCGACTGCGTCCCGAGGACACCCCGGAGCGCGAGGCGGTCGGTGCTCCCGCTACCGCTGAATCCCGCCGAAGAACTCGCTCAGTGCGGCGGCCAGGTCTTCCGGGTTCTCTTCGGCCACGTGGTGCCCGGACTTGATCGCGTGCCCGCGCAGATCGGTCGTCCACGGGCGCCAGACGCCCAGGACGTCACCATAGAGGTCCTCCAGGTCGTCATCGCTGGACCAGAGCACCATCGTGGGGCAGGTGATCCGCCGGCCGGCGGCCCGGTCCGCGTCGTCGTGGGCGCGGTCGACACCCAGGCCAGCGCGGTAGTCCTCGAGCATCGCGGCGACCGTGGCCGGGTCGTGGATCGCGCGGTGGAAGTCGGCGAAGTTCTCTTCGCCGAGCCGCTCGGGCGTGTTCTTCGTACCGACGTTGTACCAGGCGTCGGGGTCGGCGGTGATCACCCGTTCGGGCTTCTCCGGCTGGGCGAAGAAGAACCAGTGGAACCACTCCCGCGCGAACCGCGCGTCGCAGCGGCCGAGGGCCTCGCCGATCGGGACGGAGTCGAGGATCGCCGCGGCGCGGACCACCGACGGGTGATCCAGCGCCAGCCGCGTCGCCACGCAGGCGCCGCGGTCGTGGCCCGCCACGAAGAACCGCTCGTGCCCGAGGTGGCGCATCAGCGCGACGCAGTCGGCCGCCATGACGCGTTTGCTGTAGGGCGTGTGGTTTTCGTCGGTGGGTGGCTTGCCGGACTCGCCGTAGCCGCGGGTGTCCGCGCACACGACCGTGAAGCGCTCCGCGAGCTGCGGGGCGACGCGGTACCACGTCGTGTGGGTACGCGGATGCCCGTGCACCAGCAGGACCGGTGGCCCCGAGCCACCGTGGCGCACCCGCAGGGTCACGTCACCGACGTCGACGCGGTCCAGTGTGAAGCCGTCGAACACGTGCCACCCCCAGAAATGAGCCCGCTGCCGCACCCCCGGGGGTGCGGCAGCGGAGAACGGGTCACTTCTTGTCCGTGACACCCTTCACGGCGTCCTTGATCTTCTCGCCGGCCTGCTTGAGCGAGCCCTTGGCCTGCTCCGACTTGCCCTCGGCCTGCCACTGCTCGTTGTCGGTGGCGTCGCCGACGGCTTCCTTGGCCCGGCCCTTGAGCTCTTCGCCCTTGTTCTCGAGTTTGTCGTTCATGAATGCACCTTCCGGTCGCGGCGACATTTCCGGATCGGCCAGTCGCCAAAAGGGCCTTGACAGTCTGATACCCGCTCACCGCGCGCCTACACATCGGCCGGCAAGTGACCACCCGTGCGCTCGATCCGCTGGATCGCCGGCTCCGCGAGGACGCCGTGGACGATCACCGACACGGCGACGGCGAGCGCGCCGACCCGCCACAGCACGTCCTGCTGAAGCACCGGGAGCCGGTTGAGCGCGTAGGCCAGGTAGTAGAGCGTCCCGATGCCGCGGACACCGAAGAACGCGATCGCCGCGGTCGCCGGGCGTCCGGGTGACGGCGCGCCGACCAGCGAAAGCCAGCCCACCACCGGCCGCACCACGAGCACCGCGACGACGGCGATCACCACTTCGAGGGGGCGCAGCCCGCGCAGCAGGCCGTCGCCGATGGCCAGCCCCACCCCGAGCAGGGCGAGCGGGACGAACAGCCGTTCCAGCTGGTGGCCGAACGCGTGCAGGACGCCGTGGTACTCGTGCTCGCGTTCCTGCGTGCGGACGGCGACCGCCGCGACGAACACGGCGACGAACCCGTTGCCGTGACACAGTTCCGAGAGCGCGTAGGGCACGAACGCGAGGGCGAGCAGGACCAGCCCGTCGGCGTACTCGGCCAGCCGCAGCCGGTCCGACGGCGTCCGGAAGATCGCCCAGCCGAGCACCCGCCCGGTGATGAGGCCGACCACGACGCCGATCACCAGGGGCAGGAGCAGGTCCACCAGTACCCAGGAGAGGTCCAGGCGGGGCTCGCTGCCCGCCAGCGCCAGGCCGAGCAGGACGAACGGCATGGTGAGGCCGTCGTTGAGCCCGGCCTCCGTGGTCAGCGTGAAGCGGATCTCGTTGTCCCTGGCCAGTTCCGGCTCGACGTCGGGGTGCGGCACACCGACGTCGCCTGCCAGCACCGGGTCCGTCGGTGCCAGTGCCGCGGCCAGCAGCAGCGCCACCCCGGGCGCGAGGGCCAGCCACCAGTACCCGAGCAGGGCGATCACCAGGATCGACACCGGCATGGTCAGGGCGAGCAGCCGCCACGTCGAGCCCCAGCGTTTCAGGCCGAAGGGGCGGTCGACCGACAGGCCCGCCCCGGCGAGCGCGACCAGGATGCCCAGCTGGGTGAAGGATTCCACGCCGTCCAAGTGGGCGGCCGGGTCGCCCCAGCCGTTGCCGTAGGGGGCGGGCAGCGGCAGCAGCCCGAGCACGACCCCGGCGACGAGCATCACCAGCGGCACCGAGAACGGCCGGTCGGCGACCAGCTTCGGCACGATCGCCGCGGCGAGCGCGAGCAGGCCGGCCACTCCGAACAACACCGTCAACGACGACAAGGGGTTCCTCCTGCCCGCTCGTACCCGTCACCGCGGCCAGGAGACCCGGTCGAGCGTGCCTCCGGGTTCCACCGGGCGCGCCACCTGCCGCACAAGCCGCAGGGTCCCCGTGAGCCGGAGTAGCGTGACCGGGGTGAGGCGCACCGTGGCCCGGATTCCCGGGCGCGCGGGCGGCGAAACCGTGAGGAGGCCGCAGTGACGGCGACGAACGGGGCCGGCGCGCCGTGCCGGTTCTGCGGCAGGCGGCGCGATCCCCGGGTGCCAGGCCGGAACGGGCCGATCTGCCTGGACTGCGCCCGCGCGGGCCTGCGCGTGGTGCGCGACGGCGCCGACCGGGAGAGCGGCGCCGGGGACGTACTGGCGGCGGTGACGTCACCGCTGGCCGCGGTCTGCGACTTCTGCGGCCGCCGCGAGCGCCGGACGTTCCTCGGGCTCCGGCGCCCACTGCTGCGAGTGGACTGCGCCGCGCGGGACGCGGTGATCTGCGTGGACTGCCTGGACCACGCCGGGGACGTGCTGAACGTCGCGCTGCGCCGCTGACGGCGCTTCCGGCCTGCTCGAGCCGGTGCCGCCGCACTTTCCGCGGCGGCACCGGCTCGCCGGTCACGCCGGAGCCGTGAAGACGTACGAACCCGCGGGCAGGAAGTACGTTCCCGGTGCGGACGGCACCGCTTCGGGCGGTGCGGTCACCGACCCGGGCCGCGACGTCGGCACCCGGACCGTCGCCGAGGCGCCCGCCGGGATCGTCACCCGCAGCGTCAGCTTCCCGGCCGAGATCGACCAGTCGCTGACCGCGCCGCCGTACGGTGTCTCGTACGCCGACTTCGCCGACGTCAGGCCCCCGCCCGGGCGGGGCGCCACCAGCAGGGACGCGTACCCCGGGGAAGCCGGGGCGAGCCCGCCGATCGACCGGTAGAGGAAGTCACCGACCGACCCGAGGCCGTAGTGGTTGAAGGAGTTCATCCCCGGGTCGTTGAACGAGCCGTCCGGCTTGATGCCGTCCCAGCGCTCCCAGATCGTCGTCGCGCCGTGGCCGATCATGTAACCCCAGCCGGGGAAGTCCGGCTGCAGCAGGACCTGGTAGGCGACGTCGGCGTGGCCGTGCGCGGCCAGCACCGGGAGAAGGTTCTCGACGCCGAGGAAGCCGACGCTCAGGTGCCCGCCGCTCGCCGCCACCTTCGCGGCGAGTTTGTCGGCCGTCGGCTGGACGCGGTCGGCCGGGAGCAACCCGAACGTCAGCGCCAGGACGTACCCGGTCTGCGTGTTCGCCCCGACCGTGCCGTCCGCCTGCGTGAACCGGTTCGTGAACGCGACGCCGATCTGGTCGGCGAGCGCCCCGTACTTGGTTGCTTCGGCGGTGTGCCCGGTGGCCGCGGCCATCCGCGACACCAGTCGCGACGACCACGCGAAGAACGCCGTCGAGACCAGGTCGTGCGGGGTCTCGTCGTTGACGTTGAGCCAGTCCCCGTACGTCTGGTGGTCGCGGATCAGGTCGGCGCCGGACGTCGAGCGCAGGTACTCGACCCACTTCACCATCGCGGCGAAGTGTTCGTCGATCACGCCGGTGTCGCCGTACCGCTGCCACAGCGTGTAGGGCACGATGACACCCGCGTCGCCCCAGCCCGCCGTGCCGGAGCCGCTCAGCACGCCCGGCGCGACGTCGGTGAACGACCCGTCGTCGTGCTGCGCGTCGACGAGGTCGTCGCTGAACTTGCCGAGGAAGTTCGCCACGTCGAGGTTGAACGTCGACGTGCCGGCGAAGATCCCGATGTCGCCGGTCCAGCCCAGGCGCTCGTCCCGCTGCGGGCAGTCGCTCGGCACCGACAGCATGTTCGAGCGCTCACCCCACAGGATGTTGTGCTGCAGCTGGTTCACCAGCGCGTTCGACGTCGTGAACGTGCCGGCCTGCGCACCGGAGGTCCACATCGCCCGCCCGGTGAGGGTCGACGCGGTCGGCGCGGACGGCAGCCCGGTCAGCTCGACGTACCGGTAGCCGTGCACGGTGAACCGCGGCTCGTACGTTTCGGCACCGCCGGTGCCTGCCAGGGTGAACCGGTCGGTCGCCTGCGCCGCACGCAGGTTCGTCGTGTAGATCGTGCCGTCGGGATTGAGCACCTCGGCGTGCCGCATGGTCACGGTGGTGCCGGCCGGTCCGGTCACCGACAGCCGGTTCCAGCCGCTGAAGTTCTGGCCCAGGTCGGCGACCCAGACCCCCGGCTTCGGTTGTGTCCACGAGACCGGGTGGAACTCCTGCTGCACCGTGACGCCGTTGTCCACTTGGGACACCAGGTTCGGCTTCGCCCCGGTCTTCACCCGGGGTGCCGCCCAGGTGCGGTCGTCGAACCCGGGCCGGTCCCAGCCCGTCGCGAGCCGGGCGTCGTAGGTCTCGCCCTGGTAGAGGTCGTCGGCGCGGATCGGGCCGTCGCCGGCCTTCCACGTGCCGTCGGTCGCGACCGTGGTGGACGTGCCGTCGGTGAACGTCAGCTTCAGCTGCGCCGAGTACCACGGCTCGGTGCCGTACTTCTGGCTGCCGGCGATGCCGACGCTCCCGGAGTACCAGCCGTTGCCCACCATCGCGCCCAGCACGTTCTCCCCGGCACGGATCTGCCTGGTCACGTCCGAAACGCGGTACTGCACGCGTTTCGTGTAGTCGGTCCAGCCGGGCGCGAGGACCTCGCCGCCGACCTTGGCGCCGTTGAGGTGGGTCTCCTGCAGCCCGAGCGCGGTCGTCAGCAGCCGCGCGCTCGCCACCGGCTTCGAGACGATGAAGCTCTTGCGCACCAGGGGAGCGGGCGGGCTCACGGCGACGTTCGCGCCCCACGGCCCGGTGCCGTACGCGGTCAGCGCGCGTGCCGCGGGCCAAGCGCTGTCGTCGAAGGCGCGTTGCTGCCAGCCGTCCGGGCCGGTCTGGCTCGCCTTCCACGTCCCGTCGGTGACAAGCGTGGGTCCACCTTGGACGGTGAGCTTCGCGATCGTCCCGGCCGGGCTCTGCGTGGTGTTCTCGGTGCTGACCGCGATGGTGTTCGTCCCGGCCGTCAGCAGGCTGCCGACCTCGGCGACGGCGGCCGTCTTCCACGAGTCGGCGACCCGCGGCGAGTCGGTGACCTTCGTCCCGTTGACCCACACCGTGGCGGTGTCGTCCCCGGTCACGACCAGGGTGGCTTTCGCGGGGGCCGCGGCCAGGTCGACGGTCTTGCGGAAGAACCGCGTCGACGGCGGTACGCCGCCGAGCGGATCGCCCTCGGGGTACCAGATCCAGCTCGCCCCGGCGAGGTCCGGGCCGGCCGTGGCGCGGCCGACGAAGGCGCCCGTCCATTCGGTCGCCGGGTCGCGCAACGCGGTTTCGAAGCGCTGGACGGGGCTCCAGCCGCTCGGCCGGCCCTGGGCGTCCCAGACGCGGACGCGCCAGGTGTAGGCGGTCAGCGAGGCGAGGGCCGGGCCTCCGTAAGCGACGTCGGCCTGCTGCGCGGAGGCGACACGGCCGCTGTCCCAGACGCTGCTTCCGCCGGCGGACACCACGATCTGGTACGCCGACTGGCGTTGCTGCGTTGCCGGGGACGCGAGCTTCCAGGCGAAGCGAGCTCGGCCCGGGTCGGCCCCCAGGGGGTTCACCCGGTTCCCGACGGTCGCGCTCGCGACCGAAAGGGGTGACTGCGCGGCGGGGTTCGGCGCGGTGACGCTCCGGCCCCAGGGCGCGGTGCCGTAGGCGCCGAGGTCGGCGGCAGCGGACCACGTCCCGTCGGCGAAGCCCCGCTGTTCCCAGCCCTCGGGCGCGGTCGCCGCGCTCTTCCAAGCGGCTCCCGTCGCCAGGTCGGTGGTGCCCGCCGCGGTCGTCACGCGCAGGCGTCCGAGCAGGCCGGCCGGGCCGCCGTCGTTGCGGACCGCGACGGCGAGGGTGTTGACGCCGGTGGTGAGCGCGGGCCGCAGATCCACCGGCAGCGCCGTCCGCCACGCCTGCGCGGTGCGGGCGGACGAGGCGAGCGGCGTGCCGTTGAGCCAGACGTCGGCGGCGTCGTCGCCGGTGACGACGAAGCGGGCGTCGGAGACCGGGCCGGCGGGGACGGTGAACGTCGTGCGGAAGTACCGGGTCCCGGCCGGCGCCGCGGTGCGGGGGTTGCCCTCCGGATACCAGATCCAATGCGCGCCGGCCAGGTCCACGGGTGGAGCGGCACCGGCCGGGGGGACCGCGGCGGTCGCAAGGGCCAGGATCGCGGCGAGGGTGGTGGTGGTCGCGCGCCAAAGCTTCGAGGGCAGCATGCGGGCTCCCTAACGGCGGGGGACGGGCACGGATTAGAACGTTTCAACCAGGCTCGATGTGTGACTGTAATCACGGAGTCACGTGTTGGCAATACTCCACCGGTACGCACGGCTGGCGAACCGCTTCGACGACGACGAGTTTCATAAATCGTTTTAGGTGTGCCGCTCGTCCGTTTTGCGTCCCGATGTGAGCGTTGACGAATCACGGTCCGGAATGGATAGTGCTCGCTGGTATCGCTCACATCGCCGCGCTCCCCACGGAGGCTTTCATGTCTCAACGACGAGACTCCCGAAATGTTAGCGCTAACACTCGACCGAGGATCGTGCTCCTGCTGGCCGCGGCGGCGGCGCTGGTGCTCGCGAGCCTCACGACCGCGTCGACGGCTTCGGCCGCGACGTCGCTGCCGTGCGACATCTACGGGGCCGCGGGGACGCCGTGCGTCGCCGCGCACAGCACGACACGTGCCCTCTACGCCGCCTACAACGGCCCGCTGTACCAGGTCCAGCGCGCTTCCGACAGCGCGCGCACCACCATCGGCCTGCTGGCCGCCGGCGGCTACGCGAACGCGGCCGCCCAAGACTCCTTCTGCGCCGGCACGACCTGCATCATCACCGAGATCTACGACCAGTCGCCGCGGCACAACGACCTGACGATCGAAGGTCCCGGCGGCGCGGGTGGCCAGGACACCGGCGTGCCCGCGGACGCTCTGCCCGTGACGGCGGGCGGCCACCAGGTCTACGGCGCGTCCTTCTCCGGCCGGATGGGGTACCGCGACAACACGACGTCCGGCGTCGCCGTCAACGGCCAGCCCGAGGGCATGTACATGATCACCTCCGGGACCCACGTCAACGATCGCTGCTGCTTCGACTACGGCAACGCCGAGACGAACAACCTGGACACCGGCAACGGCCACATGGACGCGCTCAACTTCGGCACCGAGTGCTGGTTCCAGCCCTGCAACGGCACGGGCCCGTGGGTGCAGGCCGACCTCGAGAACGGCCTGTTCCAGTCGAGCGCCGGCGGCAGCCAGAACACCGCGAACACCGGGACGAAGTTCCCGTTCGTCACGGCTTTGCTGAAGAACAACGGCCAGAACTTCTTCGCGCTCAAGGACGGCAACGCGCAGTCCGGCTCGCTCAGGACGACGTACTCCGGTCCGGAACCCACGACGGGATCCGGGTACGCGCCGATGCACCAGGAGGGCGCGATCGTCCTGGGCACCGGCGGCGACAACAGCAACGGCTCGATCGGGTCGTTCTTCGAAGGCGTGATGACCGCGGGGCTGCCGACCGACGCGGCGGACAACGCGGTCCAGGCGAACGTCGTGTCGGTCGGCTACGGCGGCCCGACGGGGACGACCGGGTCGCTGACGCCGGGTTCGGAGATCTCGGTGCGCGCGACCACCGCGTGCTGCACCGGTGACTACCTCCGGCACCAGAACGACAGCGCGGTGCTCTCGCCCGTCTCCTCCGGAAGCTCCGCTTTGGACAAGAGCGACGCCACCTGGATCGTCCGGAAGGGACTCGCCGACGCCTCCTGCGTGTCGTTCGAATCCCGCAACTACCCCGGGGACTTCCTGCGCCACTTCAACTTCAAGGTGCAGCGGCAGCCGATGGACGGCAGCGCGGCCTTCCGCGCCGACGCGACGTTCTGCCCGGTCGCCGGGAAGAACGGGCAGGGCACGTCGTTCCGGTCCTACAACTACCCCGCGAAGTACCTGCGGCACTTCAACTTCAGCGTCTACATCGCCGACACGAGCGGCACGAACGCCTGGGACAGCGCGACGTCCTACAACGACGACACCAGCTGGGTCGCCGGTCAGCCCTGGGCGCCGTGACGCCTCCTGAGCCGGATCACCACGGCGACTGCCGCCGCCCCGAGCAGGATCAGGGCGATCGGCAGCGCCGTGGGCAGCCACGGCCAGGCCCGGCCTTCGAACACGATGCCGCCGGCGGGCAGTTCCAGCACCTTCGCCGTCCACCGGGCGGTGGCGACGTCGGTGCTGCGCGCGAGCCCGCTCACCGCGGTGTCGTAGGCGAAGCCGGGCCGGTCGTGGACGTACTCCGGGGCAGGCACGCCGGGCGGTGACGTGACTCCGCGCGTCGCGCCCGGTACCAGCAGCCGGTCGAGGTCCGGTGCGGCGGCCAGGCTCGCGCGGGGCACGAAAGCCAGCCCGTGCCGCGACCGGACCGGGCCGCCGTCGGCGCTCACGGCGAGCGTGCGTGAGGACAGGGACTGGCCCTGGGTGTCGAAGACCGAGCCCAGCTCGATCTCGCCGACGCCGTTCGTGAGCAGCACGCCGACCTCGTCCGGGTGCCAGCGGAAGCCGGCGTTGACGATCGCGGCCGCGTCCGGCATCCCGGCCGGCGGCGTCACCGGCACCGCGGTGCCGTAGTGCCGCCAGCCGATCGCCTTCGCGACGCCGGCCGCCACGTCGCGGCCGGCCAGCCGCTCGACCCAGTGCAGGGTGCCGTCGATGCCGGAGAGGATCCCGGCGGTGGTGACGACGTCGCCGTCGTCGACGAACCGCTGTCCCCGCGCCCAGTGCACGGCGGGGTAGTCGTCCGCGAACGTCTCGAGCTTCAGCCAGTGCGCGGTGGCAGGACGTCCGTCGAGCAGGCCGGCGGAGGCGAGCACGCCGCCGCCGTTGCAGACGCCCAGCAGCTTCGCGCCGCGGGCGGCCTGCGCGCGCAGCCACGCCTTGACCGGCTCGGTACTCGGCTCGCCGAGGTCCGGGAGCGCCGGGACGACGACGAGGTCCGGCGGTTCCGGGCCGAGCCGGGCGGCGAGGTCGTCGAAACTGAAGTCCGGCACCAGGTCGAGGCCGCCGGTCAGCGGCTTCGGCTCGCGGTGCGGCGCGGCCGTGTAGACGTTGAACCGGCCGCTCGCGGCGAGGACCTCGTACGGCGCGAGGACGTCCGAGACGACGGCACCCCGGTCGCCCACGACGACCACCGCGGTCGGCTTGGCCGGGTCGTGGGGAGCCGCCGCCGGAGCGGGGACGGGCCGCTGCGGGCCGGGGGAGTAGAGGGCGCCGACCGCCGCGAACGCGGAGAGGGTGGCGCCCACGGCGGGGACCGCGAGCACGACGAGGACCAGGGCGAACCACTTCAGGACGGTACGCATGATCAGTGCCAGTACTCGGCGCGGCGCCACACCATGGCGGCGAGCATCAGCGGGAACATGAGCACGTGCCCGGCGACCATCAGGGCGGTGCCGGAGAGCGCGCCGAGCCAGTACGGCACGAGCAGCGCCACGAACGGCAGGTACATCGCCGCGGCCATTTCGGCGATCCGCGGCCACGCGTGGCGGCGCAGTGCCATGGCGAGCACCATCGCGACGGTCATGTCGGTGGCCATCACCAGCGCGCCGACGTCGGCTCGCTCCAGCCAGGCGGACGGCCACAGCGGGCCGAGCGCCACCATGCCGATGATCATGGCGGCGACCATCTCGGCGTAGTGGCCGGTGAACCGGGCGAGCTTGCGGGTGGTGGTCCGGGTGGTTTCGGTGGTGGTCATGGTTCCCTCCAGGATCTGCTCCTGGACCAGAATCGCCGCTCCGAGCCGTGCTGCCAGGTGCCGGAAGTCACGACCGGGGTCATGGCCGGAGCAGGCCGAGGTCCCGGGCCCGCAGCGCGGCCTGGGTGCGGTCGCGGGCGCCGAGCTTGCCCAGCACGTTCGTCACGTGGTTCTTGACCGTGCCTTCGGCGAGGAACAGCGTCGCGGCGATTTCGCGGTTGCTGCGCCCGCCGGCGAGCAGGCGCAGGACCTCCAGCTCCCGGTCGGACAACGGCACCACCAGCGGCTGCGGGCGAGACTCCGGCGTGTCGGGCAGCTGGGCGAACCGCGCGACGACCTTCGCGGCGACGGACGGCTGCAGCACCGACTCCCCGCGCGCGGCGGCCAGCACCGCCTCGACCAGCCGCGCGGACGAGACGTCCTTGAGCAGGTACCCGACCGCGCCCGCGCGCAGGGCGGCGAAGACGTCCTCGTCGTCGTCGAAGGTGGTCAGCGCGATCACCCGCGTCTCCGGGTGTTCGGCGCGAAGCCGCCGCGTCGCGGCGACACCGTCGAGCACGGGCATGCGCAGGTCCATCAGGACGACGTCGGGAGCGAGCTCGGCCGCCCGGCTCAGGGCTTCGTCGCCGTTGCCCGCTTCGCCGACGACGTCGATGTCGTCGTGGGTGGCGAGCAGAGTGGCCAGGGCTTCGCGGAAGAGGGCCTGGTCGTCGACCAGCAGGACGCGGACCGGCGTCATCCGGGGATCTCCATGCTCAGGGCACTGCCGTGGCCGGGGGTGGAGGTGAAGGCGACTTCGCCGCCGAGGTGTTCGGCGCGTTCGCGCAGTCCGAGCAGGCCGTAGCCGGTGGTGGTGCCGTCGGTGCCCACTCCCGCGCCCACGCCGTCGTCGCGGACCGAGACCCGGACCGTCGACTCGGCGTAGTCCAGTTCGACGTCCGCGCGCCCGGCGGCGGCGTGCTTGCGGATGTTCGTCAGGCCTTCCTGCGCCGCCCGGTAGAGCGCTTCGCGCTGTTCGCCCGGGAGGGGACGTTCGGTGCCGGAAACCGACAGCTGCGCCGGGACACCCGTCGCGGCCGTCTCTTCGACGAGCGCCCGGAGTGCTTCCGGCAACGGCGTCGACCGCGGTTCGCGCAGCGCCCGCACCGAGCGGCGTACCTCGGCCAGCGCGTTCTCGGCCTGTTCCTGCGCCTTGGACAGGACTTCGTCGGCCTTGGCGGGATCGGTCGGCAGGACCGCTCGCGCGGCCTTCACCTGCATCTGGACGACGGTGAGCGAATGCCCGAGCCCGTCGTGGATGTCCCGGGCGACGCGGTTGCGTTCCTGCGCCGTCGCCAGCCGTTCCGCCTGCGCGGCGAAGTCCCGCAGCTTCTCGTGCGCCTCGGCGAGTTCGCCGCGCGAGCGTTGTTCGCGCAGCAGCAGTTCGGTGATGATGGCCGCGAACAGCACCGACATGAGCGTGCCGATGCCTTCCCGCAGCCCGTCGCCGAGCGACATCCCGAGGTGCACGAGCGGCACGACCGCGATGACCAGCGCGATCGCCGGCCGGGGCAGCCGCAGCAGCACGCACTGGCTGACCAGGACGACGAGGAACAGCGTCGCCCCGACACCGGCGTCGATCGTGAAGATCACGAACGCCAGCGGCAGCTGGACCACGGCGTAGCCGGCGGCCCACAACGGACCGGGGCGGTCGCGGACCCAGGCGAAGCCGAGCGTGCCGAGCACGGCGAACACCGCGCCGAGCACGAGGCCGGGCACGGGTTTCCCGGAGCCGAGGACCCCGAACACGATCGACAGGAAGGCGCCGCCGGTCAGCACCCCGAGCGCCCGGTTCATGCGGTCACTGTGGGGCGTCCGGGGTCCGCGGTCAACCACGAAAGCGTTCACGCGGCCGTTCGAAGCCCCGGCGCTTAGTCTGGGAGGGCCGGCGAAGCCGATACGGGGGTTTGACATCGATGTCAGTGCTCTGGGGCGTGTCCTTCGACGCCACCCCGCTGTCCGGGGTCGTGGTGGAGTTCCTCAAGACGGCGCGGCGCTTCGCCGCTCGCGGGCACCGCGTCCACCTCGATCTCGGATACGACATCAAGGCCGACAAGGGCGCCTTCTTCCGGCCCTACCGCGACGAGGCGCAGCTGCTGCCCGGGTGGGTCACCCTCGACCGCGTCGAGGGCGTCGAGGACATCCGTGGGTACGACCGCGAGTTCGTCGACCGGGTGCTCACCCGGATGGTCCAGGCCGGAGACGACACGCTGCGCCCGGAGATCGACCGCGTCGCCGGTGAGCTGGCGACGCGGATCGTGGCCACCTGGGAACGCCTCGGCGTGACCATGGTGATGGTGGAAAACGGGACCCTGCCGGAAAACGTGGCCTACACCGAAGCGCTGTACCGGGCGATCGGCCGCTACGGCGCCCGGCACCGGCTCGGCCGGTTCGTGTTCTGGCGCGACCACGACCTGATGTGGCAGAGCGAACCCGGGATCGCCAAGTACGGCCGGTTCCCGTACACGGGCGTCCCCGCGCCGCGGAACTCCCCGCACATCCACTACTTCGCGCTGCACGAACAGGCTCTGGCGCGGACCCTGGAGTGGGTGCCGGGCCTGCCGAACATCGACGTCCTGCCCAACAGTTTCACGATCGCCCCGGCCCGGATCGACGAGCGCAACGCGGCTTTCCGGCGTGACCACGGCATTCCCGAGGACGTCCCGCTGCTGGCCCGGATCACGCGGATCATCCCGCAGAAGCGCCTCGACCGGGACCTCCACCTCCTGTCCCTGCTGCCGGGAGTGTGGCTGTTCGTCGCCGGCGACGTCGGCGAAGCGCCGGCCGAGCACGCCCGGCTCGCCGGCCTGGCGACGCGGCTCGGCGTGCGCGACCGCGTCGTGTTCGGTGGCTGGCTGACCCCGTACGACACGGCCCTGCCCGGCCGGTACTCCGTGCGCGACCTCCTCGCGCACGCGACGGTCGTGTCGTTCCTGACCTCCTACGACTACGAGAGCTACGGCAACCCGGTCAGCGAGGCGATCGCGTCCGGGACGCCGTACGTGACCAGCGGGTACGAGCTGTACGACGTCGTCTACGGCAGCTTTCGGGCTCCCGTGCTGGACATCCGGGCCCGCGACCTGCCGGACGAGGCGTTCGCCCGCGAAGTCGCCGAGCTGATCACCGACGAAGGGAAGCGGGCGGAAGTGGTGCGGGCGAACTCGGAACTCGGGCAGGCGCGGTTCGGTACGCGGGTCGTCGACGACCTGGTCGACCGGCTGTACCCGCCGCCGATGGGGGCGGGTACGCGGCTGAGCGTCGTGTTGCCGGTGTACAACGAGGCCGCGAACCTCCCGGAGGTGCTGCGGACCCTGCACGACCAGCGCGCCTTGGACAAGAATCTGTACGAGGTCGTGCTCGTCGACAACAACTCCACCGATGACACCGTGGCCATCGCGCACGCCTTCGCGGCCGCGCACCCCGACCTGGCCCTGCACGTGATCCACGAGCCGGAACAGGGCGTTTCGTGCGCCCGGCGGGCCGGGATGGACTTCGCCGCGGCGCGCAGCAGGAACCGGCCCGACAGCGACCCGGGCGATCGGTTCTACCTCGTGTCGGCCGACGCGGACTGCCGCGTCGACGCGCACTGGCTGAGCGAACTGTCCGCCGCGATGGAGTCGAGCAAGGCCGCGATCGGCGTCTGCGACTACTACTACGACGCCGGGCACTTCACCGGGCGGCCACGGCTCTGGGACGCGATCCAGCGGACGCTGCGCTGCCGTGCTGTCACCTTCGCCCTCTTCGGCGGTTTCCCCGACGGCAAGGGCTTCGCCGTCGAGCGCGACGCCTACGAGCGCGCCGGCGGCATCGAGATCTTCTACCAGCTGCAGGACGGCAAGTTCGTCAACCACCTCTCCGACGACTGGGACTTCGGGATCAAGGTCGCCGGCGGCGGCGACGCGATCACCTACGCGCCGCGCTCGCGGGTCGAGATCAACCCGCGGCGCGTCGACCACGCCATCGACGAGGTCATCACCGGCCGGGCCTACGGCTCGGACGGCATCATCGTCATGCGCGACATCCGGCCGTCGGCGCCCTCGGTGCCGGCCGGCCTCGACCTCACCGAAGCGGAAGCCCGGCAGGCGTGGGAGTTCTCGATCAAGGACTTCACCCCGAAGAACACCATCCTGCCGGTGCTGCTGACCCCGGCCCTGCTGGAGGACGACGCCGTCATCGCGTTCTTCGGCGCCGGCCTGGCCGCGCGGCTCGCCCGGCGGATCGCCGAGATCCGCGACGAGATGCGCGTCGCCGACTTCACGCCGATCCACAGCTACAAGACGCCGTCGTACCGGCTGTACTTCGAGTTCGCCGACGAACTGTTCGCGTGCCTGCGGCGGCACGTCGGCGAAGACATCGGCCACCCGCCGCCGCTGCCGCCGTGCCTGGCGGCGGTTCCGGCCGAGCGGTTCGCGGAGTTCGTCCGCTACTACTGCGAGGACCGCGAGTCGGGGGAAGCCCACAACTACTTCGGCAATGGAGGCGTGTTCTGATGACCCTGGGCTACGAAGAGGCAGTCGGCTCGCTGCACGCGATCGATCCCGCGTGGCCGCGGCCCGCCGTGCTCGACGTCCTCGAAGCGCCCGAGAACCGGCACCTCCTCGACTTCGTGCAGGAGGACCCGTTCGGGGCGCACGTGTTCCCGGGCAACGTCCCCGGCTCACCGCCGGAGTTCCTGCGCGACCTGGACGCGCAGCTGGCTCTGTCCTCGGGGCCGATCCACCTGTGGTCCTACATCCCGACCTGCGCCTACCGCTGCCGGTTCTGCCAGTACCCGGTGGTGCTGGTCAAGGGCAAGATCGAGAAGGCGGCGCACTGGGTCGATCTCAACATCGCCGAGGCGCGGCTGTGGCTCGACGCCGTGCCCCACCTGCGCGGCGCCGAGGTCGGGGAGTTCAACGTCTTCGGCGGCACGCCGTCGCTGCTGCCGGAGCCGGAGATCCGCCGCCTGCTGGAGTTCTACCGGTCGAACTTCGGGTTCACCGCCGACACGACGATCCGCTTCGAAGGCGACCCGAGCACGTTCACCCCGGCCAAGCTCGAACTATTGCGGGAACTGGGCTGCACCAAGCTGTCCAGCGGCGTCCAGTCGTTCGACGACCACGTGCTCGAGCTGTGCGGCCGCGAGCACACGGCGTCGATGTGCGTCGACTTCGTCCGCAACGCGACCGCGGCGGGGTTCGAGTGGGTCAGCATCGACCTGATGTACGGCCTGCTCGACCAGACCCTCGACAGCGTCCGGCGCGACCTCGACGTCGTGCTGGAGAACGAGGTGACCGCGGTGGTGTGCACGAAGCTGCACCTGGCCTCCTACAGCGACACCCGCACCGGCGTGACCGGTGAGAAGCCCGCGGCGTGGCAGTTGCCCGCGTACCGGGACAAGCTGGTGCGCGACGGCCACCGCTGGCCTGCGCTCGGTGAGCAGTACCAGATGCGGGAACTGCTCACCGAGGGCCTGCGCGCGGCGGGCTACACCGAGCACCCGACGATGTACTTCGCGCGCGACGGCCTCGGACCCGAGAAGTGGAAGTCCATCATGGTCGACCAGGACAAGCAGGAACCCGAGGTGGCGATCGGGCTGGGCGGCAGTTCGAGCTGCCGCGCGTCCGAGGCGATCACCGACGTGAACTCCCGCCGCTACACCGAAACCGTGCTGTCCGGCTGGATCCCGCTGGGGTCGGCGACGCGGTTCACGGCCGAGGCGCAGGAGGCCCGGGCCGTCAAGATGGCGCTGACGACGTTGCAGCCGCTGCGGGATTCCCTGCACACCGCGCGGTTCCCCGGGCGTTCGCTGTTCAAGGAACCGTGGCTGGGCAAGTTCCGTTCGCTGGCTTCGCGAGGCCTCGTGCGGGTGCGGCCGGACGACGGCGTGGTCGAGCTGACGCCGCCGGGGGAGACGCTGGTGGAGGCGATCATCACCACGGAACTCTGAAGATCACTACATCGGGTGACGGCTGTCTCGCGAGGAGCGACCGGGGCGGGCAGCATGGGCTCGGACGTCCCGTACCGAGATCGGAGCCCGGATGAGCCGAACCGTCGCCGGACTGCTCGCCGGCGCTGTCGTGACGGTGGTCCTCGCCACCCCGGCCGAAGCGGCGCCCGCGGACTACTCGCTGGCGGCCGCGAACTACGCGGGCACGCAGATCGCGGCGCACGAAGGCGTGCAGGGGAGCGTCCGCGCCGACCCGGCGGGGCAGACGCTCGGGCACGACGTCAGCGGTCACCAGGGCGTCGTCGACTGGCCCGCCGCGGCCGGCGCCGGCGCGAAGTTCACCTACGTCAAGGCGACCGAGGGCACGGGATTCGTCAACCCCCGGTTCGGTCCGCAGTACGACGGCGCGCACGCGGCGGGCATGATCCGCGGCGCCTACCACTTCGCCCGCCCGGACGTCTCGGGCGGCGCGCAGCAGGCGGAGTACTTCCTCGCCCACGGCGGCGGCTGGCGCTCCGACGGGACGACGCTGCCGGGCGCGCTGGACATCGAGTACAACCCGTACGGCGAAGTCTGTTACGGCAAGAGCCCGGCCGACATGACGGCCTGGATCGCGGATTTCACGCGCACGTACCTGGCGAAGGTCAAGCGCAGCGCGCTGATCTACACGAGCACGGCGTGGTGGAAGCGCTGCACGGGCAACACCGGCCGGTTCGGGAACACGAACCCGCTGTGGCTGGCCCGGTACGCCCCGGCGATCGGCGAGCTGCCGGCGGGCTGGGCGAAACAGGCCATCTGGCAGTTCGCGCGCGACGGCGGCCTGCCGGGGGACCAGAACTACTACAACGGCCCGCTCGGCCGCGTCCAGGCCTTGGCGAAGGGCCCCCGCTAAAGCCGTAGCCGCAGGTCGGGCCACGGCGGCCGGTGCACCATGGCGAGGCCGGCGAGGGTCGCGGCGACCAGCCCGATGCCCACCGCCAGCAGGGCGACGCGGGTGGCGTCCACCGCCGGTTCCCACTTGGCCTGGCCGTCACGGACCGCGAACACCCCGACCGGCCGGTGGACCGGGATCACCGTCGTCCCGTCCGGGGTTTCGTAAGGATCGCCGAAGATGCGGGGTTCGGTCATGCTCGCCATCGAACCGAAAAGCGCCGCCGCTGACAAGATCGGACAAAACCTTGTCGCCTCCGTGACCGGGTGCTTACGATCGGTCGAGGTCTTCGTGGTTTGTCCTCTGTGGACCGAGGAGGCACCGTGCGCAGGATCGCCGTTCTCGCTGCGGTTTCTTTCGCCGCGGCCGTCGTCGTCTCCGCTCCGGGCGCCGCAGGGGCCCCGCGGGCCTGGTTCACGTCGTGGGCGCAGTCGCAGGACGGCCGGGCCGACACCGCGGTCACCGGCCGGTCGCTGCGGATGATCACCCACCTCAGCCAGGGCGGCGACGCCGTGCGCGTCCGGTTCCAGAACACGTTCGGCACCGGGCCGCTGGCCATCGGGCACGCGACCGCCGGGCCGAGCGCGGGCGGCGCCGCGGTCACGGAGGTGCGCGACCTGACCTTCGGCGGGCGCCTCGCCGTCACGATCCCGGTGGGCGGCGAGGTCTGGAGCGACGAGACGAGACTCGCGACGGGCCCGGATTCCGACCTCGCGGTCAGCATGTCGGTCGAGGGCACCGCCGTGCCCGGCCGGCACGGCGCCGCGCTGCGCGACAACTACCTCACCCCGCCGGGTTCGGAGGACCACACCGCCGACGTCGCGGGCGGGGCTTTCACGTCGACGGTCGGCTCGACGTACGTCGTCAGCGCCGTCGACGTGCACAACACCGCGTTGCGGGGCACGGTCGTGCCGTTCGGCAGCTCGGTCGTCGACGGCATCGGCAGCACCAACTGCGGCCCGGGCTGCACCCAGCTCGGCGCGAACCGGCGGTGGACCGACGACCTGGCGCGGCGGATGGTCGCCTCGTCCACGCAGCTCGCCGTCGCCAACGCCGGCGTCTCGGGCACGACGAGCGCCCGGTCGTGTCCCGGCATGCCGCCGTCGGCCGCGGGCCTGGACGCTTCGAGCCGGCTGGACCGGGACGTGCTGGCGCTGCACGGCGTCACGGCCGTCATCTACTACTACGGCACGAACGACCTGGCGTACGACTGCGACGCGGCGACGATCCTCGACAGCTACCGCGCGGTGTTCGCGCGGCTGCGGGCGGCCGGGATCCCGGTGTACGTCACGCCGAGCACGCCACGGCCGGGGTACGGCGACCAGGCCAACCTGGCCCGGCACGAGATCGCCCTGTTCGTCCAGCGCTGGAACACCTGCGGCGGCACGTGTTCCGGCGTCGTGGATTTCGCCACGGTGCTGGCGGATCCCCTGCAGCCGAACAGCATCCTGCCGGCGTACGACAACGGCGACGGCATCCACGCGAACGCCGCCGGCCAGCAGGCGCTCGCAGACTTCGTCTCGCTGCCGATGCTCGCCCGATCCGGGCCGGTTCTCCACACGATGGGGTGACCGGGCGAGTCGGAACGGGGGAACTGTGCCCGCCGGTCCGCAGAGTACGTCGGGTGATGAACGAGTCGATGGACGACGCCGGGTGCTGCCTGCTGTCGGTCGCCTGGAACGTCGTCCCGCCGGCCGAAGGGCAGCCCGGCTCCCGTCGCGGCGATCTGCGGCGCACGGTGGTGGCCGTGTGCCGGACCGCCGGCCACGGCGCCCGGGACTGGGCCGCGCGGTACGGGGCAGGCACCGAAACCGAGTACCGGCCGTTCCTGCAGCTCGCCGACGTCGCCTACGAGATCGCGACGCTCCTGCTGCTCGTGGAGGACTTCCTGGTGCCGGACCTGGAACGGGAGCACCGCCGCTGGGCGGAGATCGAGGAGCTGGCGTCACGGATGACGGAGCTGGCCGAGTGGACGGCGGCTTTCCTCTTGTCAGGCGCATCCTTACGGCTGTAAGGTCGCCCCTGACAAGGAGGTTTTCCATGGGTACTGCGGTGATTGCCCGTTGTTCGTTCTGCGCGAAGCCGAACACGGAGGTGGAGACACTCATCGGCGGGCCGGGGGTGTTCATTTGCGACGGCTGCGTCCAGCTGTGCGTGACGGCGATCGACGGAAAGCCCGCCGACGCGCCGCTCATCGCACCGTGGGAGCACGACCTGCCGTTGGAGCAGGTGCTGTCGAACCTGGGTCCGGTATCGGCGGCGAGCACCCAGGTGCAGCAGAACCTGGCGGCGTGGGTGGCGAAGGCCCGCGCCCTGGGTGGCACGTGGTCGCAGATCGGCGAGGCCCTGGGGATGACACGCCAGTCGGCGTGGGAGCGGTTCGCCTAGGGTTTGACACCCACACCGGCGTAGAAGCGGACTTCGTGCGCGAACCTCGTCTCCCGCAGCAAACTCGGGGCAGTCCCACCGTGTCGAGGCCGCGAAGGCCGGTTGCGCGTGTCGTGGCCGGACTCGGCGTTGCCCGTCGGAGCTGAGCGCCGGGTAGTGGCGGCGGCACTCTCCTGCGTCGGCCCGCCCGATGGGGCAGACTCTGCGCCGCTTCGTTGACGCCCGTCTCGGGCGGCGCGCAGGCTGGAGCCCGGCTGTCTGGGAACAGGACGATTCCGGCTCGACGTCCGGCGGTGTCGAACGCACCGCGGGACGGTCGCGCCACGGACCCGGGGGATTTCCGTTGGCGAGCACGAAACTGGACGCGGCACTGGCCTCCCGGGTGCACGGTGCCCGGGCCCGGGTCGCGGAGGAGCTGCCGGAGCGAGTCCGGGTGCTCGTGCACGTCACCGGCGACCTGCACGCGGTGGAAGAGGCCGGCCTGTGGGTGGAGCTGGTCGCCGGCCCGGTGGTCACGGGCACGATCGCCGTCGACGACCTCGAAGCGGTTGCCGAGCTGCCGGATGTCGCCTACGTGAGCAGCGACCGGATTCGCCTTTCGCACCTCAACAAGAGCGTGCCCGCGATGCACGGCGACGCCGCTCGCACCATCCCGCCCGGATTCAGCGGCAAGGGCGTCGTCGTCGGCGTCGTCGACTCCGGGATCGACATCTTCCACGGTTCGTTCCGCACCCCGTCGACCGGGAAGACCCGCATCCACTCACTGCTCGATCTCACGCAGCGGCACACGATGGCGGTGACCGGCACCGGCACCGGGAACCCCGTCGGGCTGCGGTGGCGGCCACCGCCGCTGCCCCACGAAAAGGTGCCGTCGGGCCCGGCGAACACCACCGCCCCGCTGCCCCTGACCGCGACCAAGGAGCAGGTGCAGGCGGCCCTGCTGGCGGCGTTCCCCTCCATCAAGGCCGAGGACATCGAAGTGACCGGTGGTCCGTGGCCGGGGACTGCCATCGTCGTCGATTTCGTGGGGAAGTACGCGCCCAACGTCTACGACACCGGGCGGATCGCTTCGTTCGTGCCGACCGGCACGGGCGCGTCCGGCATCAGCATCATCCGGGGCCGGGAGTTCGTCCGTGAGGAGATCGACCTCGGGCTGAGCCTGCCGATCCAGCCGTACCTTTCCCGGGACGTCGACGGGCACGGCACGCACGTCGCGGGGATCGCCGCCGGCAACGGGGCGCAGAAGGGCAACTGCCACGGCGCCGGCCGCTACGTCGGGGTCGCGCCGGAGGCCGACCTGATCATCGTGCGCCGGACCGGCTTCGACAGCGACATCCTGCGGGGCGTCAAGTACATCTTCGACACGGCCGCGGCGCTGGGCAAACCGGCCGTGGTGAACATGAGCTTCGGCAACAACCTCGGTCCGCACGATGGCACCGACACCCTCGACATCGGGCTGGACGGGCAGCTGACCGGCACGACGAAGCGGATGATCGTGACTTCCGCCGGCAACGACGGCGCGGTGCTGGACCCGGTGAATCCGGTGGTGGGCGGGGCGCTCTACCCAGCCGGCGGCGGTGTGCACGCGCGCAAGACGGTGCCGGCGCACACCGCGGCGAACGCGCCGGTGACCGTCCGGGTCGTCGTCGCGACGACTGACGATCGAGCGGACAAGGAAGACGACTTCCTCGATCTCTGGTACCCGGGTGCCGGCCAGCTCGACGTGGACCTGGTGGCGCCGGGGAACGCGGGCTCGTTCGGCCGGACCGGGCTGACCGGACAGACCGCCAAGCCCGTCGCCGGTCACCCGGTGACCATCCAGTCGGTGCGCAACGCCTCACCCAAGGGCACCCACCTGATCAGGATCACCATCGCGCCGAGGGCGGGCAGCACGATCGCCATGGGCGAGTGGACGGTCAAGCTGTGGGAGACGGCCGGCACGGCGACGATCTTCGACTGCTGGATCCCGGTGACGACCGAGGACGTCCACCCCCGGTTCCACCTCGAAGACCAGGTCCGCACCCGGACCGTGCACTCGCCGGGAACCGCGAACCTGCCCATCACGGTCGGCGCGTACAACCCCGACGACCATCAGGTCGCCGAGACGTCGGCGCGGGGATCGACGGCCGACGGCCGGACCAAGCCGGAGCTGTGCGCCCCGGGAGTGGACATCACCTCGGCGCTGAACCGCGGGGAGAGCTCCGGCGGCAGCTGGTGCGAGTGCTGCTACGACTTCTACCAGACCGAATCGGGCACCAGCCAGGCCGCGCCGCACGTCACCGGCGTGGTGGCGCTGATGTTCGAGATGAACCCGAACCTGAGCCACGCGCAGGTCAAGGACTTCCTGCAGCGGACGTGCGACCCGCCGGACCCGAACCCCCATCTCCCCAACGGCGAGGACGGGTACGGCTTCGGGCTCGTGAACGCCGAAAAGGCCGTGAAGGCGGCGAAACCGCAGGCCGTGAGCCTTGGCGGCGAGCCGATCGTGCTCTCGCCCGCCGCGTACTTCCCCGTCGCCGGGCGGGCGCGGCGGCTGCGGGACCGGGTGGGGCGCAGCCCGGAGGGCCGGCTGATCGCGGCGCTGGTGTCCGAGCACGTGGATGAGGTCCGGCGCCTGATCGACACCGACCGCCGGGTTCTGGTGGCCTGGCACCGCATGCACGGGCCGGTGCTGCTGCGGCTGCTGGTCAGCGACGTCGACCGGGACGTGCCGGTGCCGGTGCGGCTCGGCGGCAGGCCGGTGGCCGAAGGGCTCGCCCGGTTCCTCGACGCGCTGGCCCGGGCCGGCAGCCCCGCGCTGCGGGCGGCGGTGGCCGAACACCGCGAAGGGGTGCTCGGCCTGCCGGGCAGGTGGTTTCCCCCGGCGGACGACGCGAAGGCGAGCTGATGGCGGCGAAGGCGGGCACCCTCGAACTGCTGGCCAGGGAGATCGCGTCCGCGTTGCGGCCGCTGGAGCAGCACCTCGCCGAGAGCACGCGCGAAGAGTTCCTCGAACGGCTCGGGCTGCGCCTGCCGGGCGGGCTCGGGGCGGCCGGCGGCGCCATCGGCGCGGTCGTAGTGCAGGCCGGCGGCCTCGCCCCGCTCATCGGGCGGCTCGTGGACGCCGTCGGCGGCGGGGACGTCAAGCAGGTCGCGGACGCGGGTGTGGCCCTGCTCGGCGCGATCCGCACGACGCTCGACGCGATCACCGCGCTCGGACCCGCCCTCGACGCGGCGGTCGCCGCGGCGGGCAGCCTGACCGACGCCCAGCGAGCGCGCCTGCGCGCCGAAGTGGCGCAACTGCCGAAGCGGCTGGTGGACTTCGTCCTGCTCGGCTACCTCGAAGGCAAGGGCCCGGGTGTCGTCGACTTCCTCACCCTCACCGGGATCGTCCAGAGCGAGCCCGTTCTCCTCGACAGCGCCGACCCCACGGTGGTGCCGGTCCGCCGGAAGGCGATCCGGTTCGACCGGCTGATCGCGGCGCTGACCGACCCGCCGGGCTGGCTGCGGGACATCTTCGACTTCGGCAACGCGACCTTCGACGGCTCGAAACTGTTCAGCGCGATCGGGGCGTACTTCGCGGGGCGCGACATCCCCTACGTCCAGCTCGCGCCGCCTGGCGGGGCGCCGGTGCTGGACGCCTACGTGCTCCGGCTCGCCGCCGACCGCGCGAGCCTGCCGCCGTCCATCACCGCCCGGCTGCGCCTGCCGCTCGCCGGCGACCTCGTCGAGAAGATCCCGCTGACTCCCTTGTGGACGGTCGTCGTCGAGGTGCACGGCCGGTACGACGAGGGCCTGACCGCGCGGATCGTCCCGCCGTTCGGGTTCGAGCTGCTTCCGGCGACCGGCGAGCTGCACGTGGACGCGTCCGTCGGGCTGGAGGCGAAGGGGACCGAGCCCATCGTCCTCATCGGACGGACCGGCTCGTCGCGGCTGGAGTTCACCCGGTTCGCCGTCGCGCTGGGCCTCGAAGCGGACGGGACGACCGCCGGCGCGGTCTCCGCCGAACCGTCGGCCCGGATGGTCCTCGAAGGCGGGCACGTGCTCGTCGACCTGTCCGAAGGGGACGGTTTCCTCCGCACGATCACCGGCGGCGGCCGGTTCGAAGCCGGGTTCGACGTGCAGGCGCGGTGGACGCCGTCCGGTGGCCTGCAGCTCGGCGGCAGCGGGGGCGTCGACCTCGCCCTGCCGATCCACGTCGACCTCGGGCCCGTCGAGATCACCACGCTGTACCTGAGCGCCGGCGTCGCGGACGGCGGGGTCCCGATCGAGATCTCCGGCGGCTTCACCGCCTCGCTCGGGCCGATCTCCGCGACGGTCGACCGGGTCGGCGTCGTCGCCGTGACGAGGTTCCCCGCCGGGGGCGGCAACCTCGGCCCGCTGGACCTGGGGTTCCGGTTCAAGGCCCCGAGCGGGATCGGGCTCGTCGTGGACGCCGGCGTCGTCACCGGTGGCGGGTTCCTGTCCTACGACGAGAAGACCCGCGAGTACGCCGGCGCGCTGGAGCTGCGGTTCGCGGGGTTCCTCGAGCTGAAGGCGATCGGGCTGATCAGCACCAGGATGCCCGACGGCTCCGACGGCTTCTCCCTGCTCGCGGTGATCACCACCGAGTTCCCCGGCGGGCTGCAGCTCGGGCTCGGCTTCACCCTGCTCGGGGTCGGCGGCGTGCTCGGGCTGCACCGCCGGATGAACCTCGACGCGCTGGTCGAGGGCGTGCACAGCGGCGCCATCGAATCCGTGATGTTCCCCCGCGACGTCGTCGCGAACGCCCCGCGCATCCTGTCCGACCTGCGGGCCTTCTTCCCGCCGGAGCAGGGCACCTTCCTGGTCGGGCCGATGGCGAAGATCGGCTGGGGCACCCCGGCCCTGGTCACCGTCTCGCTCGCGGTCATCGTCGAGATCCCCGGCGACATCGCCATCCTCGGCGTGCTCCGGTGCGTGCTGCCCGAGGAGCACCTGCCGCTGCTGGTGCTGCAGGTGAACTTCGTCGGCGCGATCGAGTTCGGCAAGCAGCGCCTGTGGTTCTACGCGGAGCTGTTCGACTCCCACATCCTGTCCGTCACCATCTCGGGCGGCATGGGGCTGCTCATCGGCTGGGGCGACGACGCCGACCTCGTGCTGTCGGTGGGCGGGTTCCACCCGTCGTTCTCGCCGCCGCAGCTGCCGTTCCCCGTGCCGCAGCGGATCTGTGTCGACATCCTCAACCAGCCCGGCGAGCGGATCAGTGTCTCCGGCTACTTCGCCGTCACCAGCAACACCGTCCAGTTCGGCGCCGCGGCCGAGCTCGTGCTCGGGTTCGACGACTTCGGCATCAACGGCCACCTCAGCTTCGACGCGCTGTTCCAGTTCTCGCCGTTCGCCTTCGTCATCGAGATCTCGGCCGGGGTGACGCTCAAGGCGTTCGGCGTCGGCCTGTTCGGCATCGACCTGCGGTTCCAGCTGTCCGGCCCGGCGCCGTGGCGCGCCCGCGGCAGCGGGTCGATCTCCCTGCTGTTCTTCGAGATCTCGGCCGACTTCGACATCTCCTGGGGCTCGAAGGACAACCCCACCCTGCCGCCCATCGCCGTGCTGCCGCTGCTGGCGGGCGAACTCGGCAAGCAGGAGGGGTGGCAGACCCGGCTGCCGACCGGTGGCACCAACCCGCTGGTCACGCTGCGCCCGCTCGACGACACCGACCAGCTCGTGCTGCACCCGCTCGGCACGTTGTTCATCCGCCAGCGCGCGATCCCGCTGAACGTCACGGTCGACAAGGTCGGGGCGCAGCGCCCGGCGGACGGCAAGCGGTTCACCGTCACCCCGGCCGGCGGCTTGCGGCGGGTCTCGACCACCAGCGACAAGTTCGCGATGGCCCAGTTCCAGAACATGGACGACGCGGCCAAGCTGTCGCGGCCCGCCTTCGAGAACCAGGACGCCGGCCTCGAGCTCGCCGCCGCGGACCAGCGGCTGCTGTCGACGCGGGCCGCCCGGCGCAGCGCGCGGTACGAGATGATCGTCACCGACAGCAAGGTGCGGAAGGCGCACCAGGCCGGCGCCGCCGTCGCGGAAGCGGAGGTGGCAGCGGCGGCGGCGCCGACGAAACGGCTCTACCGGCCGAGCTCCGGGGTGTTCACGAAGCTGCTCGACGGCAGCAGCACCGCGCGGTCCCCGCTGTCCCGGCAGGAAGCCGCGCAGCGGCAGCCGTTCCCGGCGGAGCAGACCGTGCGGCTGCCCGGGCAGCGGTTCGTGATCGCCCAGCAGCGCAACAACAGCCAGGCGTTCGCGCCCACCACCGGCGGCCCGGTCCCCAGCGGCACGGAAGCCGTCTTCGGCAGCAGGACCGCTGCCGAGGACGCGCTCGCCGGCTGGGTGCGCGCGGACGCCCGGCTCGCCGGCACGCTCCACGTCCTGCCCGGCACCGAGGCCGCGGGCACGCCCGCGCGTCACGGGACCTGGTCGAGCGCCGGGCCGCTGCCCGCGGCGACCGCCTTCGGCCCGGGTACCGAAGTGCTGCTCCGCACCGGGAAGGTCCTCGTCGCCGGCGGGCGCGACGGGACAGGCCAGGCCATCGCCGCCACCGCGGTGTTCGACCCGGTGCCGGGCACCTGGACCGCGGCGGGGCAGCTGGGCCACGCCCGCGACGGGCACACCGTGAGCCTCCTGCCGGACGGGACCGTGCTGGCCGTCGGCGGCCGCGCCGCGGCCGCGCCGGACGGCCTGGCGAGTGCCGAGCGCTACGACCCGGTCGCCGCGGCGTGGACCCCGGCGGCCCACCAGCCCGCCACGGCCAGGTACGGGCACACGGCCACGGTGCTCGCCTCGGGCGACGTGCTGGTCACCGGCGGGATCGGGGCGCACGGCCGCTCACTGTCCACTGTGGAGCTGTACCGGGCGCGGACCGGCGCGTGGGAGCCGGACCGCAAGCCGATGACCGACCGCAGGCACGGGCACCGGGCGGTGCTCGTCGACGGCGGCCGGGTCCTGGTCGCCGGCGGCGCGGTGGCGACCGGCGAGGACGAGGTGCCCACGGCCCTCTGCGAGCTCTACGACCCGGAGACCGGCTCGTGGACACCGACCGGCAGCATGACGACCCCCCGCGCCGGGCACCAGGTGACACCGCTGCCCGGCGGCGCGGTGCTCGTCACCGGCGGCGACGGCCCGGTGACCACCGCCGGCGGCCGCGTCCGGCTGTCCGCTGTGGACAGTGCGGAACGCTACGACCCGCACACGGGGCAGTGGACGACCGTGGCGCGCATGCCCGCCGGCCGCACCCGCCACCGGGCCCTGCCGCTGCCGGACGGCCAGGTCGCCGTGATCGGCGGCGCCGCCACCGTCCCGGCCGCGGGCTACCGCTCGGTGGTCACCTACGACCCGAGGACCGGCGCCTGGGCCGGCGTCGGCGCCCTCGCCACCGGCCGATGGGACTTCGCGGCCGTCGCGCTGGCCGACGGGCGGGTCCTCGTCGCCGGCGGCCACGCCCGCGCCGGGGCCTCGGCGGCGAGCGGCACCGCCACGGCGACGAACCAGACCGAGATCCTCACCCCGTGACACCCACGAAGGGGCTCCACCGATGAGCAGTCCGACAATCGCGGCGACCGGGACCTGGACGGCCGCGGGCACCCTGCCGTCGCCGGCCGCGTGGTACGGCCGGCACGACGGCGCCGTGCTCCTGACCGGTGGCACCGACAAGGTGCTCGTCATCGGCGGGGCGGACGGATCGGCCACCGCGGCCGGCCGGACCGCCGTCTACGACGCGGCGGCGAAGACCTGGACCGCGGCCGCGGCCATGCAGGTGACGCGCCGGCTGTACACCGCCACCGTGCTGGACGGCGGCAGCGTGCTCGTGGCCGGCGGGATCACCGGATCGCGGCAGTTCCCCTCGCCCGGCCTGAACACGGTGGAGCTCTACGACCCCGCGCAGGACGCCTGGACCACCGCGGCCCCGATGAAGCACGCGCGGTGGGGTCACAGCGCGGTGCTCGTCGGCGGCAAGGTGCTGGTGGCCGGCGGCTTCGCCGTCCGGTCGGGACAGTCGGAGCTGGCGCTGGCCGGTGCCGAGCTGTACGACCCGGTGGCGAAGACCTGGACCGAGGTGGGGCCGATGACCGACCCGCGGGGCGGGCACGCGGCCGTCCTGCTCAAGAACGGCAAGGTGCTCGTGACCGGGGGCGCGGTGCCGGTCGGCAAGGGCACCGACACCGACCTCGCCTACTGCGAGCTGTACGACCCGGCGCAGAAGACCTGGTCGGTCACCGGCAGCATGACCGCGGCCCGGGCCGGGCACCAGGCCACCGCGCTCGACGGCGGTGCCGCGGTGCTCGTCACCGGCGGCCGCGCGCCGGGCGGGCGCGGGGACGGCACGTTCGACCCGTTCAGCCGGGCGGCCGCCGAACTGTACGACCAGGCCACCGGCACCTGGTCGCCGGTGGACGACCTGCCGGGCGGCCGCGTGCACCACCGGGCCGTCGCCCTCGGCCCGGACCAGGCGCTCGTGGTCGGCGGCACCGGTGACGTCCACGACGACGCCGGCTACGAGAGCGCGGCGATCTTCGACCGCGCCACCAAGAAGTGGACGACGGCGGGCGGCCTGGCCACCGGCCGGTGGGCCTTCGCCGCCGTGGCGCTGTCCGGCGGCCGGGCCATGGTCGCCGGCGGCGTCGCGCGGTCCGGTGCCGCGGCGGCGAGCGCGGGGGCCGAGGAACTGACCGGCACCGCCGAAATCTTCGCCACGGCGGCGACGCCGTGACCGCGTACTCGTTCCTGCCCTGGCTGCGGTCGGGCATCGCCACCGAGATCGTCGCGCCGACCGGGGACTCCAGCCGCGCGACCATCCCGGTCACGCTGCACGTCGCCGGCGACCCGATCACCGGCAACGCCCCGCCCCTCGGCGCCGACGTCGTGCGGGACGTGCAGATCTACGGACCCGGCGACGTGATCGGCGTGGCCGCCAACGCCGTCTCGCGGGTCGAACCGCGGCCGTGGATCACCAACGTCGAGCCGAACTACCTCGCGCACATCGAGTTCTACGACGAGGACTTCCTCTGGCGCTACAGCCCGGCCGGCGCGAAGGACGCCGGCGGGCGGCTCGCGCCGTGGCTCGCGCTCGTCGTGCTCGCCGCGGACAAGGACGGGAAGGACGGCGAGTTCACCGAGACCGCGGTGCCCGGCAGGCCCCTGCCGTTCGTCACCGTCCTCGACCCGGCCGTGCTGCCGCCGCTCGGGCAGCTGGGCGCGTTCGCGCACGTCCACGTCAACGGCGAGCTCGACGAGCCGGTGGTGTCGGCGAACATGGACGCCGTGCTCCCCGCGCTGCAGCGGGTGCTCGACACCAACCCGGACAACGCGTGCGCCCGGCTGATCTGCCCGCGGCGGCTCGCGCCGAACACCGGCTACCACGCCTTCCTCGTGTCCGCGTACGAAAGCGGACGCCGCGCCGGCCTCGGCCTGCCGCCCCGGCCGGTCGGCACCCGGTTCGCCTGGGGCGAGGGCGAGCACGAGCTGCCCGGGCAGCTGCCGTACTACCACCGCTGGTTCTTCGCCACCGGCAGCGCGGGCGACTTCGAGTACCTGGTGCGGCTGCTCGACCCGGGCCACGTCCCGGCGGAGGTCGGCCTGCGGGACATGGACGTCCACCGCAAGGCGGCACCCGGGCTCCCGGGCATCACCACGCCGGCCGCCATCGGCGGCGTGCTGCACCTCGGCGGCGCGCTGGCCGACCCCGACCACCAGGACGACGTCCGGGACACCTGGGACGGCTGGGAGGTGGACGGCGCTCCGTTCCACCCGTTCCAGACCGCGCTCGCCGAGCGGATCAACCTGGCGGACGACTATCTGGAGCGGGGGCCCGCCGAGGCGCACGCGAACCTCGCCGAGCCGGAGCCCCGGCGTGATCCGGTGATCACGCCGCCGCTGTACGGCCGCTGGCACGCCCGCACCGCCCGGCTGATCCACGAGCGGTCCGGCTCGCCGGTCCCGGCCGTCCGCAACTGGGTGCACCGGGTGAACCTCGACCCCCGGTACCGGGTCGCCGCGAGCCTCGGCGCGCGGATCGTCCGCGAGCGGCAGGACGAGTTCATGGACGCGGCCTGGGCGCAGGTCGGCGAAGTCGTCGCCGCCAACGCCCGCATCCGCGCCGCGCAGCTTCAGCGCGAAGTCGGGTTCGCGCTGAAGAAGAAGCACCTCGACGAGCCGGCGACCTTCGCCGCCGACGGCCCGCTTTCCGCGCGGGCGCTGACCCTCACCGCGCCGGCCCACCCCCGGGTCCGGCTGGGGACGGGCCCGGCCGCCCTCGCCGCGGGCGGCGCGGCGGGGGAGCGGGTCGCCGTCGGCTACCAGGTCGCGCGCAGCCGGGTCACAGCGGCGCCGATGTCCGCCCCGATGCGCCGGATCACCCGGCCGGGCACCCGGCTCACCCGCGCACTCGGCTTCCCCACCGGGCGGCCGGACGAGCTGGTTTCCTTGCTGGACCGGGAAACCGGCGGCGTGAGCGCCGCCGGCCCGAAGCGGACCCCGAGCGCGGTCGTCACCCCGGCCGAGATCGCCGCCACGATGACCGACCCGGTCTTCGGGTCCGGCGAGCTGCCCCACAGCGCCGACTTCCGGATCACATTGCCGGGCACCGGGTTCGTGGCCCACGAGGGCGGCGGCGACAGCGTGGAGGCCGCGCGCTTCCGGGCGGCGGTCTTCGACGTCGAAGACGCCTGGCGCGTCGCCGGGATCGGTGGGCAGGCCGAGCCGCCCGAGCTGCTCGGCGTCGCCGCGGCCACCGGGGCGATGCTCACCGGCCTCGACTCCGACGCCACCGTGCCGGCGGCCGTGCTCGACTCGATCGCCGTGCCGAAGCGGCTGCGGCCGTTCGCCGAACGGTTCCAGGAGGTGATGGCCTACCCGGTCATCGACCTGCCGATGTACCGGGCGCTGCTCGACCTGTCGGTCGACTCGTTCGTCCCGAACCTCGGCAAGGTCCCGCCGAACACGATCTGCCTGCTGAGCACGAACCAGAAGTTCATCGAGGCGTTCCTGCTCGGGCTCAACTTCGAGATGAACCGGGAACTGCTGTGGCGGGAGTACCCGGCCGACCAGCGCGGCACGACCTTCCGCCAGTTCTGGGACCCCCGCACCGAGCTGCCCCGGCCCGGCGAATCCGAGGCCGCACGGCGGGAGCGGCTCTACGACATCCCGCCCATCCACCTGTGGGACAGGGCTTCCGCGCTCGGCACGCACGACAACCGGGACATCGAGCAGGAAGAGGAGCTCGTGCTGGTGATCAGGGGCGAGCTGCTCAAGAAGTACCCCAACGCCGCCGTCTACGCCCAGCGCGCCGCCTGGTTCCCCGACAACCAGCACCCGGACCTGAAGAAGGAGCGCGTCCCGGTCGAGCCGCACGACCCGGCCCACCCGACGACCGGCGAAATCAAGCTTCCCCTGTACGAGGCGCAGGTCGCACCGGACATCTACCTGCTGGGGTTCGACCTGACGAAGAAGAAGGCCAAGGGCGACCCGAACGGCGGTGACCCCGGGTGGTTCTTCGTCATCAAGGAACGGCCCGGTGAACCGCGGTTCGGCCTCGACGACGGGCCGGTCGTCGACGTCGAAACGTGGAACGACCTGACCTGGGCCGCCGTGACCGACCCCGGCGACCGGTTCCTCGACGTCGACGACCCGGCGAAGACGGTGCCGCTGGTGCGCCTCAGCGACCCGGCGGCCGACGCGGAGAAGCAGGGCCAGCACGACGACGACGGGTGGATCCCGGTGTGGCAGGCGGGGCTGAGCTCAGCCGAGATCGCCTACGTCCTGTTCCAGGCGCCCGTGCTGATGGCCGTCCACGCTCAGGAGATGTTGCTCTGATGACCGACGACGTGCTCGCCGCCGCGGAGCCGAGCGGTGCGTACCCGGTGCTGCTCGGCCCGGTCCGGCTCGAGGTCCACTTCACCGACACCCACCTGCTGGTGCGGATCTTCCCCGACGAGTGGGCGATCGACAAGTTCGAGGACAAGCTCACCGCCGCCGAGGTCGAGGTCCTCGACGCGTACTGGACCGCGTTGTGGCGGGCGGGCGGCGACCGGGTCGCCGAGGAGGCGGCCTGGCACGAGCTGGTCGCCCGGATCCCGGCGGGCCGGGCGACGTGGCTGCTCACCCAGCACGAGCCGGCCAACCCGGCCGACCGGCCGTCGGTGCCGGCGGGCACGACCGTGCTCGCCGTCGTCACGCCCCAGCCCGTCGCCGCGAACGACCGGCAGCCGACCGTCGACTACTGGACCGCCGTCTGGCGGGCCCGTGGCGACCGCGGCGCCGTGCTCGCCGCCGACCTCGCCCTGCTCGCCGCGGTCGGCGCCACCCGGGCCGGCGCCATCCGGGCCCGCCGTCCGGTCGGGCTCACGCCGGTGCCGGCCGGCGCGACCGACGCCGTCGCCGTCGCGTTCCTGGTGCTGCCCCCGATGCCGGCCGAGCGGATCCGGCCGAAGGCGTGGACGCAGCCGGCCCGCGCGACGCTGCTGCCGGACCGGTTCCAGGTGATCGGCTACGTCGGCGGCCGGCAGGTGTTCTCGGAGCCCGCCCCCAACCCGGTGCGGGAACCGCTGCTCGTGAGCCCCGACCCGGCAGCCACCGAGGACAAGGACAAGCCGAAGATCAACGAGGAGACCGGCGAACTGCGGGTGCCGCCCGCGCTGACCTGGCTGACGAACTTCGACGAGGCCGTCAACGCCGGCATGGGGGTGCGGATCCCGCTGAAACCCGCGTTCCACCAGCGGGTCGACCGGCTGGTCGTGCTGGGGCTGCGGCAGAAGTCCGGGCCGGAGCAGACGGCGGCCGAGCTCGGCACGCTGATCACGAACCAGCTTCGCAGCCCCAACGGGTACAGCATCCTGCCGCAGGGCACGCCCACCAACAACACCGAGCAGGCACCGGCGGGCCGCGGCGAGCAGGAAGAGGCCGAGGCGGCGCGGCGCAGCGCCTTCGGCGTCTCGGCGAGCGGGTGGCGGGACCGCAGCGACGGCCGGTGGTTCGCCGAGCTGCTCGGGCTGGACCCGGCTGTCCTCACCGGCATGCCGGGCGCCGACGGCACCGACCAGCGCGAGGCACGGGCCGCCAACACCGCGCTGTGGCCGGCCACCTGGGGCTCCTACCTCAAGACGACCCTGCACCCGATCATTTCCGACGACGTCGCCGCGCAGACCCGCGACTTCTTCGTCAGGCATGTGTCCGGCCGGGGACCGATCCCGGCCGTCCGGATCGGGCGGCAGCCCTACGGGATCCTGCCCACGACCTCCTTCAAGCGGATGACCTGGCCGGACACCGCGACCCACCGGCGTGGCCTCGCGAAGCTGCTCGACGCGGCCACGGAGGACTGGACGGCCGCCGCGTCCCGCGTCGAGCACCTCGGCCGGGCCGCGGGCACCGCCGACCCGCACCAGCGGCTCCTCGACATCCTCGCCCTGCAGCCCACCTCCGCCGAGTACCACCAGCGGTACGCGATGAGCGTCGCGGATCTGTACAACCGGGAGAACCTCCGCGGTGGCGGCCCGCAGGTGGTGACCGCGCTGACCACACTCGACATGGCGCCACCGGTGCTGGCGTTGCTGGCCCGCCTCGGCTACCCGGCCGACGCCGCGCACCCGCGCCCGGACCTGCTCGACCGCTTGTTCACCGACGTGCAGCAGCCGCTGCTCGGCCCGCTCGTCGGCGACCGCCCGCTGTCGGAGACCGATCCGCTGCCGGACGAGGAGAACTACCTGCGCCGGCTCGCCGAGTTCGGCCGAACCGACCTGGAGCGGATCCGGCTCGAGGACGGGTTCGGCGACGGCACGCCGCCCGCCGCCCTGCTGTACCTGCTGCTGCGCCACGGGGTCCTGCTCGGCTGGGCGGAGGCGGCCCGGCGGCTCGCGGGCCTGCCGGCGCCGTCACCGGATCCGCTGTTCCTCCAGATCACCGGCAACCTCCCCGCCGAGCTGCGTGAGAGCCGGTACCTGCGCCTTTACTCGCCGGACGCGGCGATCACGGGCAGCCCGGCCCAGCTGGTCCGGGAGTTCCTGCCGTCCGTCATCGGCACCCACCCGGCGACCACCGAGCTGGCCGGGCAGCTCGAGGCGATCGCCGGCCTCGCCGCCGTGCCGACCGCCCGGCTCGAACGCCTGCTCGCCGAGCACCTCGACTGCGCCACGTACCGGCTCGACGCGTGGCGGCTCGGCCTCGTCACCGAGCGGCTCACCGAACTGCGCTACGGCCCCGACGGCACCGCACCGCCGAAACGCGGCCTGCAGCTGGGCGCCTACGGCTGGCTGGAGAACATCGAACGCCGGGACACCACGAAGAAACCGCTCGTCGACGTGCCGCTGACCGGGGACCTCGCGACCCTGTTCAAGACCACCACCGCCCAGCGGGACCCGGACAACGGGGGATACGTGCACGCGCCGTCACCGAGCCACGCGACGACCGCCGCCGTCCTGCGGGCCGGCCACCTCGCGAACCGCGCGTCCGGCAAGCAGGACGCCTTCGCGATCAACCTCGCCTCGAACCGGGTGCGGACCGCGCTGACCCTGCTCGACGGGCTGCGCCAGGGCCAGTCCCTCGGTGCCCTGCTCGGCTACCGGCTGGAACGGGCCCTGCACGACCGGTTCAGCGAAGACCCCGACGACCCGGTGGAACTGGACCGGGTCATCACGCCGTTGCGGGGCGCGTTCCCCCTGCGCGCCGGCCGGCTGCAGGACCTGCGTCCCGGGGACCAGGCCGAGATCGAGCTGGTGGAGGCCCGCACGGTCGTCGACGGCCTCGCGCTCGTCCGCCGGGCCACCCGCGAGCCCGCACGGCCGCACTACCCCTACGGCGCCACCGGGTTGCCCGCCGACCTCACCAAGACCGAGAAGCGGGTCATGGACGAGGAGGTGGCCGACCTCGTCGACATCCACGACGCGCTCGCCGACCTCGCCGTGGCGGAGGGCACGCACCAGGCGCTGCTCGGCAACACCGACCGCGCGGCGGCGACCCTCGACGCCTACAGCAAGGAAGGGTTCCCGCCCGATCCGGCCGTCGTGCGCACGCCCCGCGGCGGCGCCACGCTGACCCACCGGTTCGGCCTGCGGCTCACCCACGGCGTCCCGCCCGGGGCGACCCCGCGCGCGATGGCGGAGCCTTCGGTCGACGACTGGCTGAAGGACCTGCTGCCCGCGCGGCAGGACGTCGCGGCCGTGGTCCGGTGGACCGACCCGGTGACCGGGGCGGCGCGGCAGCGGGTCGTCACGCAGCTCGACATCGGCCTGGCGCCGATCGACCTGCTGTCGGGGGTCCGTCCTGTCGACCAAGCGCAGCTCACCGACCTCGACGACCGGATCCTCGGGGTGGTGGCGGACCAGGACGCGCCCCGGCCCGACGCGAAGCCGGTCATCCACTACATCGACCGGATCGAGAACAAGATCACGTTCTTCGAGGCTTCGCCGCTGATCGCGGCGCTGCGGACGCTGCTCACCACCGCGCGGCCGCTGCGGGTGACCGACCTGATGCCCGCGGGCGGCGCGGTGGACCGGACCGTCGACGACGCGGTCACCGTGCCGAGGCCGCGGCCGGCCGCGGTCCGCAAGGCGACGCAGGACCTGCGCGACAAAACGAAGGAGTACTTCGACGACCTGGTCGCGGTGGTGGCGGTGCCGGCCCAGGTGCTCAAGCGGATCGACGACTTGCTCACCGGCTACGCGCGGCTCGCCGCCGAGGCCGGCCGCTTCGGCATGGTCCGCAGCGGCTGGGGCGAGGCGATCCTGTGGCGCGGCGGCGTCTACCGGGACCTGCTCGCGGCCGTCGCCGCCGCCGCGGACCGCATGAGCGCCACGCTCGCGCGGGCCACCACCCTCATCGCCGCCTACGACGCACTCCCACCGTCCACACCGGACAGTGAGCGCTTCCGGATCCTGCAGCAGGCCGAGGCGCTGCTGACCACGAAACCGGCCGTGCCCCGGCCGGCCACGCCGGCGAAGCTGCGCGTGATCGTCGGGAACCGGCGGCAGGCGTTCACCACCCGCACACAGGCGCTCGCCGGCCAGGCCGCGTCGAAGAAGAAGACCCTCAGCGGGCTGTACACCGACATCGCCGCCCTCCTGCCGCTGACCGACTTCGACTCGACCGGCCTCGACCTGAAACCGTTCGAGAACCGGATCACCGGGCACGCGGCCGAGCTGCTGACCCGCACGCAGGCCCTGCTGGGGGACCTCGACGCGCGGCTCGAAGCCACGAAGACCACGCTCGCCGACTACGACAAGGCCGTCACCGGGCCGGACCGGGTCCGGATCGCGACCACGGCGCTGCGGGCGATGCTCGGCGAGGACGTACTCGTCGTGCCCGAGTTCACCCCGCCGGCGCAGCTCGACGCGGACTGGAAGAAAGCCGTCGACGACAGCGGCGAGCTCGTCGAGCACCTCGTCGAGGCCCACGGCCGGGACTTCCCGGTCGACGACTGGCTGCACGGGATCGCCCGCGTGCGCGAGAAGCCGCGGTTGTGGGAACGCGTGGTCCTCCTCAGCGACGCGTTGCGCGGGCCCGGTGGCCTGCTCGGCGACCTGCTGGGCCACGCCGAACCGGTGCTCACGCCGGTCCAGCTGCCCTACCGCAGGCACGACCACTGGCTGGGCATGGAGTTCCACGCCGACAGCGACGTCACCGCCGACCGGTTGCTGTTCACCGCGCACTACGCGCAGGAACCCCTGCTGGGCGGCGACTCCCACTGCGGGCTGCTGTTCGACGAGTGGACCGAGGTCGTGCCCGCCGAACGGGAGACGACCGCGCTCGCCGTGCACTACGACGCGCCGGACTCCGAGCCGCCCCAGGTCATGCTGCTGGTGACGCCGCCGCGGCCGGACGGCTGGGCGGACGGAGACCTCCTCGCCGCCGTCACCGAGACCTTCGACCTCGCGCGGCTCCGCGCCGTCGAACCGGAGCACCTCGACGGGACGGCGTACGCGCACCTGCTGCCCGCGACCATCCTGTCGGCCACGCGGCAGCCGATCACCATCAGCACCGATCTCGCCGTCACCAACCTGCGGGGGAAGGCCCGATGACCGAACCGGCACCGATCCTCGACCTGCCCGCCGCGCTGAGCGGGACCGATCTGCCGACCGTCGGCGTGTGGAACCGGCTCGAGGGCAGGCCGCGCACGGCGGACTTCGAGCGCGCGCTGCGCGTGGAGGTCCGCGATCCATTGTGGATGCTCACCCGGCAGTGGCAGCTCGGCGAGTTCGAGGGCACCGACGGCGGGTCCCCGGTCACCGCGACGTACTCCGTCGCCGCGGCCCGCCCGAGCCGTTTCCGGTCCTTCGGCGGCGGACCGGAGGACCTGCCCGGTGACCGTCCGGTCGAGACCCTCGCGGAGCGCCGGGCCGTCCCGTTCGCGTTCGGCGCCGACCGCATCTCGTTCGACCTGCGCCTGGCCATCGGCCGCCGCTGGCTCAAGCTCCTCGGCACCGACCTGCTCGTCCGGACCTACCGGCACCTCTACGTCGAGCACTACCCGATCCGGCTGCCGGATCCGGGCTCCGACACCGACTCCCGGCTCGTCGCGCACCCGGAGGTGTGGGCGGCCACCCAGACCGTCGCGGGGCGGCGGATGGACGGATACGCGTTCTACCAGAACCTCAAGGCGGGCAAGGAACCCTACGACGGGATGACCGGGCTGGGCGGCATCCTGTTCATCCACTTCGGCAAGCTCAGGGAGCTGGCCGCCAAGCTGGTCGCGTGGTTCGAGGACCTGATCGACCAGCCGGCGGGCGACGCGGCGTGGGACCCGCGCCGGCTGGAGCACCGGTTCGCGATCGCCGCGGCCACCGAAGGCGGCGGCGAGAAGGTCCTGACCGCCGAGGAGTACCCGGGCGGCACGCTCGACTGGCACGCGTTCTCCGTCGACCGGAAGAGCACGCTCGGCGGCACCGGCCCCGCGCCCCAGGTGCTGAACCGGACGGTGTTCCCCGCCCCGGTGCGGTTCTCCGGGATGCCGCTGCCGAGGTGGTGGGCGATCGAGGACGGCCGCACGAACTTCGCCGCCGTGCGCCCGGACAGCACCGACCTCGCCCGGCTCGTCTTCCTCGAGTTCGCCCTGGTGTACAGCAACGACTGGTTCCAGGTGCCGTGCGACCTGCCCGCCGGCACGATCGCCACGATCAGGGGCCTTGCCGTCACCGACGTCTTCGGCGTGCAGCGGTGGATCACCGCGGCGGGCGAGGGCGACGACGAGGACCGCGGCCGCTGGTCGATGTTCACCCTGGACGTCGCGGGCACCGAGCACGTGCCGGCGGACACCGCGCTGTTCCTGCCGCCGTCGGTGCCGACGGTCGCCAACGGGCCGGCGCTGGAGGAGGTGGCGCTGGTGCGCGACGAGAACGCGAACCTCGTGTGGGGCGTGGAGCAGATCGTCCGGCTGGCCACCGGCGACTCGCGCCGCGGCAGCGAAGTGGCCGCGGAGCTGCTCGCCCACCGGCAGCGCTTCGTGCCGGCTCCGGAGGACCCGGCCGACAAACCCCGCGCGCCGATCACCTACCAGGCGATGAACACCGTCCCGGAGAACTGGATCCCGTTCCTGCCCGTCCACACCGCCGACGGCAACCGCGAGATCCAGCTGCAGCGCGGCACCATGCCGAGCGCGATCGACGGCGCCGACGTCCGGCCCCGCACCGCCCTCCTGCGAGAGGGCCTGGACAGCGGCCAGTGGTACTTCGTGAATGAGGAAGAGATACCGCAGACCGGCACCCGGCTCACGGTGGCCTACAACCGCACCCGCTGGCGCGACGGCCGGGTGGTGGTCTGGCTGAGCACCCGGCGGGGCACCGGCCGCGGCGAGGCCACCAGCGGCCTGGCCTTCGATCAGCTCGTCGACACGCCGATGGACCCGCCGTAGCCGCGAGGTTGCAGCCGCTCACAGGTCCCGTCGGCGACTGTCGCCGCCGCTCCGGATCCAGCCGAGTTCCTGGCGCTGCCTGGCGCCGCGGCGTCGGCGATCGGCCTGTGACTACTCGCCACGCTGCGGCATGGGCCTGGTTAAAGTCGTCCGTGAAGCGACGGAGGGCTTCCTTCACGGCGCGGTCGTCGGGTGGCTGGCCGGCGCTGCGTTCGGACCAGTAGATGCGGGCGTCGACGGTTTGCCGGATGGTGTCTGGTCGGTATCGGGGCCCCGCCGGCGGCGCGTAGCCCAGGTTCTCACCTCATCGGACGGTGCCGACCGCGGCCCGTCGAGGCCGGCACCGTCCGATGAAGCGCTCACGCGCAGGAGGTACCGATGCTGCCCGGAGCGCCCACCCACTGGGCGGAGACACCCATCGAGGGGGAGTAGATCATCCGCGACCACCAGTAGGAGCCGTTGTTGCGCGAATAGCCCTGTGTATAACCGGTCGGGCATTGGACCGCTCGCAGCTGCGTCGACGGGCTCTCGCCGTTCCAGTTCGTGCGCGCCCAGTTTGTCTTGCATGTCGGTGACCAACGAAGGTCGACGTAAGCGGACGTGCCGGGGATTCTTGCGGACACAACCGAACTTGAGGTTCGCCCCGTTCGCCGGACCACCGGTGCGGTTGGGTGTTGTGGCTCGTGGTGTGAGGGGCCGGCCGTTGGGCTCTCCCGTTGAATTTGAGCCATTAGCTCTACCGCGCTTGCCACGTGATCCTCTGCGACGTCCGCCTGAATTATGGTTTCCATATCCCGACACGGCGTTCACAAGAAGTCGCCTTCCGGCAAGTCCGACTGATGATTTGGTGTTGGCTCCGCGATCGTGAAGACCATCGTCTCGTCGCCGGACGCGCCGTCGAAACGCTGGATGTTGACCACCATGCGCGCGTGATCGCCAGTGACGACACCGGTGCAGTTGTTCAAGATCGGCGGCCGTCGCCCCGCTGGTGGACCCGGCTCGGCCGTCCGGATGGCGGCACACCGCTGCCATAGCCGGTGCCAATGCTTGAGATCGAACCTGTCCTCGTCGACTGCCAGGCGCGACGCCCGGGCTTTGGCCAAGCAGGAACGCACGAACAGTTCGACAGTTTCCCAGTTGGGGAATCGCTCGCCTCGCAGCACCGGTGACAACGTCTGACCCGATTCGGCGAGTAGTGCGTTGAGTTGATCTTCACTTGCTGGTGTTGATCTTGTGATGGATGTTTCCGGGTGGCGGGCATGGTTTCGGCCCGATGGTCGCGCCGGGTTCGCGGGGTCCGAGGGTCCTTGCCGGGGCCGAGTGGGCCGGGATGATCAGGATACTGCGGGCAGTTTCCGGAGCCGGGCGAGGATTTCGGCGAGCAGGTCGTGGCCGGGCGGCAGATGCAGGGTCGGTTGCCCTACCTGGAAATCGAGCCGGGCGGGGATGTTGATGAGGCGGTGGCGCAGGGTCGCGATCATGGCTTTGCCGTTGCGGGTGCCCCAGCCGGAGAGCCGGCCGTGCGGGCCCTCGGTGGCGGTGAGCTGGTGCAGCCAGGCGGCCATGGCCGTGGCGAGCAGCGCGCCCCACATCCAGGCGGTGTTGACCTCGGCATAGCCCGAAGGCAGGTGGCGCAACGCGGCACCGTGTTTGCTGTCGCGGAACAGGTTCTCGATGGTGGTGCGATGCCGGTACCAGTACTCGACCGCGGCCACTTTGTCCTTCGTGGACACGTCGATATTGGTGAGAATGAAGGAATAACCGTAGATCGCGTCAGCGTCTCCCAACTCGTCCAGCGGCAGAACCTGCTGGCCGGGATGCAGGGTGCGGCGTCGCCGCGAACGGGAATCGGCCGAGATCTGGGAGACATCCAGGCGGACCCGGCGGATCAGCAGGAACGTCTTGGCGGGCCACCAATCCGGCCGATAGTCGGCCACCGCAACCTGGGCGCCGTCCATGTCGATCGCGTCCGCCCAGTCGTCCTCGGCGATGCCGGACAGCATCCGCCAGAGCGGGGCGATGCGTTTCGCGCCGATCGCGAACTCAACCCCCTGGACGAACGCGACCCGGGCCAGTTCACCGGCGAAGTAGCCGGCGTCGGCCCGCAACCGCACCCTGCCCTGCCTCGCCCGCCGAGGCAGCGCAGCCAGCGCCCGCAGCAGCAACCCGCTCGCACTCGCGCGCGGATCATCGTTACCGGACAACAACTCCGCCGCCAACACGGTCTCGACCTCCGCCCAGGACGCCACGTGCGGACGCCCGCTGCGCTGCCCCTGGTAGTTGTAAGCGACACCACGCTTCTTGCGCCCGTACACCTCCACATCGCTGGCATCCAGATCGACCGTCACCGTCCGGCACAACCGTTTCCGTCGCGCCGCGGGCACCCGCTCCAGCATCCGCTCTGTCACCGAAGCGACTCCGGCTTCTACCGAAGTCCATTGTGGATCAGTAAACCTGCGCGCCAGCCCAGCAGCAGTAGTCGAGGACAACCCCGGCACCGGCGTGAGCACCTGACCCGCCACATCAGCACGCCGCCGGTCCAACCCGACCAGAAAGTCTTCCCCGGCCACCTGCGCCGCGGCCAGACCAACCAGCAACTCACCGGCCCCGAACCCGCGGTCACGCTGCTTGATCGGCCCCACCGCCGCATCCAACGACCTGACCACACCCAGTCGCTCCACCAACTCCGCGACCGCGGCCATCCCCGACGCCGACGTCAACGACGCGTCCGGCGTGCCGACCCGCACCTGTGGCCGTCCACCACGTAAGCTACCCACCAGATAGGTGTCCTCTCCCGGGCGTGATTGTGTCTTCGCAACCACCATCATCCCAGGCCAGAGCGGCACCTATCGTCATCTCAGCAGCGTGTCAGCCTTACTCGCGGATTCGGGTCTGAGGGCGGAGCGGACCGCCGACCGGCCGCGTGAGGCGCTGTGCGAACACGTCGAGGTCTCGCAGCGACGGCTGCCCCACGTCGAGGCGGAGCGCCGGCATCGCCTGGTGCAGATCGTCGTGATCTTCGTCCACGCTCATCGCAGCCTCCCTTCACGCAGGCAAGTGTGCGCGTTGTTCGGCGCGCGCGGAATCCGCCGCCCGAATGGCGTCCCTCGTTCGTCCCGCGGGACCAAACGAGACAACGCGGCGCTGATCCTTCAAATGTCACACCACGAGAAAGGACAACAACGATGAGTGGAGCAGCAGTCAGCAACGGGTCGTCGGCGGAGCCCAGCGGCAGCGTGGTCGCGGCGGTCGAGGCGATTAGCGACGCTCTGTGCCGGCGTGGCTACCTGACGACCGAATGGTGGACCACCATCGTCGGCGCGGCCCTGACGGTAGCGCTCACGTATGTCGGCATGCCGGGGCCGGCCGTCGCCAAGGTGGTCGTCGTCGCGGCGCCGGTGGTGGTCGCGGCGGTTTATGCCATGGCTCGCACGATCCATAAGTCGGCACTCGCTGCGCTGCTGGCGCACAGTCTCTGGCGGAACTCGCCTGATGATCCTCCGGAGGAGCCGTCCGCGTCGAGCTGATTTCCCGACACCGATCCCGTCCTAATCGCCGATCGAGGACGTCTGCATCAATGATCCCGAAAGGAAATGTTATGTCCAAGAATCTTGAAGCCCATGCTCACCCGGTCGACGGAGCGTGGATGGTCACCAGCGCGCAGCTGGCCGACAACCGCGGCGTCACCTGCACCGTCTCGCTCACCGCGACCTACAAGTTCGCGTCCTTCACGGCCGTGGCCTGGCTGGAGTACCTGGACGCCGGTGGCGGCCTGCTGGGGCGGTCGCAGCAGTGGCAGCGTGATTGCGGTCCGGCGCCGCTGTTCGGCGCGGCGCACGCGAGCGGCACGTTCTCCGAGACTGCCCCGGAGGGCACGGTGGGGTTCCGGATCGTTCAGACGGCCGAGTACCACGCCGACTTCAGCACTGCGTTCACGGTGATCTCGCTGGTGTTCGTGGCACTCGGCCTCGGCACGGGCACTGGGCCCGTGGCGTTCCCGCAGGGTCTTGGCGGCTCCCGTGTGATGCCGCACGACTGGATGCACGACCCGGCGCTGGCCGGGCGGATCTCGGTGGCAGTCAGCTGACGCCGTCGGCAAAGTCCGTTTCCTGAATGACGAATCGACATGCTGGCCGGCAGCGCGGAGGCGGTGCCGGCCAGCATGATCACGGCACTGGCGATCAACATGGTCCGACCGTTGTAAATGCAACAAAGCGCGGTCTGCTCGGGACGATTCCGCTGTTGTGTGGCCTGGACGAATGCTGGGCTGACAACTGCCCCGGCTACCGGCTCATCCTGCCGGCCCAGCCGCCGCCGTGGTGGGCCGTTCCGCGGACGTGCTCGCCCAGCGCTCCATCTTCCGCCGGAGGACCGTTGCTTGAAGGCCGAGCTGACCGAGTGCTGCCGCCTCTCGGGGTTATCGAAGCGCCTTCGTCGCCAGGCCGGGTGTTCGCACGAGGACAGCGGCGATACTGGTGGCTAGTGCCTGACCTTGGTCACTGAGGGTTGTAGTCGGGTGCGGTCCCGGTTCGGCGGGCGGAACGCCGATGACGCCGAGGAAGGGCGCGACGGCGACGGTGTGCCCGAGGTCGCTGGTGGCGGTCTCGAGCCCGATGTCCCACGTCAACCAGGCGCCGGGGCCGCCGGCCACCCCGAGCCGGCGGTTGAGCGCGTTGTCCTTCGTGCCCGCGGCGGTCCAGCCCCAGTCCCCGGGCGTGATCGACGTGAAGTGCACGCCCAGGACCATGCCGGGCTCGGCGCCGCGCACCGCGATCGGCCCGGTCAGGCAGTGCCCGCGCCGGTCCGGGAACATCGTGGCGCCCCGCACCCGCCGGTCGAGGTAGCCGGCGGCGTCGAGCGAGCCGACGACGACGGAGTCCCCCGGGTCGACCGTGAGCACGGGCGGGGTGGCTCGGTCGAAGACGTCCACTGTGGTCTCGCGCGTGGCGGGAAGCTGGTACTGGGCCACGAGTTTCCTTTCGACGTCGGGCTCAGCGCAGCGCCGACCCGGCGGTCGGCATGAGCCGGATCGTGGCCGCCGGGTCGCTCGTCAGCGTCGAAACGGTGGCGGCCAGGGGAGCGCACCGGGGATCCTGGTGGACGGCGTCGAGGATACGTCGGCGGTCGGCGTCGTCTTCGAAGCGCCTGATCCAGACGACGGCGTCTTCGTCGCCGGCCACGGTGAACGAGCCCACCACCCGCATCCCCCGTTCCCGGTGCAGCGGGATGACGGTCTCGTCCAGGTAGCGGGCCAGTTCGACGCCGCGGCCCTGCCGGGCGTGCTCGGTGCGGATTTCGTAGAACATCGGCGGTGCTCCTCGGGTAGCGGTCAGGTCCGGGGTGTGAGGCGGGCGGTGGCGAGGGCGTAGACGTCCGGGGAGCCTTCCCACGGCGCGGTGCGCACGACGGTCCAGTGCCCGATGAGCCACTGCCCATCGAGCTTGCGTAGCTTCAGGTCCCAGCGGCCGCGCATCGTGCAGTGGTCGACGACGCCGGGATCGGCGGGGACGTGGTGGTAGGCGACCACGTGCGCGCGGCAGGTGGCCTCGTCGCCGGCCTGCCGCACGAGGAGGTCGGTGGCGGCGTGGTGGGTGCAGTCGAACCCCGCCAAGGTCGTGCGGGCCAGCTCGACCAGGTCGGCGGCGGTCACGGTGGTCGGCGGCTTGCCGTGGTAGTGGGTCGACAGGTCCAGCGTCACCTGCTCGGCGAACAGCCGTCGCAGGGCGATCCAGTCCCGGTCGTCCTGGGCGTGGGCCAGGCCGGCGACGACGTCGGCGATGGCCAACCGGTCGGCCGGCTCCGGCAGCGCGTTCATGCTCGGTCCTCCTCGGACGTGGGGCGTTCGATCACCGGCAGGATCAGCCGGCTGGGGTGCGCGGGTCCGTGGTGGACGTGGTTGACGGCGACCACCACCACGGCGTCCGCGTCGTCCGTGGCGATCGTCGCGCCGGTGTTGGTGTTGCGGTCGTAGCGGGGGAAGTTGCTGCTGGAGACCTCGAGCCGGATGCGGTGCCCCGGCCGGAAGACGTTCGCGGTGACGCCCAGGTCGAGGCTGAGTTCGGTGACCGTGCCCGGCGCCAGGAGGGCGGGTTCGGTGAGCGACTCGCGGTAGCGGACGCGCTGGATGCCTTCGCACAGCAGAATCGCCCGGCCGTCGGGGTGCACGTCGACGAGCTTGCCCGGTGTGGACGAACTGATGTGCAGCACCAGGGTGATGTGGCCGGTGACCTCGAGGGGCCGCCGGAGAACCGGAGTGGTGAAGCACAAGACGTCCTCGCGCGTTTCGACCGCGGCCTGGTCGGCCGGTCCGGGGTAGGCGCCCGGCGCGGCGGCGAGCACGGTGCCACCCAGGCTGGGCACCGGATCGCACGGGTCGTAGCGGAAGGTGTCCGTCGCCTCCTCGGCCGGGGCCTCGCGGGTCAGGACGCCGTCGTCGGCCGCGGTACCGGCCCGGCCACCGCCGTCGAGGAAGAAGCCGGTGTACCGGGTGTCCGGCAGCGGCCAGTCCGGCTCGTCGCGCCACTCGTCGGCCCCCATCACGAAGAGCCGGACGCGGTGGGTGTCGTCGGGGGCGCCGGTCCGGCCGCGGACCCAGCGGTCGAAGAACCGCAGGTGCGCTTCGGTGATGCCGGCGGTCTTGATGCTGCCGGCGAGCCCGAACGACCGGTCGGGGTAGGTGCCGAGGTCGGTGCCGTCGGGGTGGGACCAGGGGCCGATGACCATCCGCTGGCCGTCGCGGGCGGCGGCGCTGCCACCGTGCCGGCGCAGCATCGTGTACGACCGCACGGTTTCGCCGATGAACACGTCGTACCACCCGCCGATGTGGAGGGCCGGCACGGTGATCCGCTCGCAGTGGTCGATCGCGGCGATCTCCCGCCAGAAGGCATCGCGTTCCGGGTGGTCGAGCACCTGGCCGAGCCAGGGCAGGGAGCGGGTCACCGCGGCGCGGCCGGCGATCGGCAGCGGTTCGTGCAGCGATCGCGGTTCGGACAGGCCGGACAGCAGCGCTCCGGCGTCGGCGGGGTCACCGCGGCCGTCGTCGAGTCCGCGCCGCAGGTTGCGCAGGGCGGAGAGGGTGCCCCAGGTCAGGACCGCGTCCTGGGACAACGCGCCGCCGGGGGAGCGCCACGGTGCCGCGTACGGGTCGGCCGAGCTCATCACCGGCGCGATCGCCCGCAGCGCCGGAACGTCGTGCGGCGCGGCCTGCCACTGGCTGAACCCCATGTAGGACCCGCCCCACATGCCGACCGCGCCGTCACACCACGGCTGCGCGGCCAGCCAGGCGAGGGTGTCGAGGCTGTCCGGGCCTTCGTGAGTGTGCGGCACGAACGTCCCGGGGGACCGGGAGGTGCCCCGGACGTCCTGCGCCACCACGGCGTAACCGGCTTCGACGAGGGCGAACACGTCGGGGAGTTTCGGATTGCCGTACAGCCCGGCGTCGTCCTTGCCGTAGGGCGTGCGGACCAGCAACGCCGGGAACGGTCCGGGTCCGTCCGGGAGCCACACGTTGGTGGCGAGCGCGACGCTGTCACGCATCGGCACCGGCACGTCCACCTCCACCGTGAAGCTCATGCCGTCACCGGATTCCCGGCCGACGTGATCATCCAGTGGCTGAACGCGGCGTAGTGCCGCGCGAACCCCTGCGGCGTGGCGGCGTGCTCCACCGCCGCCGACAGCTCCGCGACGTGGGCGTACCGCGGGATCCGGTCCGCCTCGTAGGCGGCCAGCGCCGCGGGCACTGCCCAATCGGTCCAGCGGCCGGTGGTTGCTCCGGCACGGGACAGGGTACCGGCTGGCCGTGGACGACGCGTCGCTCGACCTGATGGCCGCCCGGAAACTGGGGGCACGGGCCCGCGTACTGGCCGGGCAGGGCGATTCCGCCGGTGCCGTGACCTCCTACGTGCAGGCGCTGGACCTCTGGCAGGGGCGGTGTTGCGCGGGACTCGAATCGGCCGCGCGCGCGAATTCGGCTTTCGCGGCCGTCGATCGGGAAGCCGCGGTCATGACTTGCGACGCGGCCGATGCTGCGCTGCGGGCCAGGCAGGCCCGCATGGTGCTACCGGCGCTGTGGAAGGCCGTCGGGCGGGATCCGCTGGACGAGGCACTGCACGCGAGGCTGCTGCTGTGCCTGGCGGAGAACGGCCGGCAGGCCGAGGCGTTGACCACGTACGACGTGCTTCGGCGGCGGCTCGCCGAGGAACTCGGGATCGATCCCGGCGCGGAGCTGGTGTCCGCGCACCAGCGAGTTCTGCGACAGCAGAGCAGCAGCCGGCCGTCTTCGCCCGATGCCCGGTCCGAGGAGCACACGACCGGCGGTCCGGCCGCCCCTGCGGTCCGGCCGGCCCAGCTGCCCCCGGACCTGCCGTTCTTCGCCGGTCGACGCCACGAGCTGGCACTGCTCGACGAACTGCTGACGGGCCACGACGAGCACGCGACGGTGACCGTGGCCGTCGACGGCATGCCGGGTGTCGGGAAGTCGACGCTGGCCGTGCGCTGGGCACATCAGGCTGCCGAGCACTTTCCCGACGGGCAGTTGTTCCTCGACCTGCGTGGTTTCACCGCGGACGAGGCCCCGGTCAGCCAGGCCGATGCGCTGCGCAGCTTGTTGTCCGGCCTCGGTGTTCCCTCGCACGCCGTCCCGGCGGACATCGACGCCAGGATCGGGTTGTACCGCACCATGCTGGCCGGACGGCGGGTACTGGTCGTGCTGGACAACGCCCGTGACGCACGGCAGGCAGCCGCCCTGCTGCCCGCCGCCCCGGGCTGCGCCGGGATCGTGACCAGCCGCACCAAGCTCACTGGCCTGGTCGTCCAGGGCGCCCGCATGATGACGGTGGAGCTGCCGACGCTGCAGGAAGCGCGGCAGAGTCTGCGCGCTCGTCTCGGTGCCGCGAGGGTGGACGCGGAACCGTCCGCAGTCGAGACGATCATCGCGTGCTGTGGGCGTCTGCCGCTGGCCATGGCGGTGGCCGGTGCCCGCGCCCAGGGCAGTCCCCGGTTCTCCCTGACGTCGATCGCCGATGAACTTCGAGCCGGGTGGGACGAGCTGGACGCCATCGTGGCCGACGACCCGCGCAGCAACGTCCGCCGGGTGTTCTCCTGGTCCTACCAGGCGTTGCGGCCCGAGGCCGGCCGGTTGTTCCGGCTGCTGTCACTGCACAACGGCACGGACATCTCGACGGCCGCTGCGGCGAGCTTGGCCGGCCTGCAGATCCGGCAGACCCGTGAGTCACTGGGTGAGCTGACCCGCGGTCACCTGCTGGTGGAGCGGTTCCCGGGCCGATTCGGGTGCCACGACCTCATTCGCGCCTACGCGGCCGCGCTGGCCGACGAGGTGGAGCCGGCCGCCGAGCGTGCCGCGGCGGTGGCGCGGCTGATCTCCCACTACCAGCACACCGCATACCTCGCCCGGCAATGGCTGTCGCCGGAGCTCACCGCCGGGTCGCCACCCGCGCCGCACGACGGTGTCGCCGTGGCGGCCATCCCGGACTACGAGTCGGCCATCAGAACGTTGGCGACGATCTCCTCGGCGGTCGCGATCCAGGTCCGCGATTCCAGCCACCGGCCGGAATGACCGACCGACGACCGCGCTGACGACGTGGCGTTTCCCGTTCCTTGAGCAGGTGCGAGATGCATGGCCATGGAATCGGGTCGTGGATTGTTCAAACGATGCGTCATGGCCGGTTCCAATGGGTCGCCATGACCGGCATCGTGCCCAACCGGCATCCCGGGTCGGCCGATCGAATCCGCTCCGAGCGCCTGCGCGGTTCACTCACGGTGCCGGCCTGCCGGCCAGGGCCTCGGCAAAGTCGGTCGCCGGGGGTGAGTGGCTGGCCGGACGGGGCGTCCCACTCGGCGTAGAACCCACTCATCTTGCTCTCGCACACCGCCTTGGCGAACGTGCTGCCGGGTCGGTCATGACGTCACGGGCGCGGTTCCAGCCGTAGTCTCCGCCGCCTCCGGGCGGCCGCCTGCTGTCGTAGTCGCTGCCGAGCAGCCCGGCGATCAAGACGCGAAGGTTCTTGTTGGTGAAGCCGGTCGCGGCGAGCAGGGTGTGACACAAGGCGCCGGTCAGGGCCATGACCCGAGGATCACCGAACCGCAGGGCCGGGGTCCTGTGCCCCTCCGCGTCGGCGGTGGGGTGCGCGATCCGCTCAAAGGCTGGACTCGCGAGGACACAGCCCTGGCCGACGTGTTCAGCATCCAGGATCCGGTGGTTGACCGCACGGACTTTGGCCTGCAGGTCGTCCAGGTTCGGCAAGCGGGCGCAGTCGGCCGACCGCAGACGCTAACCCGGCATCGCCCTCATCACCCCGGTCGCCCGCGCAGGCTGCCCCGGATGCGAACCGGGTCGTCCTGCGCGGTCAGCCGGCCGGGGTCCAGCCGAGGACGTCGGCGTACGCCGCTTCCAAGCCCGCGTTGGCGCGGATGCTCGCCGGGATGCCGCCGGCGTCGGTGATCGCGTGGTTGTTCTTGATCACCACGGCCTTCTGGTTGTAGTCGGCGCTGCCGTTCTCCCAGTAGTTGTTCTCGATGTCGAGCGGGTCGTAGGTGCCCTTGTTCAGCGTGTAGTCGGTGTGCTTGGAGCCCCAGGCGAGGTCGGCGTTGTACAGTCCGTTGCCGGTGATCGTGATGTTCCCCGCGCCGTTGTCGGTGTAGACGGCTTTGCCCGCGCCCTTCTGGTCGTGGATCACGTTGCCGGTGATCTTCTCACCGCCGGCCATGGTCGGCCCGGTGTTGCCGTTGGTGTAGATCCCGGCGCCGTCGGCGAGCAGCTGCATGTGGTCGAAGATCAGGTTGTTCGACAGGGTGTTGTTGTTGCTGTAGTTGGGTTCAGCCTTGATCTTCACCTTGTCCGGCCAGCCTCCCCAGCCGATGGAGATCCCGCTGTAGGGGGTGTGGTCGATTTGGTTGTGCGAGACCGTGGTGTGTTCGGTGTAGCCGAGGTCCATCCCGATGCCGCCCGCGTACTCCACCGACGTGGCGAACACGTGGTTGTCGAGCAGCCGGTTGCCGCTGGTGTGCTGCGCGGCCGCGGTGGGCAGGGTGAGGTCGACGCCGCCGAGCTCCAGTCCGTTGCCGGAGATGTCGGTGAACACGCTGCCCTGCACCAGGTCGTTCTGCGAGCCGGTGCCGAGGTCGAGTCCCGCCGCGCCGAGGTGGACGAACGCGTCCCGCGTGAAGCTGATGTTCTTGTCGTAGGCGAAGGAGACGTTGCCCGGTTCCTTCGTCCAGTTGCCGTACGGGCACTTGCCGCTGTCGACGAACTGGCACAGCCCTTGCTGGTCGAAACCGTGCGTGCCGGTCAACGTGTAGTTCGCCTGGATCTCCGAGAACCCTTCGGGCGTGCTCGGGAAGTTCCAGGTGGCGTAGGAGAACTGGAGGCCGCTGAACGTGATGTCGTGGACCGGCGCCGAAGCCGTCCCGATGCCGGACACCAGGGTTTCCAGCGCGGGCGCGGTCACCGTCTCCTTGGTGATGTCCTCATCGGGCTTCGGCACGTAGAAGACGGTGTGCGCGGCGTTGTCGAGGTACCACTCACCGGCGGAAAGCAGCTCGTAGGCGTTCTCCACCGCGGTGGGCAGCTCGGTGATGGCCTGGCGGCCGACCAGCTCGACCGTGCGACCGGAGTCGTCGGTGCGCATCACCCGCTTCGTCGAGTTGTCCCAGCACGGCTGCGCCATCTTGATCGTCGTCGGCGAGATCGAACTGACCGGACACCGCGGCTGCGTCCACGCGCCGAGGCCCCCGGTGTAGACGAAGTCGATGTCCTTGGGGTTGCGCCAGTTGTCCATCGCGGCCGACGACGTCGTGTAGCCGCCGGTGATCCTGGTCAGTGTCACCGGAAGGGTGCCGGTCGCGCGGGGAACGCGGGCACCGTTGACGTACAGCTGGCGCGTCCGCAGCGTCGCGGGGACGGGCGCGGACCAGATGTTCTTGCCGCTGTCGGCCACTTTCCAGCCGGTGATCGGGATGCCGCCGCTGACGACCGGCCGGGCGCCGGGCGCGGCGGTCCAGACCACGCGGTGGCCGTTGGTGCCGGAGTCGGCGGCGGTCAGCTGCAGCGGCGCACTCAGCGCGTAGGTACCGCCCGCGAGGCTGACGGAGACGTCGCCGGTCATGCCCGGGATCAGCTCGCGCACGAGCTGCTGGGCGCGTGGCAGCGTCCGGACGGCCTGGGCCTCGCTCGTGCCGTCGTGGGTGTCGTCGCCGTTCGGCGCGACGTGGACGACCTGCTGCGGCGCCGACGTCGCCGGGGTCACGAGCACCCCGGTGGCCGTCAGCGCCAGCCCGGTTGCGAACATGGCCGCCTTGACTCGTGTGCGCACGATGACCGTCCCTCGTCGGAGGCTCTGGGTGGCTCAGAGTTTGACGGGCCCGACGAAGTACTGTCAACGATTGGTCGGATGAATGATCGGGATAAATGGGGCGAACTGGTCTATTTTGCGTCCAGATGTCCCGGTCATCGGATCTCTGTTTCGCTTAAGCCTTGACGATCCGCACCCAGTTCCGGAAGAACCGCCGGTCGCCGGTGGCACCCGCTTGTCCGCCCGATGGACAAGCCCGACCTCGCCGACGCGACCACTTCCAGCCAGAGCACGACCGCAGCTGTTGCAGTCCCGACCTCGCTGAGGCTGGAGGTGGCCGAGCCGGTGAGGGTTCCGTCTGCATTGTGCGTGAGGTGCTGCGGATCGATCTGCCGGATACGGGCTGACGGTGTGGCGTGCTCCTCGCACTCCAACAGAGCGCGTCGATCCCTTGAGGTTCTTCGGCGGGAAGTCGCGTGGCAGGGTGACGATCCAGGTGCTGGGCAAGCCGTCGACGGTGTAGCGCCGGTTCGCGAGCGTGGCACCGGAATCGGCTGGAACTCGGAGCGATTATCGATATCCTCTCGGAAACCGAAAGAGGGGGAGTTCCGTGGCTGCTGTCGAGCGCACGCTCAGACCGATCGCCGTCCTGCTGTACGTCAACGTGGGGATCAGCGTCTTGCTCACGGTGCTGACCTTCGTGTTCAAGAGTTCCGTACTCGATTACCAGGTCCAGCACCTGGTCGAGGCGGGGAAGGTCATGCCGGGCCGGGAGGCGGCCACGCGTGGTGTGCTGGAGGGCACGCTCTGGATCCGGCCGCTGTCGATCCTGGTCGTGTCGGTCGTTTACGTCCGTTTTGTCGCGCGGCTGAAACTCGGTCTGCGACGCACTTACTACCGGCTCTTGGCTGTCGCGATCATCGGCGCGGGTGCACTGGCCTATCTGATCGTCATCTCGCAGTTCCCGGTCTGGTACCGCGTCATCCAGGGTGTGCAGGGACTCGTGCTGCTGAGTTTGCTGCCGATATTGGCCACGAAGGACATCCGGGACCACTTTGCGCCGGAGCCGGAGGCGATGAAGATCTGGGACGACGCGTAGTCAGGGGAAGACTCGAGGGTCCTGCGAGGCAGTCGTGAGAGGACTCCGAGGGTGGAGTTGGCCATTGAGGAGGTCGCCGTACTGGCGTGATAAGGCGTGGGGTAAATGATCATGGATCGGGATTCGCTGGCGGGACTGCTTGATGGGCACGGTGAGGCGGCTCAACTGGCGAAGGATGCGTTTCTTGCGGGTGCCGACTACAGATTGTGGGACGATGGAACGGCGCATGTTGGCTCTCTTTGGGCAATCTGTGGTTGGCGCCTGAGACTGGTTCAGCGGAAGGGTCGAACATCTACGGGATTCGTCGAAGCGGTTGAAGCTCTTCGTGTCTATGGTGGTACGCCGGATGTAGTGATCGGACATATCGATGACAGGCCGCAGAGTGGCTACTACTTCCAGTTGTTCCTTGCTGCTGACTTATCGGAGATAATCGCATGTCTGGGCGTTGTCGATTGAGAACTCGGCTGGTACCGGGAGGCTCTGGTGTTGCGGAAACGCATCGACGACGGGTCCGGTCGCGTCGTCACCCACATCGCCTATGAGGCAACACTATGAGCAACGCTAGGAGACACCGACATGGTTGACCGCCAAGGACGCTCTGAGCTGCATTACGGCGCCCTCGAAGGCGCCGCTGAACAGGCCAGCGCGCTCCTGGAGGCGGGACACGACCCGAACCTCGGCGACCGTGACGGCTTCGTTCCGCTCCATCTGGCGGCACAGCAGGAGAATGTCGAGGTTGTCGATGTACTTCTTAAGGCTGGAGCAAACGTCGACGCGGTTAACAAATACGGCAACACGCCACTCTTTGTGGCGGTATTTAATTCGCAGGGGCGAGGTGACATCATTCAGCTCCTTCGAAGGTGCGGGGCAGACCCGGGTAAAGAAAATGGTTCTGGACAAACCCCTGTTGGACTGGCTCGTCTCATTGCGAATTACGATGTCAAGCAGTTCTTCGATGACCTCGAACAGTAGTTGACTTGATGCTCTGGCTGCATCGGAGCGGCCGTGTTGTGCAGCCCGGCCTGCAGTGATTGAGCGGCTTCAGATGCGCCGCCCGTTTGCTGGATGAGTTGTTGGTGAGTGTGGCCCGCCGGGACGCATGCTCTGCGGCATGAGTGGACTTGAGCCGATCGCTCGAGTGTCGCCGGTGCCACAATCGGCAGCCGCCTCACATGTGCTGCCGTCCGAGGGCGCAACGCTGGGTAGGGTGCCTGAACTGTGACAGGCTCGCGCACCAGGGCCGTGGCACCTGTAGGCAGGCGGTGCCGCAACCCGAGTTGCGTCCACTCGACAGTGAGGCAGGCGATGAGCAAAGGCGAACCGGCGGGGCGGAACGGAAAGTACTTCGCCTGCACTTTTGTTCTCTTCCTCGTCATCTCGTTCGCAGGTGTGACCTGGATCCACCAGCAGCCACTCCAGGAGTGGTGGCCCATCATCGCCGGTGTGCTGGCAGCCGTCGTCGGACTGGCGTGCCGGTGGCTTCTCGACCGGAATTTGTCAAGGTGGGTGAGACCAGTGGGTGTTAGGCGGCTTCGGTTTTGGTCTCCTGGCTGGTGTCGTCGGTGGGTCGGTTGATCCAGACGGTGTCGGGGAGATCGAGCACCTTCGGCGCCGTGGTGATGCCACCGAACCGGTGCGGGTGCCTGGCCCGGGCTTCGGTGAGCACGGCGCGCCGGTCGGCGGCTTTGGCGGTTGCCAGGCCGAAGTGGACGTCGGCGGGGGTGTGCAGGCCGATGCCGGTGTGTCGATGTTCGTGGTTGTACCACTGGGCGAACTCGTCCATGAATTTCCTTGCCTCCGACAGTGACCCGAAGCGTTCGGGGAATTCCGGACCGTATTTCAAGGTCTTGAACAGTGATTCCGAGTACGGGTTGTCGTTGGACACCCGAGGCCGCGAGTGTGACCGTGTGACCTCGAGGTCGGCGAGCAAGACGGCGACGGTTTTGCTGGTCATCGACGTGCCCCGGTCGGCGTGCACGACCTGCGGGACGCCGTGGACGGTGAAGATCTGTTCCATCAGTTCTTTCGCCAGGACACCGGATTCGTGGGCGTGGACATGGACGCCGACGATGAACCGGGAGTAGATATCGATCATCACGTACGCGTCGAAGTAGGTGCCTTTCACCGGGCCCGCCAGCTTGGTGATGTCCCACGAATACACCTGACGCGGTGCGGTCGCGACCAGTTCCGGACAGGCCTTCGCTGGGTGACGCGCCAGCCGGCGGCGTTCCTTGACCTGCTTGTTCTCCGCCAGCACCCGGTACATCGTGGACACCGAGCACACGTAGACGCCCTCGTCGAGCAGCTGGGCATAGATCTGCAACGGCGCCAGGTCCACAAATCGTTCGCTGGTGAGCACCTGGAGTATCCGCAGGCGTTCGGAAACGGTCAGTTTGTTGACCGGTTCCGGCGCCGGATGCGCCATGACCGCCGGCGTGGCCGCGGCGGCGGTCTTGCCGTGCCGGATCGCCGTTGAGCGCGCCAGCCCGGTCAGCCAGGCGGCTTGCCTCGTGGGCACACCATCGGCGGTCATGGACGCGTAGGCGTGGGTCAGCGCTTCTTGCGCTTCTCGTCGGAATCCGCTCTCTCGGAGAGACCTTCCAAGAGAGCGTGCGCTTTTCCCATGATGTCCAGGGCCGTCTCGGTGGTGTTCAGCCGTTTGCTCAAACGGGCGTTCTCCCGCGTGAGCCGCGCGATCTCAGCCTGCTCCGCGGACAGTCTGCCGACCTTCTCGCCGGGCTTTTTGCCCGCCAGCACGCCGGCATCGCGCTGCTTGCGCCACTCGCTGATCAACGACGAGTACAGGCCTTCCCGCCGCAGGTATCCGCCGCCGTCGCCCTGCTCACACGCCGCCTCGTAGGCGTCCAGATGGGCGAGCTTCTCCGACGCGGTGAACGTGCGTCGCCGTGGCCCGTCGCTGCGCGGGTGCTGGGAATCCATCCGCTCATTGTCGCCCTCGACTACCGGGGACATGGTCTTGCGGGTCATGTCAGTCGATCCGTATCTCGCCCTGCATCAGGCCGGGTTGCTGTGAACCAGTGGACTCAACTCACCCTGACACGCAGGGGACCGTTGGAGCGGCGGCTGAGTCCTGCCGACCCGTCGCCAGCCTCACCGCGTCCTCAGATGAGCTGCCGGTCAGCGGCTACTTAAGCGGACAGTCGTTGGAGTGGTGGGTAGTGCACCGATCGCACATCCGGCGGCCGGACAATAGTTCACTCGGTCACGTCGCGGTGGCGGAGCAATATGAGTTCGATCAGGGTGCACACGACGACGTAGGCAGCACCGCACACCGCGCCGCCGGCGAAGTCTGAGGTTCAGTGTGGCCGGGCCTGGCCGATGGTTGTCCAGCGCCCCAGCCAGGAGGGCAGCAGGGCGGGATGGATGTCGTGCAGTGCGGGAACCTCTGTCGGCACACTGGCCACCAAGTGGTATCCGATCGTCAGGCCGACCCCGCCGACAGCTGAGCGGGTGAGCGGGTGAGCGGGTGAGCGCGCCGGCCAGCACGCCGATCGAGGCCAGCGCCGTCAACCACAGCGCCACGTACCCGGCGGCCGCCAGGCCGCGAACCAGATACTCACCGGTGGACGGGTCGACCGCGAGGGCCGCCGCATGCGCGGGACCGTTCGGGGCTGGGACGAGAGCGGCCACCGTGCCCAGCAGCACCAGCGCTGTCGTAACACCGAAACAGAAAGCGACGGCGCCCGCCAGTCTGGTCAGATACACGCGGGTGATCGTCACGGGCCGGACCAGCAGGTAGCGCCGGTACCCGCTGGAGGCGTCGGCACCGATCGCCGTTCCGCTGATGACCGCGACCGCGATGGGCACGAAGACCGGTGAGCCGAACAACCTCACGGTGGCTGTAGGTGCGGGTCATGCCGTAGTGGGCTCGCTCGCAGTGCCGCGGCGGCGGCGGACCGAACGGCCGGGTGCGGGTCGACCAGGGCGTCGGCGAGGAGGGAACGCAGGCTGTCAGGGTCGGTTCGGCCCAGAGCGGTCGCGGCGTTGGCCCGGACGCGTGGCCTGGGGTCGTGTAGCGCCTCGGTCAGCAGCGGGAGCGTCTTGTCGTGGGTGATTCGCCCGAGTGCCGCGGCGGCGCGGGATCGGACCAACTCGTCCTCGTCCTTGAGCGCGTTGGTCAGCGTCCATATGTGGGCCGGGTCGGCTCGTTGGCCGATGATCCAGACGATGGCGCGGCGGACGAGCGGGTCGGGATCGTGGCTGGGTAGGTAGTGCTGTGTGCCGATGCGGGCGAGGATTCGTCCGGCAAGCTTGCGGACACGTCGCTCGTCGGTGGCCAGCAGCACCTGCACCAAGGTGGGCGCGACCGAGTCGTCGGCCAGGCGAACCAGGCCGGTGAGGGCGGTGTGGACGTGCCAACTGTCGCAGGCGGCGGCCAGCCGGCCGAGAGCGCGGTGATCGCCGTGCTTGGCCAGCACACGGAAGGCCCGTGCACGGATGACAGGGTGGACGTCGTCGGTGGCCTTGAGGGCGGCGGGAGTCGCCAACGGCCCGCCGATCCGGTTCAGGGCCAGCAGGGCGCACTCGCGAACGTAGGACGAACTGTGGTCGAGCAGCGGCACGATCGCCGGCGCGGCCTCCAGCGCTTCGAGCTTGCCCAGCGCTTCCACTACGGGCAGCGACTGGGGGCCGTCGGACTCGCGCAGGACATCGATGAGCGGGCCGGTCGCTTCGGCGACGCGCAGGTTGCCGAGCACTTCTGCGGCCGCGAAGCGGCCCGGGCGGCGGTGGCGGAGGTGCTCGATCAGCACCGGCGCGACCCCCAGGTCGCCGGCCCGGCTCAGTGCGCGGGTGATGTCGTGTGCGGCGCCGTGATGTACCTGCCCCAGTGCGTGGGCCAGGACGTCCAGCCGTCTCGGGTCGCTGGTCTCGGCGATGCGCTGGGCGGCGGAGCGGCCGGTCCAGGCCCGGGCGCGGTCCGTCTCGTTCAGCAGCTCGACCAGCCGGTCGAACACCTCGTCCGAGGACTGCGCGGTGAGGCCTTCCAGGGCGGCCTGCACGACGTGGGCGGCGGGGTCGGACAGGGCTTGCACGAGGATGGGCTGATGGGCGGGATCGTGGCCGGAGCCGAGGGCTCTGACCGCGATGGCGCGGACCGGGCTGTTCGGGTGGGCCGCCAGGGTGGTCAGCCAGGCCGGCCCGGCCGGGTCGGACACAACCGCGTGCGCGTACTGGTAGAGCGCCTTGTGCGCCTCGATGCGCGCCTCCGGCCATTCGTCCGGCTTGATCGGTTCGAGGTTGACCAGCCGGGCGACCAGCGCGTCCCCCATGGCGGCATCCGAATCCCCATGTTCGTGCATGACTTTCAGTATGCCCGGCAGCACCAACGAGATTCGCCCGCAGGATCGGCACGAGAGTGGCGCAGCAGCGGACCGGCCCGGTCTGGGCGGTGAGATTGTGACCGCGCAGCCGCCACAGATGCCCCGAAGCCGCCGGCCGCACCATCGTTGCCCGGCCGAACGCCGTCGTCGCTCACGCTGCCGCGCAGAAGCGAAGGGAGCCGGTGTGGAGGCCATCCTGGCCGTCGACCTATCGGCTCTGGTGAGCACGGTAGTCAGTCTCATCACAATCGATCCGACTCAGCGGGCACGCCTAACCTCCCGTGGGCCGCCATGCGGGCCAGCCCAACAACGTCCGCCCAGCCGCCGGCGTACAGCACGAACTCGCTTCCCCCGCGTCCCCGTGCACACGCACACCCCACACGACATCGGCCGACGCGCCTGGCCGCGATCCCGCAGAAGCGGCGCCGGCCATGGAACGTCGTTGTCCATCCGAGTGAGCTCATCGGCCGCCAGTCCCAGCTCACGGCCGCCACGCCGGGCGGCCACCATCACGGCCGCCCGGTCGAGATCAAGATTGCTGAGGTCGATCCGGCGCTCCACGCCGCCCACAGTAACGGCGCTTGGCGCACTACGGCTGAACATTCCAGTCGTCCGCAGCTCGTCCCAAGGTTGCGAATATCCGCTCATCAGCGTAAGGCGTTTATTTTCTTCCTCCAGAAGCGGTTCATCTCCGGCATGCTCGGCGGGATCGGCCCCTGGTGACGAGGCGTCCTACGCGGGGGATCCCGCCACGACCGGGCGGCGGTGTCTGGCGAGGACGATGGCGGCGGCCACCGTCCACACCATCGACAGGATCCGGCCGATGGGCAGGAAGGCGCTCGCGTAGTAGAACACCAACGACAGCACCGAGAGCGTCGCCAGAGTCCCCGCGACGTAGCCGAACCAGCGGGACGGCGCGCCGAGGAAGCCGCCGCGGGCGAGGGCGGTCGCGGCAACGAGGACGAACAGGCCCAAGGTGACCACGTTGACGACCCCGCCGGCGTAGAAGCTGCCCAGCCGCAGCGTCTGGACGGTGGCCAAGGACGCCGAGCCGGCGACGATCGCCAAGGCGAGGGAGAAAGCGCACGACACCAGCATCGCCAGCACGGAGATTCCCGCGGTACCGGCGAGCAGGCGTGCCCTGGCCGGTTCGGTGGCCGGGATCCGGACGACGGCGCGGGCGAATCCGGCGAAACCGAGAACGGAGACGGCCTGCAGCAGGGCGACGGCCACGGTGGCCGCGGGGTTGGCTGAGTAGTACGCCGCGACGTCGGCTGCTGGGGCGTCGGGCAGGGGCAGGCTCCGGTCACTGAGGACGCCGGCGAAGTTCACCAACAGGTACGCGACCAGGAACACGATCGCCCCTGTCAGGGCCCACCGCGTCGTGGTGGGCTGGTGTGCCGGGACGTCGGATGCCGGTGTGGACCCCATGATCCATGCTCCTTCGGGAGTCTTTTGCTGCGGATGACTCCCGACCTTGCCGCAGGCGCCGGCTCTCCGCGTCGGTGTGAGGGCGGCCATCGGAGATACGCACGCTGACGTAGGAAGACGCCGCCACGGCTCAGGCCGGGCGGAAGCTGCCCGCGCAGGGATAGCCCGGAAGGCCGGCCTTCGTCGGCTTCCCCGGCCGCGGGTGGCCCCGCAACCACAGCCGCCCGGTCGTCTGCGGGCGGTGGCCGCGGTGGAGGCTGGGCAGCATCCGGAGGAGGTCGCGGTGACCTTGGGGATGGCGCGTAGCACGGTGTTCGGCTGGATCGCGAAGTACCGCGATGGCGGCAAGCAGGCGTTGAAGGCCAGGTCGGGTGGCGTACCTACAGGCCAACCATGGCCCGGCCACCGGGCAGGCGCGGCATCATTACGGCCTAACCAGATCCACCGCGACATCCGACCACACCACCCGGCGCGGTGGCCAGGCGGCCAGTCGCAGGACTCGTCGCGTCAATCCGCTGCTTGACAGACCGCGGCTTCCTGCTGCGGCGAAGCCGGACCTCGGGTCGTCACCGTGCCAACAATCGTCTGCGAACCGCGCCAGCCGAGTGTCACCAGCCGACGGCGTCGAGGTAGACGGTGGCGGCGGTGCCGACGGGGCTTTCGCGCAGCTGCACGCCGATCTGCTGGGCGTTGCCGGAGTAGCCGGAGGGCGTGTAGCTCAGCTCAGTCCAGGAGCCGCGTTGGCTGAGGACCGTGTCGGCGCCGATGTGCCAGGTTCCGGACAGGTCCTGGACGTACAGCTTCGCGGTGACGGTCGCCGTGGTCGTGCCGGGGACGTAGAAGTGGGCGGTCAGGGGACGGCCGGCGCCGGGGCCGCCGCCTGGCGGGTTGACGTGGACGTACGGCTGGTCGGCGGCGCTGTTCGAGGTGAACGTCACCCGCAGGGCGTGGGTGCCGTCCTCGCCACCGACGTCGGTGCTGCCGGCGAGCGCGCTGACGTGCCCGGTGCCGGCCCAGCCGTCGAGTCCCGCGTCCTCGAAGGAGTACTTCGGGCCGGGCGCCGGGACCGAGGTGGTGGTCGTGGTGGTCGGCGGGGTGCCGGCCAGCGCGTCGTAGGCGGCTTTGAACGCGATGCCTTCCGGGGCGAGGGTTCCGTCGCCCTCGACCAGGGGGAGGTGGTCCTGCTGCTGGTTGCGGACGTCGAAGTGCATCGAGGCGGTGACGCCGTTCGCGGCGAGGGTCTGCAGTGCCGTGGTGGTCCACCGGCGGAGGAAGTCGGCGTCGGCGTGCTTGCCGTCGCCGTGCACGATGTCGGGCGTGTAGTTCCACTCCGTGACCCAGATCGGCAGCTGCTGCCCGATCGTGTCGGTCATCAGGTTCCTCGCGGCCGTGAGGTGCTTGGGCCAGCTGCCGAGGGCGGCCAGGCACTGGTCTTCGGTCTTGGTGGCGTCGTTGCAGGTGTACTCGTGCCAGCTGACCGCGTCCGGCCGCGGGTTCGCGCCGGCCAGGAACGTCTTCAGGTAGCTCAGGTCGGCGGTGTTCAGCTGGTAGCCGGCCGGGCCGAGGAACCGCGCGCCGGGGTTGGCCGCCGCCTTCAGGGCCGGGACGGTGTGGTTCCAGCTGGCGACGTAGTCGGCGGCGCCGACCTGGCCGGGACTGCCCGGGAGGTCGGTCTCGTTGGCCCACTCGTAGTAGACCGGCTGGTTTCCGAAGACGGAGTTGACGTAACGGACCACTTCGGTGTCGTCGGCGAGCAGGTCCGGGTCCTGCGGGTTGCGCAGGATGACCAGCGGGGTGAGGCCGAGCTCCCGGACCTGCCGGGCCGCCAACTGGAACTCGGCCCGGTTCGCGATGCCCGCCTGGTCGGGCGACGGCCCGCGCACGGGCATCCGGATCACGCTGGTGTGCGCGGCGGCGAGCCCGGCCCGCAGGGCGGGCTGGGTGAGGAACCAGTCGCTGTTCAGCGAATTCGGGTCGAGGGTGAGGTTTTCGCCCCACAGCAGCGGGGACACCGGCGGGCCGTCGTCGCCGCGGGCGGGTGTGGACCGGACCGCGAAGACCACGGCGGCGAGCGCGGCGAGCAGGGCGGCGAGCGCGGCGAGCAGGGCCGCGGGTGGGGCGAACCATCGATGCGTTCTCGGCTGCACAAGAGTTCCTTCCGGCATGGGCGGCACGAAAGCGACGGCCCGCACGTTAACGGCTTCCGGCCTGGTCACCGCGGGTGCGGACCAAGCGCGGACCGGACGCGGACCACGCGGTGACCGGCCGCCGGTCCGGTGTTGGTCCGCGTCCGGTCGCAGTGGCTGCGACCACCGGCGTCCTGCGGGGAGCATTCGCGCTGTCCAATTCCGGCCCACCCCACGACCTGGAGGAAACCATGTCTTCGCCTCGCTTTCCGCGGCGCACGACTGTGACCGCGCTGTCGCTGCTCGGTTTCGGTGCCCTGGCCGCGCCCTTGGCCACGACGCCGGCGCAGGCGGCCGACGGCGGCTGCCTCACGTACCACCCGGGCGGCTACAGCATCGGCATCTGCGTCAACAACCGGAACAACCACGACCGGGCCTACCCCGACTACTACGTCAACCAGCCCGCCCTGCCCGGCAACTGCCGGATCGTCGTGGAGCTGTGGGACCGGAGCAACCGGCGGTTCGGCGACGAGTTCCAGGACGGGAGCTCGTGCTCGCCGGGCCACCACCCCGTCTCCGGCTACTGGTGCAACGCGGACTGGCGGCCCGTGCCCGCCGACACCGACATCAAGGTGCACGCCTACTTCCGGCTCTACGTCAACGGCAGGCAGGTCAACGACACGACGACCAACAGCCCGGAGATCACCGTCACCTCCCGTGGCGAGAACGACTGCCACGGCGGCTGACGTGCCGCGACGGCCATCCCCGACCACCGCACGAGGAGGTTTGCGGAAGTGAGCAAGGCAAAGCTGGCACTGGCACTGGTTCCCGTGGCCGGCACGGTGATGTACCTGGGGGTCTTCACCGGGCTCGGGCAGGGCGCGACCGCGGCCGGCGCACTGCAGTACTACGTGTCTCCGGCGGGAAGCGACAGCTCGGGCGACGGGTCGCAGGCGCACCCGTGGGCCACGATCGATCACGCCTCGGACCGGGTTTCGGTGGGCGAGAACGGAACCGTGGCCGTTGTCCTGACCGGGTGATCCGCGTCGGCCGGTGAGAGTGGGAGCCGGTCGGCGCGGGTCACCATCCGACGGCGTCGAGCCAGAGGATGACCGGGTCGTCGGTGAACTGGTAGATCTCGATGCCGATGGCGTGCACGAGGTCGATGTTCGGCACTGTCCAGTCGTAGCGCTTCCACGCGGTGTCCGACGGCAGCTGCGCCTCACCGCCCTCCGGGGTCTCGAGGGCCCAGAAGCGGTGGGATTTCGAGTCGTAGGCGAAGAACCGCACGCTCGCGCGTTCCGGCAGTGGCACCCGCAGGTAGCAGGTGACCTTCATGCCCGGCCGCAGGGTTTCCAGCCCGTGGGTGGTGCCCAGCGACTTGTCCGTCATGTTGCTGAACCCGGTGGTGGTGATCTGCAGGGACTGCTTGCCTTCGTAGGCCGTGGTCGCGGAGACGTCGTAGCGGATCCGCGGGCCGCCCCACAGCGGGCTCCACCGCTCGATGCCGTCTTCGAAGCCGAACCGCACGGGCGGCGACGCCGCCAGCGAGGGTGTCGCCGTCCCGGGCGAACTCCACCGCCAGACCCCGGCCGCCAGCCCGGCGAGCACCACCACCGCGGCCGCGACGACGACCAGCCGGCGCCGCGGCGTCCAGCGCCGCACGGGCCCGGCGGTGACTGCGGGCCCGGCGGTGACTGCGGGCGCGGTGGTGGTCTCGGGCTCGGGCGGCCGCAGGAGCCGCTCGGTGCTGAGGTCGGCCCGCTCGGTCAGCGCCTTCTCGCGCAGGTTCCGCAACGCGCCGTCGGAGATCCGGAAGACGCGTTCGCAGCCTTCGACCAGGTTCTGCGGCGGGATCCGGCGGCCCAGCTCGTAGTCGACCAGGCTCCCGTGCCCGCTGAGGTGGAGCTCTTTCGCCAAGGCCCGCAACGACATCCCCTGGGACATCCGGTGGTTGCGGATCGCGGCTCCGAGACGCTTGGCGTAGTCGACGTCGTCGTGATCGGGCATGGCCTACAACGTACCGAGCGAACACGGCTCGTCACTCGCCATTCCGGCGCAACATCGCCCATTCGCCTCCGGGTGCCGTCCCGGCGGGCGCACGATGCCGCGCAGAGGAGGTCACCGGTGGAGGCCGTAAAGGTCCGGCCGGTCCGGACGGGTGGCAGGCGCGCTTCCGGCGAGCGCGCCCAGTCACCCCGGTGCGGGGGAGTTCGATGGGATGCTGCGCAGTGCCGGCACGGCTTCTCGCCAGCGCCGCCTCGCTCCGCGGGGCGCTGGGGGCGCGAAATATGAGGGGATGCTGAAGCACGCCGAAGCTACCCTCATCAAGGCCGGGGGCTGGGAGTATCCAACAAATCAAGACGGCCGCCCTGTGTTCGGGAGGTTGTTCGCGCCGAGACTTCCGGCCGCGCGGGAACCAGTACCCGAACCAAGTCGATATGGGCTAGCCCAGCTTCAGGACGGGCAACACGGCTCCGTCTACGCCGCGAAGGTGCAGCTGGTGGTGTGTGAGTGCCGCTTTCCGTGGGCAGCGACACCGGCTATTCCTGCAGCTCGTACACGCCCAGCGGCGTGGACACGCCCGGCGGAGAGGCGCTTGAGGTGGATCACGTGCAGTATCGCTACGAAGTACGCCAGTCGAGAACCGCCGCGCTGGTCGGTACGTTCGACCTGGACAGCGATGGTCGTCACACGCTGGTCGATTTACAGTGTCCTGACCACATCGGAGCCGGAAGTTCGAAAGATTCCGCAGTCGCTGAGGTCACGGCCGACAGTGACCTCGCAACGGCGCTGAAGTCCTACATCGAATCGCCGCAACCTTGAATCAGGGCCGTGCCCGATCGCAGGTCGGAGTCCATGTTCTCCGCGATCGTCGACAGGTACAGCCGCTGCCGCTCGTTCAGCCCGGCACAGGCAGGTCGCGAACGTTGGCGAAGCCGACCTCCACGATCGAGCGCGGTGTCCGGGCCGTGCTCGCGGTGGAACACTCTGGAACGCCTCAGGTACGAGTGGTCGACAGACCACCCTCCACTTGAGGAGAGGCAGATCATGAAGTTACTCAGGGTGTTGTTGGTGGGCGCGTTGGCGACCGTGCTCACCACGGTCGGAGTGGGACTCGGCGCGGGAGTGGCCGAGGCGGGCACCGCCGTCGCGCCGAACGCCACCAGTCTCACCGGGAACTGGACCGACAACGGGTCGGCGATGCCGTCCATCATTCAGGGCGGTGTGGGCGGCGACAACCTCGTGGTGAACATGTCGTTCGCGAACCGCCCCACCGCCTTCGGAAAGGTGACCAGCGCGACTACCTTCTTCGTCACCTTCCCGGACGCCGGCAGGTTCACCGGCACGATCGTCGGCGGCGGCGACGTCCTCCAGTGGTCGAACGGTTCGGTGTGGCGCAGGGTGTTCACCGGGCAGCTGGTGCACGACATCAACGGGTCGTGGACGGACGGCATATCGTTCCGGCGCGTCACCAACACCGGCGGCTACGTCCGGGTGACCTTGGACAACGGCACCCAGGTCGGCGTCGGGTTCGCGCGCAACGCATCGACGATCGAGGTCAGTTTCACCGCCGGCGGCACCTTCCTGGGCACGATCGATCCGAACGGGTTGATCCGCTGGTCCAACAACACGACGTGGAGCCATCCGATCCTGCACTGAGGGTCTGTTCGCCGTGTGGTGTCGCCGGTCCGCCACGGCGACACCATCGACGGTCTGTCGACGGGGTCTGCGACGGTGGGCACCATGACCCAAGCACCAGCACCGCCCGCGGCGATCACCTGCGTGCGACACGGCCTCAACTGGCGCATCGACTGGCGTCGCCGCAGCGTCCGCGTCAGGAACAGCGTCGGGATGCGGCGTCTTACCGTGCTGCTGAACAACCCTGGCGCCGAGATCCACGCACTCGACCTCGCCGGCACACTCCACAGCCGCGGCGAAGGCACCCCGACGGGCCGTGGCCAGCCCGTCCTGGACCACACGGCACTCAGCCAGTACCGCCTGCGGATCGCTCAGCTCACCGCGGAGATCGACGAGCACCAAGCCCGCAACGACCACGTAGGGACAGCCCGGCTGCAGGTCGAGTACGACTGGCTTCTCGACGAGCTGTCCGCTGTGACCGGGATCGGCGGCCAAGTCCGCGACTTCGCCGATCGTGGTGAACGCGCGCGCATCGCGGTCGGCAAGACCATCCGACGCGCCCTGGCGAACATCACCACGCTCGACCGCGAACTCGGCGAACACCTGCGCGACAACGTACACACCGGAACCCGGTGCTCCTACTGGCCGCCGCCGGACACCTCGCAGTTCCGCACGTGAGACGACCCCAAGGAGGAAAACATGCGCACGAAAACTCGCCTACGGCTGACGACCATCACAACCGCCGTGTTCCTGTCATTGGCCGGCACGGCCGCGGCTGCGAGCGCCGCCCCCATGAGCGCCGCCGAGATCAACGCCGCCGCCGCGGTTGACGGATATCACCAGATCCGGAACGCCGCGTAGTCCCAGTGCGTCGACGCGCCGGGAGGAGCACTCAACGTCCGGCTCAGACTCGCTCCCTGTTCCGCCTTCGTCGCCACCCGGATGTGGGCACTGGTGCCGACAGGAGCACCCAACACCTACTTCGTGGTGAACAGGGCGAGCGGACTGGCGCGGGACCTGACCGCGGACGTCGAAGAAGGAGAGACAGCCTTCATACTGCTCGTCGACGTTCGACAGGGTCGGCGGATCCGACGGGGTGACGTTCACCAGCGACGCAGAGTTCGGCGGGGCGACCTGCGGGGCGTCTCACAGTGATTGTCAAGCCGCGATCGGGGCAGGAGCTGGTTCGGGATGCCGGTAGTGGGTGCCGTTGCGGAGCATGGCGTAGAGCACGTCGCAGCGGCGGCGGGCCAAGCAGATCAGCGCAGCGTTGTGCTTCTTGCCCTCAGCCCTCTTCCGGCGGCCCACTCATCCCGCTCCGGTCGCTGGCCGGGCTCTCCGTATCGGCAAGCGCCAGGCAGAACGCGAAGCGGCAGCGATCCAGGCCCCCTGGGACTTCTGATACTCCAGCAGGAGTCCGTTCTGTCCGCCGTGATGGTGTGGGTTGTCCAGGCTCTGGCGCGGGTTTCGTGGTCTGGCGACCCGGAGTCAGCGTTGAGTCAGGCCAGGATGACTCGTTTGCGGAGAAGGTCAAGCTTCGCGCGGTGGTGGGTCCGCCGCTTGTTCGTGCTGCGCAACGGCAAGCCGGCGGGCGTGCTGTCCCGCCGCGACCTCGTCCGCGTCTTCACCCGCGGCGACGCCGACCTCGAGCGCGAGGTCTGCGACCGCGTGCTGCGCCGGCAGCTCAACCTCGGCCCCGACCGGGTCCGCGTCGAGGTACGGGCCGGGATTGTGAGGTGGTCTCGGCGAAAACACCTGTCGGGCTCGCTCGACTCATCGCTAATTATGACGTCAAGCAATTCTTTGATGACCTCGAATAGGTTTGATCCGCAAGTTCTGGGCTCAAGCTTCCGGTGTCCCGCTAAGACCAATGCAGGCCAGGGTTCCGCTGCCGCGTTCGTGGTGGAACACCAGCGTGGCGGGGGTTCCCAGAACGGCGCCGCCAGGATCGCCGCGCTCGTGTCACAGCCGTCGGACAGGGGCTGCTCGTAGTTCGCCTGTCCCTGCTTGCAGCAGCCAGGCCGACGGTGGGTCGTACCGGAACGCAAACAGTCGCTGGCCGCCGGGGGCCAGTCCGTACCGGCGGTCGGCCGGCACCGCGATCCGTTCCCCGTCGGGGTGCGCCAGATCGTCCCTTCGTCGTCGGCTGCCAGGGTGGCGCCGGACTGCGAGTCCATCTGCCACGGATCGGCGATCAGTGGTTCCGGGTCGGTGCCCGGGTGCCAGCGGAACGCGCGGCTGCCCGTGACGAAGGCTTGCCGGTAGTACACGGTCTCGTCGTGGACGGCCAGGACTTGGTGGGTCAGGTCGTCGGTGCGGGGCAGTCTCGCGACGTCGCCGGTAGTCACGTCCAGTAGGTGGTGCCGGTCCCAGGACCGGCGCCCGACGGGGTGCTCGACGCCGGCGAGGAAGCGTCCGTCGGCGCTGCGTACCGGGTGGGTGCCCAGGTCGACGGGCAGTCGCTCGACGGTTCCGTCCCACCGCACCAGCTCACCGGGGCCGGGTGAGGTGGCCACCGCGATCCCGGTGAGCGTCTCGTAGGCGCGGGCGCGGTACTGGTCCGGGACGCGGCCGAGGCCCACCGGCCCGTCCAGACGCCACACGATGACGTCACCATTTCCGCTGATCACCCCAGCGCGCGGCGGCGCACCCGGAAGCGTGACCGGGTTCGCCGCCCGCGCTGGCCACCGTACTGCGGCCACGGGTGCCGACGTGGACCGAAGCGGGGGGACGTGGTCGCGCCGGGATCCCGCCGTCGACTTTCTCGATGTACCGGGTGGCGGCGTAGGCCAGCAGGCCAGGAACGTCGTCGGCGGGGATGAGCAGCCGTTCGGCGAGGCGCGGTCACGCCGAGCCGGGTCGCCTCGGGCTGGATCACTTGCTGGCGGCGTGCGCGACCGGCTCGAACCCCATCCAGTACCGACCCGACCTCATCACCGGCTCCTCGCACAAACCGGCCAGGACCTCGATCCTCCCTGAACCCGGCCATTCAAGATCTGCGGCCACTGCCCCGTTGGGCACATTCTGGCGGCTGCCCTGGCGATGCCGCCGCGTTTGCCTCACCCTTGACGGATGGATATGCGGGCGCGGGCGGCGCCGGTCGGGGACCACGCGGACACCGGGTCTCTCGGTCATAAGCCGGGGCCGCGTCCGACTATCGACAACGCCTCGGTCGCCCGTCTGTACCGCTCCGGGGTCGACCTCAGCGCGCTGACGACCGGCGGAAACGCGGCGGTGTGCCGTGCGGTCGAGGGAGCCGGATCCAGTGGGGCACCGGAGGGGTTCACCGAGCGGCTGGCCGCAACCGGCGCGGGGCAGCCGATCCCCGCAGTGCCGAAGGAGCGGCTCGAGGCCGGCTTCGGCGTGCCGTTGAACGACGTCCGGCTGCACACCGGTTCGGCATCGGCCGCCCTTGCCCGGCAGGTCGATGCGCGGGCGTTCACCGTCGGCTCGGATGTCCACTTCGGGCAGGGCCAGTTCGACGCCGGCTCGCCGCCGGGATTTCGCCTGCTGGCCCACGAGGTGACGCACACCCTGCAGCAGAGCGGAAATCCGGCCGGCGACCGGCTGGAGGTGTCGGCGCCGGATTCGCCCGCCGAGCAGGCCGCGGACCGCGCGGCTGACGCCGTGGCCGGCGGTGGGCGGATCGCCGGCAGCCCCACCGGGACTCCGCCGGTGATCGGCCGCGACCCCACCCCAGCCGCTCCGGCCGCTCCGGCCACCGTCACCGGGCTCGACCCGGCGCTCGCTGCATCACTCAGCGACGAGGACAAGCACGCCCTCGCGCAGACGTTCACGCAAGGCATCCATGCCGCTCCGCCCCAAACGATGATCGTCGGGATGACGTTCGGGACGCGGCTGACCGGTTACCGCGTGCCGGTCATCAGGCTCACCCCGGTGGCCGAGGTCGGCCGAGGGGTCGAGGCCTACATCATGCAGATCGGCAAGGGCCGCTCGATCCTGTTGTCCTCGATCGGCGGCGGCAGCGTCCTGCTCGACGCCGGGAGCGGGACCACCACCAGCGTCAACGCGCAATCTGTGCAGCGCCTGGTATCCGCGATCGGCGCGGTCACGGCGAACGGGGTGGCCACCCCGCAGTTGATCAAGCTATCCCACGCGGACACCGACCACTACAACGCGGCGCGGGAGCTGTTGCGGCAGAGTGCGTTCTCGCGCACCGCGGTCGAGGTGGCGACCCAGCAACTGGGCGCGGCCAGCGGCGGTGCGTGGACAGCGAGCAGCCTGACCGTCGACACAGATCAGCGGCTGATCACCGTCGACATCACCGGCGGGTCGGTCATGGTCCGCAAGTCCGTGATCGACAACATGGAGCTGACCGAGTTCCGCTCAGTGGCCGCCGCCCAGGCGCTCGCCGAGCCGGACCGCACCACGTTCAACCGCAACGCCACCAGTCCCGTCGTGGTGGTCCGGGACCTGGTCAGCGGCGAAAGGATGGTGTTCACCGGCGACGCGGAGGGCCACCAGTTCACCGAGATCGTCAACGCCGTCGGAGACGCCGCGATGCGTCGGATCCTTGGCGCGGAAGGGCTCAACCTCCGGGTGATGGAGGACCCGCACCATTTCGGCAAGCAGGCCGGCCCGGACGCGACCGGGATGCTGAACATGCTGAAGCTGGCGTTCGAGTCCGGCGAGGGGGACTTGCGGGTGTTCGCCCAGACGACCCGGCAGTTCGCCACCAACGAGACCCGCCAGCAGCGCTCGTTCCGTTTCCTGGACGCGATCGGCGTCGCCCCGGAACGCGTGGAGGGTGATCCGTCACCGGCCGGGCAGTCGCAGGTGACCAGGGCGCGGGGAAGCACCATGGAGCGGGTCACGCTGGACTTCACCGGCGTGCAGCGGGCGATGGAAACTCTGCAGGCCAACGAGACCGCGCTGCGCGCCGGGTACCGCAAGCTCGCCGAGCTGAAGGGTTTGCGGGCCGACGCCGGGGCCATGCGAGAGGCGCTGTCGGCCGGTGCGCCCGCGCCGCTGACCTCCTCGCTCGCCGCCACCGACGCCGAGCTGACCCGGGTGCAGACCGCGTTGCAGACCGCCGTGGACGCAGTGTGGACCCAGGCCCGAACCGCCGCCGACGCTGCCGAAGGACTGAAGGGAAGCGCCGACTTCTCCGGTGTGACAGCGGCTTTGAACCAGGTGAACGCCACCGTCAATGCCGAGCAGGAGAACCTCACTAAGGCGGCCAACGACATGGAGGCGCATCAGGCCGGGCTTTCCTTGTACAGCAGGCTGTACGTCAATGCCCTGCGCATGGTCGCGGCGCTGCAGGCGGACGACGTGACCGAGCTGCACGCCCGCCGGGCCGAGCACACCGATCTGGTCCGCGCCGCCGCCGGCACGCTCGGGCCGGACCTGGTGCATGATCACGTCCGGGCGGCCTGGGCCGCCACCCGGGCGGAATGGACGCCGGCCCGGATCGAGGAAGCCACCCGGGAAACCTCGCAGCGGCTCGTGTCCCGCCAGATGAGTGCCGAGTTCCGGGCCAGGCTGGCCGAGTCACTGATCCGCCAGGGGCAGCTCAACGAGCTGGCCGCGCGTGCCGAGCACGGCGGCCGGACCGTGTACGGAGCCGGCGGTACCATCGTGACCCCGGTGTCGACCCGGGTCGGCGCGGGCATCCTGGCCATGATCGAGATCGTCCGGATCGGTCTGGACATCGCGGTGCAGCTGAAGGACGCCAACCAGCGGGCCGAGGAGAACCAGGCGGCCAACCGGCGCGACGGTGTGCGCACTATGCTGTGGTGGCAGCAGCATGGCGTGAAGCCCACCATCGCGCTGGCCCAGAAGGGCACGCTGTACGGCTGGAACCTCGTGTTCACCGGCGATCAGGCGCAGGCCGCACAGGCGGCCACGTCTGACACCCGGCCGCCAGGAGTGCCGGAGTTCGACATGGTCGTGGTGACGAGCATCGACCCCGACGGCCTGCGCGCGATGGTCCACCATCTGATCGCCGAGTTGGCCGGGCTCGGCGACTGGTACACGTTCGTCAACTCCTACCCACCCGGCCAAGCCCTGCGCAAGATCGGCGCGGACTGGGCGGTTCTGTTGTGGGACAGCGAGGAAGAGGAATACCGCTACTTCGTGCTCGAGGGACTCGCGCCGGGCGTGCCCGCCGAGCTGGACCGGCTCAGCACCGACCTGGAAGCCGGGCAGCAGGCCCGGATGGACGCCGCCGCCGGTGCGCCGGGTGCTCCCGCGGCGTCCACCGTCAAGGACAGTGCGCTCGTGTTCGGGCAGGAGCGCCGGGTGCAAGTCTACGACCAGCACGGTCACCCCCACGTGATCGACTTCGACGAGGTGCAACCGAAGTTCCTGCGCCAGGCCACGGTGGCCTATCCATTCCGCGCCGAAGGGCCTCTGGTCCGGGTGAAGGCCGCCGACATGATCACCTACCGACGTCTGGCCGACTGGTTCTGGCCGGAGCAGACCGGGCAGCAATCCTGGGACGCTTCCGGCCTCATCCACGACGAATGGATCTCCCGCACCAACTCCGAAGGCTTCGCCTACGTGCGCGAAAACCAGCTGGTGCCGACAAGCCGGTAACCCACCCGTCGATCGTGCTGCGACGTTCGATCATGACGACGTCCTGGTCGGGTCGTGGGTGTCGCCGACGACGGGAACCGTCGGCAACACCCACGGCGGGTCGTGCCGGTCGGCGAGTGCGCCGCCCAGTAGTGTGAACAGCAGGATCGGGACTGTGCCGGCGAAGGTGACGATGCCGACCGCTGCCGGTGTCGGCGACAGGGCGACGGCGAGCAAGGGAAGAGCGGCGTTACGGACGCCGTCCCCGAGCAGTGATGTCCCGGCCGCGGCGAAAATCCGAAAGGAATCGGCCTTGCTCGTGGTCAGTTCCAGCGCCCCCATGGCGGAGAACCTCAACCCGGCCAACCCCGCGGGTCCTGCAACGATCGCCCAGAGCAGAAGGGCTGGCCTCCTCGACTTGCGCAGAACCGGCCTGGCGCGCGCTCATGCCGACGAGAGGATGGGCGGTAGTACGGTGCCCGTCGGTCGCGGCGCCTATTCTCGGTCCATATCCGCATCGCCTCGTCGCAGCGAGTCTAGGCTCCCGTCATGCCATCCGACATGCCGCTCACCAGGCGGTCCTTCCCCGATCTGCGGCCGATCGCAGTACCTCAGTCGATTGCCGTACTGCCCGACCGGAGGTGGACTGCTGACGAGTGGGGCCAGATCCGGATGGGCTACCGGTCGCCGGACATGGACCACAGATGGGACGTCCTGGTCGAGGGTGACGTCGTTTTCATGCACCGGAGCTGGACCGGATACGGCATCTACGAGGTGACGTTCACGCTCACGACTGGTGGCGGTAGAACGGTGGGCTCGGCGCTCGTCGAGACTGATCCACAGCGTCATCGCAGGCAGAGCGACGACCACGACCGTCTGACGATCGAGTTGATCATCACCTCGATCATGCTCGGCGAACCAGCCAAGGACCTGTGGACTGCCCTACGCGACCTGACCACCCGTTCCTGACCTGGCCACATCTCGGTGGCACGCAACGAACACGCTGTCATGCTGCGCAGCGCAGAATCCAGTCAGTCCCAGTAGTTGAAGAGCCCCTCGCCCAAATCGACCGGAGCCCAGTACTCCAGGTCGGCCGGGGTCAGCACCTGGAACGCCGGGAACTCCGCCAGCACGGCGACCAGCTCGGGAGCTTCGACGAACGTCAGCGGTCCCCAGCCGACCGCCGTCCCGTCGATTACCCGTGGCTCGGCGATCGCCACGACCGGCTCCGCCCGGTCCCTGGTGCACACGATCGACCGGTGGTGTCCGCCGTGGTCGAGGACGCCCTGGTGGAAGTTCGGCGTGACACCGTCGGCGATCCGGAACTCGACGATCCGGCCGCCGGTGCGCCGGGCCGCTTTGTGGCACGCCCGGCGGAACTCGCGGAGGCTGGTCATCGCGCGACCGTATAGGCTCGACGCCGGTCCACGTAACGGATTTCGCGCGACGGGATTCAGCGTCCGGTCCGCCGAGCAACAGGCCGGGGCCTGCCGTCACCCGGTTGCTGGCCGCCATCACTCGACGGGGGCATCCCTTGCCTGACCGGATTACGACGTTCAGGTACGGGTACGAGCCGGCGTTAACGAGCCCGGCGCGGCAGCCGACTTCCCACACTCCGGCGTACGAATTCCTGGAGGACCGATGGACCGCCTCACGACCGATCAGCGACTGAACATCGACGACGAGATCGTTTCCGGCAACGGCCGCGTGCGGCTGATCATGCAGGGCGACGGAAATCTCGTGCTATACCGAACCGATGACGGCAACCCACTATGGGCGTCCGGCACCGCCGGGACACCGGCAAGCTACGCGATAATGCAGGGTGACGGCAATCTTGTGGTCTACGACTCCGCAGGTACGCCGTTCTGGTCGTCGGCCACGGGCGGAAATCCCGGCGCTTTCCTGGTGATCCAGGACGACGGGAACCTCGTGGTCTACGGCGTCGACGGCGCAGCCTTGTGGGCGTCGGACACGGTCCAGCGCTTCGGCCCCGTGAAAGTGCCGGGATTCCTTCCCTCGACCAGGGCGCCCCTCTTCCACAACAATCCATGGCCATCCGGAACATCACTCACGGTTTCCATCCTGGGGCTGCCGCCGGTATCACTGGATGCGACAACGATGGGTCTTTGCGGCGGCATGTCGTTCCTCACCCGGGACATCTTCGAGAGCGGCACGCCCCAACTGCGTAACAAGGTCTCAAGCGAGATCCCTCCCCAGTTGGTGCAGCAATTGCTGAGCCGGCTGATCGACAGCTTCGCCGGTCCGCAGATCGTCGCACGATGGCTGGCCGCAACGGCTGCCCTCGATCACGACACGGTCGTCTGGGGTGATGGACTGTTCCGGCGGACGCTGCGCGAAATTCCCGCCATACTCGACTCGATCGACAACGGGATTCTGTGCCCGATCGGACTCGTCCTCGTGCACTCGTACGCGCCGTGGGACGTGTTCCAGAATCACGTTGTCCTGGTCTGGGGTTACGAAACCCACGGCGACATCCTGACGTTGCACACCTACGACTGCAATCGCGAAGGCAAGGACGACATCGTCATCCAACTGGACATCAGCGAACCCGCGCCGGCGAAGACGATCGCCACCAACGGAACCGGACCGGTCCGCGGCTTCTTCCCTATATCCTATACGCACGCCGACCCCGCACCGGCCTACGTCGACGACGCCGTGGTGAGCACGCCGACCCCGCCGCCGGTTCCGATGGCAGCAGGCGCGACTGCCGGAGTGCGAGTATCGGCGAAGAACACCGGATCGACGACGTGGACCCCGGCGGACAGTTACCGTCTCGGCAGCCAGGACCCTCAGGACAACGCATCGTGGGGAGCGAACCGGGTACAGCTCAGGCAGCCGACGGTCGACCCGGGCGAGACGGTGGCGTTCGACTTCCAGGCCCAAGCTCCGGGCGCGGCCGGGAGTTACCGGTTCTGCTGGCAGATGGTGCGTGATGGCGTCCACTGGTTCGGGAACGCCGGCCCGTCGATCCCGGTCGCGGTCGGCTCCACGGCGGACACGTGCGAGCAACTTCACGACAACCACGGTTTCCTGGCAACGCAACTGGCCGAAGTCCGTGCCGAGATCGCGGCCATCGATTGGAGCGACCCGGTGATCGCTCGCCACGAGGCAGCCGCGCTGAACGGGCGGGCGAAGGCCCTCCTGGGGCAACTGGAGCGCATCGAAGCCCAGCAGGCAGCCAACGGATGCGCACCCGGATGACGCGGACTACGTCGTCACGCGGTGACCGTGACGACGACCTCGTCGAAGCTGGCTCCGATCCCCGCGCGCACCCGGATCGTGCCCGGGCGGTGCTGATCGTCAGCTCGCCCCTGCGGCAGCCGAGGGCGGCCTCGACGATGCTGAATCGGATCGGCGCGCCGCTCGGCGTCGAATCGGCGGTGATGACGACAGTGCTCGGTGCTCCGGGGGCCGACACGGCCACCGTCGGAGTGGCCGCCTGGACATTGCGCACGGCCGCCGCGCCGATGTACGGGTCGGTGTGCTCGGCCCCGTTGGCGCTGACGAAGAACTCTGGGGCGCCGGGGCTGGTTTCGCGGAGCCCCCGGACGTGCACCGGTGAGGCGAACGCGGCGCGCCACGTGTTCGTCGGCTGCTCGAGCGAACGCAGGTTCTGGGTGACGCTGAAGTCGGCGGGCAGCGCACTCGCCGGCGCCGGGTTGGAAGTGTTCGCGACGAACGGCCGGATGCTGATCCCGGCTCGGCCGACGGTGACTTGGTCGTCGCCGATCATCTCTCCCCCCCCCGACGAGTCGATCCCCCAGCCGCGGTGACGTTCGACGGGTCGTTGGGTGAAGTGGGCAACGGGTAGCTCCAGCCGATCGTGGCGTCCAAGGTCACGCCCATTGTCGGGCATGAGCTCAATCGAAGGACGTGGCGGGGGACCACACGCCGAACCACTGCTCGGCGCCGTACGCCTCGAACAGTTCCACCGCGGTGAACCCCAGCTTTGCCGCGACGCGCATGGAGCGTTCGTTGGCGGTCTGGGTGCAGAGCACCACCGGCTCGGCCGGGTGCGTGCCGGCGAACCAGCCAAGCGCGGCTTGATGCAGTCCGCTGCGACTGTGCCGAATACTCAGTTGGGCATGACCCGACGTCGCCCAGGTGCCGTCGAGATCAAGTCTTCGACTCGGAGCCCGCGTGCTGCGAGGCAATGGCGGATCCAGTCCTGTTGGTGCCGGCTTCGGTTGTCCCAGGTGACTGCAGCGCGTCTTGCGGGCGACGGGGACCGGTCGGCCTCAACCCGGGCACAAGGTTGTCGCACACGTCCGCCAGTTCGCGGATCTGCTGCTGGTAGTCGCAACCGGGGAAGAACTCATCACACATGGTTTCACGTCGATGTGCCATTGCCCTCATGAACAGAACCGATTGGTGAACTATGACGACGATCGCGTCCGCCATCACCGACTTCCGACCAAACCTGCCCCTCCACATGGAGCTCAGTCTTCCAGAACCGGCTGTCCAGCCGGTTCGGGCGGGCTGAAGCGCAGACTATGCCGACGTGCAGGCACGACGCGTCGCGGAGTCCGGTGCTGTTCGGTACTACGGGGACAACGCTCCGCGGCTGAGCGGCGCGATGCACACAGCAAGCAGCACCGGATGGTTTGGTGCCTGGTCACCACCGGCGACAGGGTAGGGAGTATTGCCTCGGGAGGGTTCACCGTTCGGTGATCGCGAAGCTGTCGTCGAGCTTGGCCGCCAAGTCTCCGGCCATGCCGGGAGCGAAGTCGTGAGCCCATTGGGTGGCTGCGTCCAAGAAGCCGAGGAGGTCTTGGTGTGTGGTGTGCAGCTGAGCGGCGAACACGTCCAGTGGTGCCGTGATCGCGCGCTCGATCGGGGGTGGGGCCTCGCCGAGGCCGCCGTCGGGCCAGATGCGCACGGCGTTGCCGAGGTGCTCCACCCAGGGTGCAGGGCTGTGGCCGAGCCACGGCTGGCCGCCGTGCGGCACGGCGGTCCATTCGCGCCAGCTCTCGAGGCCGCAGCAGCAACTCGGCGGGATAGCGACCCCTGTCAGCGTGTCGCGGGCCAGCAGACCACCGGCGGCGATCAAGCAGTCGGCCTCGATGATTGCCCGGAGCACGGCAACAGCGTCATGAAGGCGTGCGGCAGAGGCATCGGAACCGCGAGGGTGCAGGGCCGCGATCACCGTGCCGACATCGAGCGGGGACATACCCGCTGACACGCGGATCAAGGAGCGCCCGGCCCGGGCTGTGACCGGCCAGAGAGTGAAACCGGTCGCGTCGGCCGCGTCGATCACCGGTTCCAGGACGAGCATGGCTGTCAGTCTTCATGAGCGATACGTCACCACGCAACGACATTTGCTCGGCGCTCTTCTCGCGGCCCGCGACCTTCTAACATCCCTGGTCACGCGCCAACGTCCGGTCTTAAGTAGCCCGAATTGAGCGCGTCCGCCTTTCGGTCCGGGCCTGCGACCGAGCGGCCTCGACAGGGCAGGATGAACGATCGTGACGATCATCTTGCCTGTACCGCAGATCGGGTCTGCCGCGGTCTTGCGGCTGCGGCCGTGGCGCCTGGGCGACCTGTCGGTGCTGGTTGCGGCTCATCGCGATCCGGCGTTGCGCCGCTGGCTGGCTCACTCTCTGGCCGACGAAGCCGAGGCGCGGTAGTGGCTGGCTGTCCAGGCTGCCGGCTGGGACTCCGCGACGCGGTTCAGCTTCGCTGTGGTGACCGGTGTGAACGACCGGGCACCTGTCGGCCATGTGGTGGTGAAGGTGGGGGCCGTCGGTGTGGCCGAAGTCGGCTACTGGACAGCGGCCTACGTCCGGGGGCGCGGCATCGCCGCCCGTGCTCTGGAGACCGTGTCCCAGTGGGCATTGAGCACGCAGGGCCTCGTCCCGTTGACCCGTCTCGACCTGCTGCACGCGGAGGACAACCGGGCCTCCTGCCGGGTGGCGGAAAAGTGCAGCTACCTCCTGCCTGCCGCGCCACCCGCGACCCGACCGGCGGGCATAGACACGTACGCACGTCGCCGGGATGCCAGCGGACATGAAAAAATCCGGGTGGGCGGACAGTTCGGTCCGGGTGGGCGGACATGAAATCTCCGGGTCGATGGACATGAGATCTCCGGGACACGCCTGACATCAATGCAGGTAGGGACCCCTCCGGCGGGGTTGGCTCTGGTTGCTGATCAGTTGCCCGCCCGTGCGGCCGGAGGAGTCCCTTGACCAAGTCTGACAGGGAAATCATGGACATCTTGGAAGCGTTCGATTTGACACGCTGTGCGCACTCGGCAGCGGAGCTGGCGGGGGTGGATGAGAAGACCGTCGCCCGTTATGTCGCGATCCGCGACGCGGGTGGTGACCCGTTCACCCCGGCGCGGCGGGCTCGTGGGATCGACCCGTTCCTGGGCAAGATCGAGGAACTGGTGGCGAACTCCCAGGGCCGGGTCCGCGCCGATGTGGTGCATCAGCGGCTGGTCGCGATGGGGTTCACCGGCACCGACCGCACAACCCGACGCGCGGTCGCCGAGGCGAAAGCAGCGTGGAAGGCCGGCCACCGCCGCAAGTACCGGCCGTGGACCCCGGAGCCGGGGATGTGGATGCAGTTCGACTGGGGTGAGGGCCCTCGAGTCGGCGGGCGGCGCACGCAGTTGTTCTGCGCGTGGCTGTCGTGGTCGCGCTTCCGCGTGGTGCTGCCCGCATGGGACCAGACCTTGGGCACTCTGGTGTCCTGTGTGGATGCCACGTTGCGTCGGATCGGTGGCGCACCAACATATCTGCTGACCGACAACCCCCGGACGGTGACGATGGACCGGGTCGCCGGGGTGCCGGTACGTCACCCTGAGATCGTCGCCGCGGGCCGGTATTACGGCTGCAAAGTCGAAACGTGTGAGCCGTTCGACCCCGAGTCCAAGGGCGGCGCCGAGCACACCGTCAAGATCGCCAAGGCGGACCTGGTGCCCACCACGGCGAACCTGCTGCCCGCCTACTCGACGTTCGCCGACCTGGCGGACGCGTGTGTCGAGTGGTGCGAGCGGGTCAACGCCCGCACCCACCGCGAGACCGGGGCCGCTCCGGATGTCCGGCTGGCCACCGAACTGCAGCATCTGCACGTCCTGCCCGCCGAACCGCACGCGATCGCCCTCGGCGAGGAGCGCCTGGTCGACGATGACCAGACGATCCGGTTCGGGTCGGTGCGCTACTCCACCCCCGACGGGCACCAGGGCAGCAAGGTCTGGGCCCGCGTCACCGGCGACGAGCTGGTCATCGTCGGCGACACCACCGCCGGGCTGACCGAGATCGCCCGGCATGTGCTGTCCACTCCGGGTTCTCCGCGCATCGACGACGCGCACTACCCGCACCATCCGGGCGGGAATCTGCCTCGCCCGCCGAAGGTCAGGGCACGCACTCCGGAGGAGGTCGCGTTCCTCGCCCTCGGCGAGGGTGCTCGCCGGTGGCTGGTCGAAGCCGCTGCGACCGGGGTGACCCGGATCCGGGTCAAGATGGCCCGCGCGGTGGAACTGGCGGCGATCCTGGATGCCGGCCGGGTCGACGACGCGCTGGGGCTGGCGGCGATCGCGGGCCGGTTCGCCGAGGACGACCTCGCCTCGATCCTGGACCACCTGACCTCCTCCGGGCCGCCGAGTGACGTGGTGGTGGCCGATGAGGCCCACTCCGCGCAACCGGGCACCAGCGGCTGGGAGGTGTTCGGCCAGTGAGCAGCCCCAAAGCCCCCGCCCTGCCTGAGGAACTGGACCTGGTGCTGCGCCGGATGCGGCTGCCCTACCTGCGCAAAGCCGCACCCGACGTCCTGGCCACCGCGCGGGCGCAACGCTGGGATCCCGCCGAGGTGCTGCGCGTCCTGCTCGGCGAGGAGGTCACCGGCCGCGGCGCCGCGACCCGGCGGATGCGGCGCAAGACCGCGAACTTCCCCACCGGCAAGACGTTCTCCTCCTGGCGCGCCGAGGAATCCTCGATCTCCGAGGCTACCCAGAACTCACTGTCCACATTGGAATGGATTGGAAGACAAGAGAACCTGGCCGTCGCGGGGCCGTCGGGCACCGGGAAGTCGCACTTCGTGGAAGCCCTCGCGCACTCGGCGATCGAGAACGACATGCGGGTGTCCTGGTTCACCCTGGAAACCTTGACCGCCGCGGTCGGCAAAGCCAAGGTCGACGGCTCGGTGGCCCGCACGATCTCCCGGATCTGCGGCTGCGACCTCATCGTCGTCGACATCGGGATGCTGCCCGCCGGGCAGGACGCCGCCGAGGCGTTCTACCGGATCATCGACGCCGCCTACGAACGCCGCTCGATCGCGGTGACCAGCAACATCCATCCCAGCGGGTTCGACTCGATCATGCCGAAAACCCTCGCCACGGCCACCGTCGACCGGCTACTGCACCACGCCCACCTGGTCACCACCAAAGGCGACAGCCACCGCCTCGCCGAAGCCATCGCGGGCAAGGGGGTGGTCCCCTTGACCTAACCAAGATCCGGAGAACCGCTGTCCATCAGCCCGGACAAGTACTGTCCGCCAGCCCGCAGACCAGCTGTCCGCCCGCCCGGAGTTCCCAATGACCGTTGACACGGGAAGCGCCTGTCTTTCCGCCAGGCCGTGATCGAGCCACGATGCCGCCGCCCGCTACCGTCGTCTCCGATCCCCGGACCCGGAAGCCGACCGACTGGATACCCCGCTCATCCGAGGCCCGGATCCGACGAAAAAGTAGACCGCGAATAGACCGCGACTGGCCGCACGCCACCGGTATCAGCCGTACACAACCGGACATCCCGGACTGGATCGCTGCTCCAAACAAGGCTGCCCAGAGGCCTGTTTTCGCAGGTCAGAGGTGGTGCCCTCGGAGAGATTCGAACTCTCACTGGACGGGTTTGAGACCCGTCCGCCGGAAGCGGGTCGACGAGCTGAGGGAAGCCGACAAGCCCGGCCGGCCGAGTGTCTCGGCGATCGATACCCAGGGCAGAAGAGGTGGGCGGTCGTCGGCCTGTATAGCGCCCATCACGAGGGGGCGATGGGTTGGCCTCGGGAGGACGGCAGTACCGGAGCGCTTCGCCGAAGATTGCGCGGGAGCGGCTCTGAGGGACGCCGAATTCCTCCGCAGCGTGGCTCTCGGTGGCGACGAGTAGCCCTGCGGTGCAGGACATCGGCGACGGCCTCGCCAGCGAGAAGCACGGTCGAGACCTGTTCGATCGCGGCCTACTCCGCTGGGGCGCCGAGGTCGAGGAGCCCGAGGGGCTGGTGGACAAGGGAACCAAAGGCAAGCGGGCCCGGAAGGTACCGCTGATCGAGGACATCCGAGAGCTGGTTGAGAGGCGGATCGCTCTGGCTGACCGAGATCCCGACGCTCGGCTGTTTCAGGGGCCTCGCGGCGGTCGCATCACGACGGCGGTGTTGCGCGATGCGACACGGTGGGATGAGGTGGTGTCGCGGCTGGGGTACGACCACCTTCGCCGCCACGATTTGCGGCATACGGGCCTGACCTGGCTGGCGGATGCCGGCGTTCCGGTGCATCACCTGCAGAAGATCGCCGGCCACGGCTCGCTGACGACGACGCAGAGGTACCTGCATCCGGATCATCAGTCTGTGGCGGATGCGGGGGAGCTGTTGACCAAGCACCTGCGATCGCCACGATCAGCCCGGCTGCGCGCCGTCTGATGACGGCATACGGAAATTGGTGAACGCTCCGTCTTCGAGAAGGCGGAGCGTTCCTTCATGCGCTTCTGGCACTGCGGAACGATTCCTGGCCGCTAGCGACCAGTCCTCGCCACGTTGCGAGGCCGACGTACTGAGATCCCGGCTGTGAGGCCGCCGCACAAGCCCGACGGCTACGAGTGCCGTGTCCACGGGGAGTCGCTGCGCCGCAATCCACGGGTGAACTGGTCGTCAGCGGCTGGGACGGCGACCTCCCCTGAGACCGTGGACGCCGGAACCAGCATCACCAGGTCCCAGCAAGCGCACGGGACCTGGCTCCGGCATAGAGCCAGGTCCGTGGGGTCAGGTACTACGCGCTGACCGGTGCGAGCCGCCAGTGTTGTTTGGCACCGCCCCAGCAGTCCCAGATCATTCCGCGAGCACCGCGGTCGAGGCCGCTACCGGCGATGTCGAGGCACCTTTGGTTGAGCTGGATCCTAATCTCGTAGTAGCCATTACCTGCGTCGGCGAGCCGCCAGTGCTGCTTGGCGCCGCCCCAGCAAGCCCACTGCATGGCCGGAGCGCCCTGGTCGAGGCCGGACCCTGCTACATCGAGACACCTCTGGCTGTTGAGCGGATGGATTTCGTAATAGCCGTTTCCGGCATCAGCGAGGCGCCACTTCTGGTTGGCGCCGCCCCAGCAGTCCACTGCCACGACCGGAACTCCGTCCCCGTTGCCGGCGGACTCAATGTCGAGGCATCTCTGGGTGAGCTGGGACCTGATTTCGAAGTATTGGTCAGTCCGAATATTGGCTTGGTGATTCGCCGCGGTGCTGGCCTGAGCCATCGCTGGGCCAAAGCCCAGGAACAGAGCCAGCGCACCCACGAGAACCCCGAGGTAGCGCCTGAACTTGCTCATAATGTCGGTAACCCCTGATCGCCACGTCATGTCGACACGCCGGACCGGTGGCCTGGCCGCCTTGCTGGAGCAACACCGCAGTGGTGGACAGGTCGACGGTGCTCGCCGGATAATGGCCAGCAGCTTGCGGGATCCTTGGTGACTGTCGGTGCCTGCCGGTGTCCGTTCTTGCAAGGCGCGTCGGTGGTGGTGAGGTCGTGGAAATCCGGCTGCTGGGAGTGGTCGAGGTCTGGGACTGCGACAGGCGACTGCCGGACCTCGGCACACCGCAGCAGCGAGCTGTCGTGGCGGCGCTGGCCGTGGACGCCGGCCGTCCGGTGATGCTGCATACGCTCATCGATCGGATCTGGGACCAGGCGTCCCCGGCCGGGGCCAAGCCGGCGCTGTACGCCCACATCTCTCGTCTGCGAAAGGCCCTGGACCAGGCCGAAACGGTCCGGCAAGCAGGGCCGGTCCGCCAGGCGGGCGGATACGCGTTGGACATCGACCCGGATAGCGTCGACCTGCACCGGTTTCACCGGTTGACCACCGCCGCCCGCCACTCCGAGCGTCTGGTTGCCGAGCAAGCCGGACTGCTGAACGAGGCCCTTGGTCTATGGCGGGGGCCTCCGCTGGCCGGCCTGCCCGGCGAATGGGCCGCCCGGATGCGCGAGGACTGGAACCAACAACGGCTGGACGCCACCGTTGCCTGGGCACGAGCCGAACTACGGCTCGGCCACCACGACGAGGTGATCGGGCCGGTGCGGCAGCTGCTGACCGAACACCCGTTGACCGAGCCACTGACCGCGATACTGATGCGCGCCCTGGTGGCCGCCGGCCGGGACTCCGAGGCCTTGGACCGCTATTCCCTCACCCGAAGCCGGCTCGGAGACGAACTCGGAAGCGACCCAGGACCCGAACTCCGCGCCCTGCACGAGGCGATCCTACGCGGTGAGCAGCCGCTGCCATCGCCCGACCTGGTAGTCACGCCCGGTGGCAGGCCGCCGGCCACACGCGCACAGTTCCCGCCGGACCTGCACAGTGTCACCGGACATGACCACGAACCACGTCATCTGGAGGGCCTCACCGACACCTTCGTGTCGCCGCACGTCGACCCCCTGGCAGACTTCTTTGGTCGCGCGTCCGAATTGGACGCGATGCACACCATTTTCACTGGTACCGCGGCACGGGGTGCCTCGAAAACGGTAGTGCTGACCGGGATGGGCGGGGTCGGCAAGACCAGCCTTGCCCGCGCCTACGCCCGACACCATCGCGCGGACTATGGCGTGGTGTGGTGGATCCGCGCCGAGGAAACCGCGACGATCGACGGAGATTTCCGCACGCTGTTGGAAATCCTCGCTCCGCACGATGCCGGCCAGATCAGCGATGCCGCGGCTGCGGTACACGCCCTGCTCGCCGATCAGCCCCGACCGTGGCTGTTGATCCTGGACAACGTGCCTGATGCTTCGTCGGCACGGGGCTTGGTTCCTGCGGCCGGGGATGGGCATGTGCTGATCACCAGCCAAGCCACCGCGCACTGGCCCTCGGGGCAGGCAGTGATCGCCGTCGAACCGTTGGGGCAGGAGACATCGATCGACTTGCTGACCTCACTGTCCCTGGACGACGACCGCGACGCGGCGCAGGTCCTGGCGCAGGAGCTGGGTGGAATGCCGCTGGCGCTGGCCCAGGCGGGGGCGTTCACCCGGGCCGGCGCGGTGACTCTGGCCACCTATCTGCGCCTGTACCGCAGCCGCAGAACCGAGCTGCACCAGGAAGGCCGGCCTCCGGACTATCCGCACACGGTGGCCACCACCTGGCAGTTAGCATTCGACCGGCTGACCCCGACCGCACGGGCACTGCTGAACGTTGTGTGCTTCTATGCACCCGACGCGATTCCGGTTCACCACCTTTTCACCCCGCTACACCGTGTCGAGGGCAGGTTGTCTGACGCTGTCGAGCCGTTGTCGGTGCTGCTCGATGACGAGCTCGCAAGGCACCGCGCGGTGGGGGAGGTCATGGCCTACAGCCTGATGGCCCCTGTCCGGGCCGCGACCATGACGGTCAGCATGCACCGTCTGGTCCAGGCCGTCACCCGTGACCAGTTCCGGACACCGAGCGCTACCAGGGAATGGGTGAAGGCCGCCCACATTCTGCTCGGCGCGGCGTTTCCGACCGAACCACGCACTGTCGTCAGTGTGACCACCCAGCACCACGTGGCCCGTGACCTGTTCGCGGAGCTGCTGCTGGTGGAACAACGAGTACTGGGCACCGACCACCCCGACACCCTGGCCACCCATGAGAGCCTCGCTCGCTGGACCGGACACGCCGGTGACACCGCCAGCGCACGCGACCTGTACACCGAGCTTCTCCAGGCGCAGCGGCGGGTACTGGGCGCCGAACACCCCGACACCCTGGCCACCTACTACAACATGTCGTTGTTCACCGGCCACGCCGGGGACTACTCCCGGGCGCGCGACCTGTGCGCGGACCTGGCGACGGTACAGCAGCGGGTGGTGGGCGCAGAACACCTCGACACGCTGGCCACCCGCTCACGACACGCCTACTGGACCGGGCAGGCCGGAGATATCGTCGGGGCACGTGACCTGGCAACCGAGTTGCTGATAGTGCAGCAGCGGGTCCTGGGCGCCGAACACCTCGAAACCATAGTCGGCCGCTACAACACAGCATTCTGGACCGAGAAGGCAGAGAACCCCGCCGCAATACACGATGTGTACCCGCATCTGCGGTCGATGCAAGAGCAGGTAATGGACGCCGAGCATCCCGGCACCGTGACAGTCCGCCACAACATTCCGTATTGGCCCGGCCAGGAGTTTGACTTCGCCTTCCTCCGCGCTATGTTCACCGACCTGTTGCCCGTGGCGAAACGGACGCTGGGCGCCGAACATCCTTTCACCCTGAAGTGCCACTACAATCTAACCCGCTGGACCGGGTACCTCGGGAATACGGCCGGAGCGCGCGACCTGTACACCGACCTGCTGACGATTGGGGAGCGAGCGCTGGGCGCCGAACACCCCGACACTCTGACCACCCGCCACAACCTCGCCTACTGGACTGGGCTGACCGGTGCCACCGTCGCGGCACGCGAACAGAACGCCCAACTTCTGGCGGTCCGAGAACGGGTACTGGGCGCCGAACACCCCCACACTTTGACCACCCGCCACAACCTCGCCCACTGGACCGCACACGCCGGCGACACCGTCGGCGCATGGGATCTGTTCACCGCGCTGCTACCGGTGCGGGAGCGAGTGCTGGGCGCCGAACACCCCGACACCCTGACCACCCGCCACCACCTGGCCCACTGGACCGGGCAGACGGGAGATTCCGCTGGGGCGCGTGACTTATTCGCAGAACTGCTGCCGGTGAGGGAGCGGGTACTGGGCGTCGAACACCCCAACACCCAGATCACCCGCCACAATCTCGCCTACTGGACCATGCAAGCCGCAGCGAGCGACGGATGAAACCGCAGACAGACGCTGCATGGGAGCGGACCTTCAAATTCATCAATGCGGCGAGCGCCGGTTGTCTATTGGCACGGTGGTGACCAACTGGATGGAGGCCAAGGCAGCCACCGGGCCGGGACCGCTGGCGCACGCAGCAGGACTGCGTGGACGCGCCGGTAACCTCGGCCTGCTGCTCCTGCTTCGGCGGTGCCGTCGATGTTCGTCGGGGGGCCGCCATGCCGGACCTACTGCCACTCACGTTCGTGGTGGCGTGTGGTCTCAGGTGCCAGTTCAACGGTCGGATTCACTCGTCAGAGCATGATCGCCTGGCGCTGCATCAGCAGAGTCAAGTGCGCTGCACGCCCTCAAAACCTGACCTGGTCCCCATATGGTCCCCAAGGGGGCCTGCTCATGATCAACCGCAAGATCAAGAGCGGAACGCAAAAAAGCCGCCTGAACTGGGCTTTCACCCAGGTCGAGCGGCCATCTGCGTCCGTCGGGCTGACAGGATTCGAACCTGCGACCCCTTGACCCCCAGTCAAGTGCGCTACCAAACTGCGCCACAGCCCGGACCCGCACTCCCTGAGTGCGTGAAAGTACTTTAGCGTGCCCGCCAAACGGCCCCGCAACCAGGGTCCTCGGCCCGCCTGACCTGCGGAAACACCGCCAGACGGACCGAGATGCAAGATCAAGCCGGGTTGGCTGCGTGTGTCAGGGTCTGCCAGGCCACGAACAGGTTGTTCGTGCCCGCCGGGCGCTGGTGCTCCGTCAGTGTCTGCGTGTTCGCCATTGCTGTGCCCAAGCGCGTGTGGAGCGCGTTGAAGCCCACCTCCGTCACCGGGCCGAGGCCGAGGTTCAAGTGGCCTGAACACAGCCAGCTGGGGACCGCCGCGCCCAGTTGGTACTTCGACTGGAAGCCCAGGGCCTGGCGCAGGCGCGTGCCGACGTCCGTGGAGTAGACGTCTTCGCCCTGGATGTGCAGCGTCTCCGCCACGTCGGCGATCGCCGCTATGCCGTAGCCCGTGTGGGTGAAGTCGCGGCAGGTCTCCTGGGTGAGGCCGTCCACGAACGTCGACTGGCCCTGCCAGTACGCCACGATCTGGTCGCGGGACGACAAGCCGCTGCCGGGGACCGTCTTCGGCAGGGAACCGTCCGAAGACAAATACACGTACGCCGCGACGCGGTTGCGGTACCGCGAAACCGCCTTGTCGAAGCTCGTCCTGTCCTCCAGGAACACCGAGATGCCGATCGCGGCCTCCATCATGGACAGTTCCCAGTTTCCGTTGCTGTTGCTGCCGTTGATGACCTTGCTCAGGTAGACATTGCGCAGCATCGTCGCGAACCGGCCGGAGTTCGGCCAGCTCGGATACGTGTACCTGATGATTTCCGCCGCGCGGGGCCACGACGAGCCTGCCCAGCCCGTCTGCAGTGGTGCGTTGCTGTTGGTGTGGCTCGTGATCACCGCCGACCACGCGTCCATCAGCGCAATCGCCTTCTGTGCGTAACGGGCGTCGCCCGAGATGTACCAGATCAGCGCGTCCGTGTATGCCGCTATTGCGTCTTCGCGCTCGTCCGTGCAGCCGTAGTTGGGGTTCGAGTACGAGCCGCATTCGACCACCGAACGCGGTTTCGGTGTCCGGGAAAGTGAGGCGTAGGCGCTCGCCAAAGTCTGGTCGTACGCCGCTTTCCAGGGCTGGGCGCCGGCCTTCACCTTGGTCTTGACGAAGTCCAGCTGTGGGCGGCTGACCAGTACTCCCGGGTGGGTGAACGTCGCCGGGGCAGCGGGCGCCGGTGTGGCGGTCAGACCCAATGCCAAGGGGATCAGTGCACCCCAAGTGAAGACCTTGCGAAAGCGGGACATGGCTCTCCTCGAGACGACGGTGTCTGGGGGCGCGTTGTCCACAGTGTCATGGTCCAGACCACTGTTGGTCAAGATGTTCTTTGACGGCAAAAGAAAGGGTTCAGCCCGCTGAACAAATCTGTTCAGCGGGCTGAACACGAGCCGCCGCGTTAATGTCCCGAGAACGTGGCTTTCCCCGGCCCATCGGCCAGGAACGACTTCACGGCGTTGCGGAGGTCCTCGGTTTCGAAGAGCGAAGCCGCGATCGTCGTGATGTGCGCGTTCGCCTCGGGGACGCCGCCCGCCGAGTAGTGGTCGAGGACGCGCTTGGTCGCCGCGTGGGCGCGCGTGGGGCCCTCGGCCAGGCGCTGGGCGAACGCCCGTGCGGCCGCGTCGAAACCTTCGTCCGGCAGCACGCGGTTGACGACGTTCCAGCGCTCCAGCGTGGCCGCGTCGTAGGTGTCGCCGGTCATCACGAACTCCTTGGCCCGCCCGACGCCGGCCCGTGCGGCGAGGCGCTGGGTGCCGCCCATGGTCGGGGTGAGCCCGACGACCTTCTCGACCAGCCCGAACTTCGCGCGCGAGGCGGCGAGGATGATGTCGCAGGCCACCGCGACCTCGAACGCCCAGGTCAGGCACAGGCCGTGGGCGGCGAACACCGTCGGGAACGGCAGTGCCGCGATCCGGTCCGGCACCGCCAGCATCTCGTCGAACAGCACTTTCGCTTCGGCGGGCGAGCCCTGGGCGTCGAACAGCGAGACGTCCACGCCGCCGCTGACGATCTTGCCCTCGGCGCGGATGAGCAGTGCCCGCGCGGGAGCGTCTTCCAGCGTGCCGATCGCCGAAGCGAGCGAGGACTGCAGCGAAGCCGTGTAGAGGTTCAGCGGCGGGGCGTCGATGGTCAGGACGGCGAGCCCGCCATCACGGTCGAGGCGGACCTGCTCAGTCATGCTCACCCTGCTTCTTCGGCTTCGACGATGTCGTCCCAATACTGCTGGGCCTCCGGGCGCCAGTCGACGTGTTTGTGATGGAACAGCTCCGCCGCCTTCGTCCCGCTCCACTTCGCCGGGAGGAGGTCGGCGGGCAGCTGCGGGTCGAGGAACGGGAACCGGCGCCACTCGTGCACCAGCTCCGTCTGCGCCCGCAGCACCGCGCGGCCGCCGGTGGGGTGCAGGCCGGTGAACCGGTCGATGAAGTCCTCGTAGCGGTCCTTCAGCTCGCTCAGGTCCCAGGACCGGGCGACCATGGACTCCTGCTCGCCGACCTCGCCGTATGCCGCGGTGAACGACATCGCCTGGGCGTCGAGGCCGAGCTCGCTGACGATCTGCTGGGCCTCCCGCTGGCGGGACAGGTCCGGGCTCACCCACACGCCGGCGACCGGCGAGCCGAAGCCCGCCCAGGTCAGGCGCGTGCGGAGCCGGTGCCGCAGGTCGCGCTTCGCTTCCGGCACGGAGACGATCAGCATCAGCCACTGCCCGTTCCAGCGGCGTTCCTCGCGGCCGAACGCGTAGATCCGGTCGGCGCCCTCGGTCAGCAGGCGCCGCCCGGGCGGGGTCAGCGACCAGCGCACGCGCCGCCCGACGCGCTCGGACACCACCCAGCCCTCGGCGGCCGAGCGGGCCAGTGCCTGCCGCGCCGACTTCTCCTCGATGTCGAGGAGACCCAGCACCTCGACGAGCATTGACGTCCAGACCGGCTTGTCCCGCGGCAGCGCGTACTCGCCGAGCACGGTCATCAGCAGCGACCGCGCGCTGGCGTGGCTGACCTCGCGGCGCCGGCTGACCGTGGGCCGGGGCGCGGAGGGGCGGCCTTCCCTCGGTTTCGGCCTGCGGCCGAGGGTGACCGGGGGAGCGGGTTCGCCCATGCTGTTCACCGACCTCACTGCGCGGGGGACTGACAACCGAACAGGGTACCCACACTGAGTGATCAAGGCGCCACGGGACACACACAGCCGGTGGCTTTGACCTTGATCTGACACTTCACCACGGGGTCGTAGACTCGGCTACCTCATGAGCGCAACTCTCGTCGCGAAGGACCTGGCCTCGGGCCACGGTGACCGCACCCTCTTCTCCGGACTCGATCTCGTGGTCGCACCCGGCGACGTCGTCGGCCTGGTCGGCGTCAACGGCGCCGGCAAGTCGACGCTCCTGCGGACCCTGGCCGGGCTCGCGAAGCCGGACGGCGGCGAGATCCGCCTGAACCCGCCGACCGCGACCGTCGGGCACCTGCCCCAGGAGCCGGAGCGACGGGAGGGCGAGTCGGTGCGGGGGTTCCTGGCCCGGCGCACCGGCGTCTCGGCGGCGCAGGTGGACCTCGACACGGCGACCGAGGCGCTCACCGCGGGCTCGGCGGGTGCGGACGACGAGTATGCCGCGGCACTGGACCGGTGGCTGGCTCTCGGCGGCGCCGATCTCGACGACCGGGCCGCCGAAGTGGCCGCCGACCTGGGGCTCACGGTCGATCTGGACCAGCCGATGACGTCGCTGTCGGGCGGCCAGGCCGCCCGGGCGGGGCTGGCGTCGCTGCTGCTGAGCCGGTACGACGTGTTCCTGCTCGACGAGCCGACCAACGACCTGGACCTGGACGGGCTGGCCCGGCTGGAGCGGTTCGTGTCGGGGTTGCGGGCGGCGACCGTGCTGGTCAGCCACGACCGCGAGTTCCTGGCCCGGACCGTGGACCGCGTCGTCGAGCTGGATCTGGCGCAGCAGCAGGTGAACGTCTACGGCGGCGGTTACGAGGCGTATCTCGAGGAGCGTGAGGTCGCGCGGCGGCACGCGCGTGAGGAGTACGACGAGTACGCCGACACGAAGGCCGCGTTGGAGGCGCGCGGGCGGATGCAGCGGGCGTGGATGGAGAAGGGCGTCAAGAACGCCCGCCGGAAGCAGCCCGACAACGACAAGGCCGCGCGTAAGTTCCGCTCGGAAGCCACCGAGAAGCAGGCGTCGAAGGCGCGGCAGACCGATCGGATGATCGAGCGCCTGGAGACCGTGGACGAGCCGCGCAAGGAGTGGGAGCTGCGGATGGAGATCGCCGCCGCTCCGCGTGCCGGAGCGGTGGTCGCGACCCTGCGCGGTGCGGTCGTCCGCCGAGGCGGGTTCACGCTCGGGCCGGTGGACCTGCAGATCGACTGGGCGGACAAGGTCGCCATCACCGGGGCGAACGGGTCCGGCAAGTCGACGCTCTTGGCGGCGCTGCTCGGCCGGGTTCCGCCGGACGAGGGTTCTTGCGCGCTCGGGCCGGGTGTCGTGGTCGGCGAGGTCGACCAGGCCCGGCGGTTGTTCCTGGGTGACGTCCCGCTCGCGGAGGCGTTCGCGCGGGAGGTGCCGGAGCTCGCCGACGCCGAAGTGCGGACGTTGCTGGCGAAGTTCGGGTTGAAGGCCGCGCACGTGCTGCGGTCGGCGGCGACGCTTTCGCCGGGGGAGCGGACGCGGGCGGCGCTGGCGTTGCTGCAGGCGCGAGGGGTGAACCTGCTGGTGCTGGACGAGCCGACCAACCACCTGGACCTGCCGGCGATCGAGCAGCTCGAGGCGGCGCTGGACAGGTACCCGGGGACGCTTCTGCTGGTGACCCATGACCGCCGGATGCTCGACGCCGTCCACGTGACGCGCCGGCTGGAGGTCGACGCGGGCAAGGTTCGCGAGTTGTGACGGCCGGCGGTTTCGCGGCCATGGTGAGCAGCGCTCTCGAACGTGAGCACCGCCGCGCGACGTGAGTGATCACCGCTCTCGGGAGAGAGCGCCGCTCACCCCTTCGTCGCGCCGCCCGTCAAGCCCTTCACGAACTGTTTCTGCAGCGCCAGATAAAAGATCAGCACCGGCAACGTCGCCAGGAACATCAGCGCGAACACGCTCCCGAGATCCGCCTGGTACTGGCCGATGGACCGGTAGATGCCCGTGGTGATCGTCGTTCCCTGGCTGGGCCCGAGGATGATCAGCGGGTCGATGAAGTCGTTCCAGATCCACACGCCGAGGAAGATCAGCACCGACGCCGTCGCCGGGCGCAGCAGCGGGAACACCACCCGCCAGAACACCTGCATCCGGCTCGCGCCGTCCAGGCGTGCCGCTTCCTCCAGTTCCACCGGGACGCTGCGAATGAATCCCGAGAACACGAACACCCCGAACGGCACGTAGTACCCGACGTTGAACAGGATCAGGCCCTGCAGCGTCGCCATCAGGTGCGTGACGCGCAGGACGTCGGTGATCGGGATGAGGATGACCTGCGGCGGGATCATCAGCCCGGCCAGCAGCACCAGCGTCAGGACCTTCGTCCACCGCTTGCCCGAGCGCGCCAGGTAGTGGCCCAGCATCGCCGACAGCACGGTGAGCACCAGGATCGACAGCACCGTCACCACGATGCTGTTGGTCAGGCTGACCCAGAACAGGCCGTCCGGCCGGGTCAGCACCGCGTGGATGTTCGCCAGCGTCGGCGGCAACGGCAGTGACGCCGGCTCCTTCGCGATCAGGTCGCCGCGCTTGACCACGTTCGCCAGGACCAGGTACAGCGGCACGAAGAACACCGCGCTGACCAGCAAGGCGACCGAGGGCCGCAGCCAAGAGCGTGTCACAGGTCCACCTCCCGGCGGCGCAGGAAGGTGAGCACGACCGTCGTCACGACCGCGACGATCACCAGCATCAGCACGGCCATCGCGGACGCGTAGCCGATGTGGTTCGAGTCGAAGCCGGTCTGCAGCACGTCGAACGCGATCGTCGCGGTCGCGCCGGAGCCCGGGCCGCCGTTGGTGATCACCTTGACGTAGTCGTAGGTCTTGAACGCCGAAATCAGCAGCACGACCGTGTTGATCGTCAGCGACGGCGCGAGCAGCGGCCAGGTCACCGCCCGGAACCGGCGCAGCGGGCCGGCGCCGTCGATCTCGGCCGCTTCCAGCAGCTCCGCGGGCACGCCCTGCAGCCCCGCGAGGTAGACGACGACGCAGAACCCGAGCATCTGCCAGCACACGATCGACGCCAACGAGTACAACGCGACGTCCGGATCGGACAGCCAGCCCGGCGGGTGCTCGACACCCAGAACACGCAACAGGTTGTTCAGCGGACCCTGGTCGTCGAGCAGCCGGGACCACACGATCGAGACGACGACCGAGCTGAGGATCACCGGCGTGAAGAACACGCTGCGCAAAGCGTTGTACAGCCAGCCTTTCCGGTCCAGCAGCAACGCGACGCCCAGGCCGAGGACGTTGGGCACGATCACCACGATCAGGGTCAGGATCGTGGTGACCTTCAGCGCGGTGAGGAACTGCTCGTCGGTGAAGAGCAGCTTGTAGTTGTCGAGGCCGACGAACTTCACCGGCGGGTTGAACGGGTTGTAGTTCGTGAGGCTGTAGCCGAAGCTGATCAGGATCGGCGCCATCACGAAGCACAGGTAGACGAGCACACCCGGCGCGCCGAACGACGCGAAGTGCGCCACCCGCGGCAGGATCGGCTTGCGCCGCCTGCCGCGGGCGGGAGTGCGGGGTGTGCGAGGCGGAGCGGGGGAATCGACGACGGCGGCCAAGTGGGTCAGCCCGCCTTCGCCCACTCGGTGTCCAGGAACGCGCACGCGTCGGCCACGGACTTGCGGCCCGTGATGACGTCCTGGGCGGCCTGGTCGACCTTGTCCTTCATGCCGGGCAGCAGCCCGTCGTCGGCGGTCTCCCAGCGGAACGCGTGCACCACGGCGTTCTGCTGCACGGCCTGGGTGTAGAGGTCGTAGCCTGCCTTGAAGGTCGAGCCGACGTCGGACGGCGGGGTGTAGCCCTTGATCGCCGGGAACAGGCCGTCGGCCTTCACCGAGGCGTCGAGCTGGTCCTTGTCCAGCTGGAACCCGAGGGCGAACTTCCGCGCGGCGTCGAGGTTCGCGGCCTTGGCGTTGACGATCATGCCGCCACCGGTGTACGCGGGGACGACGAGCTTGCCGTCCTCGGTGGGGAAGTTGAACACGCCCACCTCGAAGTCGTGCTTTTTCGAGTCGGCGTTCGCGGCGAACCAGTTGCCCATCGGGTACATCGCGCTCTTGCCGTCGAGGAACGCCTGCTCGGTCGCCGCGTAGTCGCGGGACACGCTGGTCTTGTCGACGTACCCCTTCGCCGCGAGCTCGGCGAGCTTCGAAAACGCGTGCTGGAACGCGGGATCGGCGAACTTGACCTTGTCCTGGCGGCGCTGGGTCAGCCAGTCCGGCATCGTGTTGTAGACCTCGGTGCTGACCAGGCCGGAGAGGATCATCGACGACGGGAAGCCGTCCTTGCCGCCGCCGATGGTGAACGGCGAGGAGCCCTTGTCCTTCAGCTTGCCCGCGTCGGTGACGAGTTCGTCCCACGTCTTCGGGGGCGCGGTGATGCCCGCGTCGGCGAACATCTTCTTGTTGTAGTAGATCGGCGGGATGGTCTGGGTGTTCGCGGGCAGCTGGTAGTACTTGCCGTTCACCGGGTTGGCCTGCGGGAACTGGAAGTCCTTGAGCTCGTCCGGGGTCCAGGCGTAGAGGTTACCGGCCTCGGCGAAGCCCGCCGAGTCGACGGCGATCATCACGTCCGGGAACTGGCCCGACTGCAGGAGCTGCTTCGCGTACGACGTCCGTCCGTCGGCGGTCGGCGCGACGAGCTTCTTGACCTTGATCCCGGGGTTCTTGTCGGTGACGCGCTTGATCGCGGCGTCCCAGTAGGCCGGGGTGAGGTTCGGGGTTTCGAACGTCAGGAAGGTGATCTCCTTGTCGCCGCCGCTGCCGCCGGTGTTCGACCCGACCGAGCACGCGCTCACCGCCAGGAGCGCCGCTGCGCCCAGCGCCAGGGACCTTCTCATGTCCAGCCACCTTCCTCGACCCACCATATGTGATGTATGACGCATCTGATCGGATCTATTCGACGATGTCAAGCGCCGGATACGCGCAAATCCGCATCGAACGGCGACATAGATCAGATCTTTATGCGATCGAGTCGGACGACGACGCTGGCGAAGTCTCCGGGGGGCAAGCCGAGGGGAAGTCCGTGGGCGAGCAGGACCGCGCCGCTGTGCGTCCGGCCCGGCTCCGGCTCGGCGTACCGCGCGGCCGGGTCGAGACCGTCGAGCCGCAACGGCCGCTCCGGAGCGTTGAAGTGCGCGGCCTGGCGGTAGGCGAAGACGACCGACCGGTCGCCCAGGACGTACTGGAAGGCGACGACGCCGTCGTCGATCGGGGGCCGCAGCCGGTACAGCGTGCCGTGCTGCACCACCGGCCGGATGTCCCGGTAGCGCGCGATCAGGTCCCGGGCGAGCGCGAGATCCTCGTCCGGCCAGTGCACGATGTCGCCGCCGAGACCGAGCACCCCGGCCATGGCGACGTGGAACCGGAACCGCAGCGGCACCGACCGCGCGGTGACGAAGTTGGGGTTGTCGGTGACCCAGGCCGACATCGCGCCCGCGGGGTAGAGCTGGCCGTAGCCGTGCTGGATCCGCAGCCGGTCGAGGGCGTCGGTGTTGTCGGAGGTCCAGACCTGGTCGGAGCGGGCCAGCACACCGAGGTCGATCCGGCCGCCCCCGCCGCTGCACGACTCGATCCGCAGGTCCGGGTGGTCCCCGCGAAGCCGGTCCAGCAACGCGTACACCGCGTGGGTGTGCTCGACCCACAGCCGGTCCTGGTCCGCTTCGCCCGGCCAGCCCGCTTCGCTGAACGGCCGGTTCATGTCCCACTTCAGGAAGTCGACGCCGTGTTCGCCGACGAGCCGGTCGAGCCAGTCGTACGCCCACTCCTGCACGTCGGGCCGCGCGAAGTTGAGCACGAGCTGCCGCCGCAGCTCCGACCGGCGCCGGTGCGGGTGGTGCTGCACCCAGTCCGGGTGCGCGCGGTAGAGGTCGCTGTCGGGGTTGACCATCTCGGGCTCGACCCAGATGCCGAACTTCATGCCGAGCGCGTGCACGGCGCCGACCAGCGGCTTGAGCCCCTCCGGGAACCGCTCGCGGTTGACGTGCCAGTCGCCGAGGCCGGCGTGGTCGCCGGTGCGGGCGCCGAACCAGCCGTCGTCCATGACGAACAGTTCCACCCCGAGCGCCGCGGCCCGCTCGGCGAGGGCCCGCTGCCCGGCCTCGGTGACGTCGAAACCCGTGGCCTCCCACGAGTTGTAGAGCACCGGACGCAGTTCTTCCGGGTGCGGCAGGACGTGCGCGCGGACGTAGGCGTGCCACGCCCGGCTCGCGGCGCCGAACCCGCCGTCGGTGTACAGCCCGGCGGAGACCGGCGTGGTCAGCGGGCGCCTGGGCCCGACGCGGTGCACGACGCCGTCCTGGCCGAAGCCGCCGCTCACGGTCAGCCGTCCGGTCGAGGACCGGGTGGTGGTCAGGCGCCACGACCCGCTCCAGGCCAGCGCGACGCCGTAGACCTCGCCGTGACGCTCGGTCGCGGTGCCGTCGTCGACCATCACCCACGGGTTGGCGTGGTGGCTGGTGATTCCGCGACGGCTGGCGAAGGTCGTTTCGCCGTGCGGCACGGATTCCCGGTGCAGCTGGGTTTCCGCGGCCCAGCGCCCGGTGACGTGGCTCAGCCGGTAGTCCTCGGAGACCGGCAGCGCCCAGGTGGCCGAGTCGGCCCGGACGACTTCCACGTCGGTGTCCGCGGTCAGCTCGGTCCAGCGTTCGAGGACGTCGCCGCGCAGCCGGTAGTGCAGGGTGATCCGCAGCGGGTAGTGCCGGTCCGTGAAGTGGACGCGCAGGTGCCCGGCGGTGATTTCGTGGTCTTCGTACCGCCATTCGAGGGCCCGTGTCCCGTCGGCGAAACGGACCTGCAGGGCGGGTGTCCAGTAGCGGGTGCCGCCGTCGGTGGCGAGCTCGTCGAGTCCTTCGTTGGGGTCGTTGAAGCCGTCCCACCAGGGAAGCGTTTTCGCGGTCAGCTCGACGACGCCGGCCGCGGGCAGCGCGGGTCCCCAGTAGACATGGGCGGGGACGTCGTCTTCGCCGAGCCGCAGCGCGTACGTGCTCGACTCCCCGGTGAGCACCCAGGTGCGGTGTCCTTCGAGGAAGCTGATCCCGGTCATGCGGGACATCCTGCTCATCGGCGTGGCCGCCGCCAAGGGATGTCCCGCTCACCGGTCACGGGCGGTCGGTGAGTCCATCCATGCCCCCGCCACCACCCTCAACGGAGGCGCTCCGCGCCACTGCATAGATATCCGCCCATGGTCTTGAAGTACTCGTGCGCGCCGACATCGGTTCCGTCGGCGGTGCGGACGCGCTCGACCAGCAGGCCGGGCGACTGCCCGCGGCGGGCGTCCGGCCCGGCCACGATCACGACGCCGTCGCCTTCCCTGATGAAGATCCGGCCCGGCGTGCCGCCGTAGTGGCCCTGCGAGACCGACGCCTTCGTGATCCGCAGCTCCTGGCCGCGGTGGTAGGCGAACGCGTTCGGGTACGGGTCCGACAGCGCGCGCACGAACCGCTCGATGTCGGCGGGCGGCAGCGTCCAGTCGATCAGGCTGTCCCGCTTGGCCCGCTTGTGGAAGAAGCTCGCCTTGGCCCGGTCCTGCGGCACAGGCGTGTAGCCGGTCTCGATCAGCCCGATGGCCTCGGTCGTGATCGGCGCGATGAGGTCGACGGTGCGGTGGAACAGGTCCGTGGTCGTGTCGGCGGGACCGACCGGGATCGCGCGCTGCAGCACGATGTCGCCGGCGTCCAGCTCGCCGTCCATCATGTGGGCGGTGACGCCGACCTCGGGCTCGCCGTTGATCACGGCCCAGATGAGCGGGGAGAAGCCCGCGTAGGACGGCAGCAGCGAGTCGTGGATGTTCAGGGTGCCGTGGCGCGGCAGCTCGAAGATCTCCGGCGGCAGCCAGGTGCGCCAGTTGTTCGCCACGATCAGGTCGAGGTCCGCCGCCTTGAGCTCGGCGAGCAGCTCGGCGTCGTCCGGGCGGGTGCGCAGGAGGACCGGGAGGCCGTTCTCCTCCGCGAGGCCGGCGACCGAGTCGGCCCAGATCCGCTCGTAGGCGTGGTCGCTCTTCGGGTGCGTGACCACGAGGGCGACCTCGTGGCCGGCGTCGATGAGCGCCCGCAGGGTCCGGTGCCCCCAGGTCTGGTAGCCGAACATCGCGACGCGCATTGGTGCCCTTTCAAGATCGGGGGACGAACATCACCACGAACGTACTAGGCGAGGCTCGCCTAAGTTAGGTTAGGGTTCCCTGAACCGTACCGGAGCGCGCGAGGGAGCAACATGACTGCAGAGGTCCCGATCTACGACATCGTCGGCGTGGGCTTCGGGCCGTCGAACCTCGCGCTCGCGATCGCCCTCGCCGAGCACAACGCCGGCAGCGCCGTTGCAGGGAAGCCGGTGACCGCGCACTTCCTCGAGCGGCAGCCGCGGTTCGGCTGGCACCGCGGAATGCTGATCGAGACCGCGACCATGCAGGTGTCGTTCCTGAAGGACCTGGTCACCATGCGGAACCCGACCAGCGAGTTCAGCTTCCTGAACTACCTGCACGCGTCCGGGCGGCTGGTCGACTTCATCAACCACAAGAACCTGTTCCCGCTGCGGGTCGAGTTCCACGACTACTTCGAGTGGGCGGCCGCGAAGGTCGACGACGTCGTCTCCTACGGCACCGAGGTCGTCTCGGTGCGGCCGGTGTACGACGGTTCCGAAGTGGCCTACTTCGACGTCGAGGCGTCGGACGGTTCGTCGCTGCGGGCCCGGAACCTGGTGCTGGGCACGGGCTTGCGGCCGCAGCTGCCCGAAGGCGTCACCGCCGGCGCCCGGGTCTGGCACAACAGCGAACTGCTGTTCCGCGTCGAAAGCCTTCGCGGCAGTTCACCGCGGCGGTTCGTCGTGGTCGGCGCCGGGCAGAGCGCGGCCGAGGTGGCCGCGCTGCTGCACGACGAGTTCCCGCGCGCCGAGGTGTGCGCGGTGTTCGCGCGCTACGGCTACAGCCCGGCCGACGACAGCTCGTTCGCGAACCGGATCTTCGACCCCGAGGCCGTCGACCAGTTCTACCGCGCGGACGAGCCGGTGAAGGACCGCCTGATGCGCTACCACGGCGCGACCAACTACTCGGCCGTCGACGTCGACCTGATCGACGAACTGTACCGGCGTGTCTACCGCGAGAAGGTCCTGGGCGTGGAACGGCTGCGGCTGTTCAACGTCTCCCGGCCGGTCGAGGTGACGGACGCGGGAACGGTGACGGTCGAGTCCCTGACCACCGGCGAACGCACGGTCCTGGAAGCCGACGCGGTCGTCTACGCCACCGGTTACCGGCCCGCCGACCCGACGCCGCTGCTCGGCGAGCTGGGTCCGCGTTGCCTGCGCGACGAATCCGGCCGCCTGCGCGTTTCCCGGGACTACCGGATCGCCACGGAGTTTCCGCTGCGCGGCGGGATCTACCTGCAGGGCGGCACCGAGCACACGCACGGGATCACGTCGTCGCTGCTGTCGAACACCGCCGTGCGGGTCGGGGAGATCCTGCAGTCCATTGTGGACCGCCGGGTGGTCGCCGCGCCCGCGGGGGAGTACGCCGTCAGCGCGCGGTGATCTGCTCCCGGAGGATGTCGCTGTGGCCGGTGTGGCGGGCGAGCTCCTCGATCAGGAAAAGGTAGATGAACCGGAGGCTGACCTCGCCGACGACCGGGTGCGTCCATCGGTCGTCGAGTGAGAAGCCCGCCGCGATCTCGCGTGAACGCGCGCTCGTGCGCTCGTACTCGGCGATGACGTCGTCGACGGTTTCGTCGTCGGCGACGGCGAAACTCGGGTCGCCGGGGGTCGAGGGCCCGTCGATCTCGGCCTCGTCGAGCCCGGCCACCAGCCACTGGAACCAGCGGCGCTCGGCGACGGCGGCGTGCTTGACCAGGGCGATCGGCGTGGTCAGGGAGGGGACCAGCCGGCGCCGGGCGTCGGCTTCCGACAGGCCGCGCGCGTTCTCGACGAGGGCGAGGCGGCCACGGTCGATCATGGCCTCGAGCAGTTCACGCTCGGAGCCGGTGGTCTTTTCGGGCAGCGCGTACACAAGTGACCAGCTTCCTTGAGGGGGAGAGTGCCGGAATCGGCGCGAGGGCCCCAGGATAGCGCTAGTTCACCGGTGCCGGGTGGTGGCGGCTGATCGGGATGACCATCGGGGTGCCGCTCACCGGGTCCGGGGTCACCTGGCAGCGGACGTCGAAGACCTCTTCGACGAGTTCTTCCGTGATGACGGCAGCCGGCTCGCCCGAGGCCACGATCCGGCCCGCCTTCATCGCGATCACGTGGTCGGCGTAGCGGCACGCCTGCGGGAGGTCGTGCAGCACCATCACCACCGTCCGGCCCTCGGCGCGGTTGAGGTCGACGACCAGGTCGAGGACGTCGATCTGGTGGGCCAGGTCCAGGTACGTCGTGGGTTCGTCGAGCAGCAGCACCGGCGTTTCCTGCGCGACCGCCATCGCGATCCACGCGCGCTGGCGCTGGCCACCGGACAGCTCGTCCACCGGGCGGTCGGCGAGGTCCGTCATTTCCGTGGCTTCCAGGGCCGTGCGCACCGCGCCTTCGTCCGAAGTGGACCATTGGCGCCACCAGCTCTGGTGCGGGGCGCGGCCGCGGCCGACGAGGTCGGCCACCGTCATGCCTTCCGGCGCCACCGGGGACTGCGGCAGGATCCCGAGCCGCTGGGCGACCTGGCGGGTCGGGAGGTCGTGGATCGACCGGCCGTCGAGGTACACCCCGCCCGCCTTCGGCGTGAGCAGCCGGGCCAGCGTGCGCAGCAGCGTCGACTTCCCGCACGCGTTCGCCCCGACGATCGCGGTGATCTTCCCGGGCGGGATGTCGAGGTCGAGGCCGTCGATGACGACCCGGTCGTCGTAGGCGACGCGCAGGTCCCGCACTCGCAGGGACGGTGTCATCTTCTCAGCCTCCGGAGCCGGATCGGTTGGCCCTGGCCAGCAGCCAGAGCAGCAGCGGGGCGCCGAGCGCGCCGGTCACGATGCCGACCGGCAGCGGCGACGCCGTGAGGATGCGGGCCAGGATGTCGCTGCCCAGCACGACGACCGCGCCGGTGAGCGCGGACGCCGTCAGCGGCGGGGACGCCTGGCGCGCCAGGCGTTGCGCGATCTGCGGCGCGGTGAGCGCCACGAACGAGATCGGGCCGGCCGACGCCGTCGCGAAGGCGACCAGCCCGGCGCCGGCCAGCAGGAGCCCGAGCCGCACCGGCTGGACCGGGGTGCCGAGCCCGGCCGCCACCTCGTCGCCGAGCTGCAGGGTGCGCATCCACCGGGACAGGGCCAGCACGAGCGGCAGCAGCACCGCCAGCGCGCAGGCCAGCGGGACGACGTGCTCCCAGCCGCGGTTGGCGAGGTTGCCGACCAGCCAGCCGATCGACGCCTGGGCTTCGGTGATCTGCGCGCGGCTGAGCAGGTAGTCGGTCAGGCTGGTGCACATCGCGAAGATGCCGATGCCCACCAGGATGATCCGGTGGCCGGTGGTGCCGCGCCGCCACGCGAGCACGTACACGAGCAGTCCGGTCAGCAGCCCGCCGAGGAGGCCGAGCGTGGTGGTGCCGAGGCCGCCGCCGAACCCGAACGAGATCCCCGCGACGACGGCGGTGGCCGCGCCCGCGTTGATGCCGATCATGTCCGGGCTGGCCAGGGGGTTGCGCGTGATGGTCTGGAACACCGCACCGGACGCGCCGAAAGCGAGCCCGGCCAGCAGCCCGGTCAGGGCCCGCGGCAGCCGCAGCTCCTGCACGATGTAGGCGGTGCCGCTGTCCCCGCCGCCGAACACGGCGGAAAGGACGTCGGACACGCCGAGCGGGACGTCGCCGATCGTCATGCCCACGCAGAACAACGCGAACGCCAGCACAGCGAGGACGAGCGAGACGACGAAGAGCCGGAGCCGGATCTGCCCGGACACCGGGGGTTTCGCGAGGCGGAACGTGACGCGGTCGCGCCGCACCTGCAGGAGGCTCATGTCAGGGCTCCACGAGCTTGCGGCGGCGGACGAGGTAGATGAAGAACGGCGCGCCGAGGAACGCGACGATCACGCCCGCCCGGACCTCGCCGGGCCGCGCCATGACGCGGCCGAGGATGTCGGCGGCCAGCAGCAGGCACGGCGCGAGGACAGCGGTGTAGGGCAGCAGCCACCGGTGGTCGGGGCCGATGACGAACCGCACGGCGTGCGGGACGATCAGCCCGAGGAACACGATCGGTCCCGCGACGGCGACGGACGCGCCGGTCAGGAGCGTGACGGCCAGCGCGCCGCGCAGCCGCAGCGGCCCGAGCCGGCGCCCGAGCGCGACGGCGACGTCGTCACCGAGGGCGAGGCTGTTCAGCGCGGGCCCACTGGCGATCGCCAGTACCAGGCCGGCGAGGAGGAACGGCAGGATCCGCAGCAGCGAGCCGCTGTCGACGCCGGCGAGCGAACCGGCCGACCAGAACCGGAAGCGGTTGAGCGCCACGGGATCCGACAGCACCATCGCGCTGGTGAACGACCCGAGCAGCGCCGTGACGGCGGCGCCGGCGAGGGCGAGCTTGACCGGGCTCGCGCCGTTGCGGCCCCGGGTGCCGAGGTAATACACGACCGCGGTGGCGGCGAGCGCGCCGGCGAAGGCGAACCAGACGTAGCCGTAGAGGGAACCGACGCCGAGCACGGTGATCGAGAAGACGATGGCGAACGCGGCTCCGGCGCTGATGCCGAGCAGGCCCGGGTCGGCGAGCGGGTTGCGGGTCAGTGCCTGCATGAGCGTGCCGGCCAGACCCAGCGCGGCGCCCACCACGACGGCCAGCAGTGTCCTCGGCAGCCGGACACTGTGGATGATCACGGCGTCGGCCGAGCCGTCGTCGTGCCAGAGCACCTGCCAGACCGCGCCGGACGAAATCTCCTTCGACCCCAGCCAAACGCTGAGCAGGCACAGGAAAACCAGGACACCGAGGGCGGCGAGCAGGCCGAGCGCGCGGCCCGTGTGTGGCGGGCGTCGCGTGAGAGCGATCCCTCCGGGGGCTGTTCGCACCGCACCTCCGACTGGTAGTGATTTAGGTAAGGCTAACCGATGGTACAGGAGTGCATCCTCACCATCCGTTTGTTAGGGTCGCCTAAGTTTGCATCCCGATCGGGGTGCCGTGAGCAGCGGGAGGCTGGTCTACCGGTGAGCAACGGTGACGCTGTGCAGCAGGTGTCGAGGCTCGGGTTCTGGCGTGATCGCCTCGCCTCGGCGCCGAAGGAGCTGCCGCTGCCGGTCGACCGGCCGTACTCCGCGGAGCCGGTCGCGGGACGGCTGATCAGGCCGGTGCCCGAGGCCGACGAGCTGACTCTGCTCGCCGCGTTCGTCGTGCTGCTGTCCCGGTATTCGGGCACCGCCGACGTCGTGGTGGGCGTCGGCTCGCTGGTGCCGCTCCGGGTGGATCTCGGTGGTTCGCCCGGCTTCGCCGAGGTCGTGACGCGGGTGCGTGAAGCGCGCGAAGAGGCTCTGGCGCACCAGGTCCCGTTCGCCGACCTGGTCGCCGAGGTGGAGCCCGAGCCGGGGCGTGGGGGATCGGTGCTGGTCAACGTCGGCTTCGGCGCCGAGACCGACCTCCCGCTCGACCTGAACCTCACGGTCGCCGACGGCGTGCTGGTGGCCGGCTACCGCGCCGACGTCCTCGACGAGTCCACTGTGGACCGGATGCTCGGGCACCTCGGACACCTCCTGGCCGACGCGTCGAGGCGTCCACAGTGTCCGGTCGCACGGCTGGAAGTCGTGCCGGAGCCGGAACTGCGCCGGATGCTGGACGACTGGAACGACACGGACCTCGATGCGCCGCTGTCGACCCTGCCGGAGCTGTTCGCGGCCCGCGTCCGGGAAGCACCGGACGCGGTGGCGCTGGTCTTCGAGGACGAACAACTGACCTACGCCGAACTGGACGCGCGCGCCAACCGGCTCGCCCACGTCCTCATCGGACGGGGCGCCGGGCCCGAACGGGTGGTCGCGCTCGTCGTGCCCCGCTCGCCCGAGATGATCGTGGCCGAGCTGGCTGTGCTGAAGGCCGGTGCCGCGTACCTGCCGCTGGACCAGGACTACCCGGCCGAGCGGATCGCGTTCATGGTCGCCGACGCGCGCCCGGTCTGCGTGGTGACCACCGCCGATCTCGCCGACCGCTTCGACGGCGATGTCCTGCTCCTCGACGAAATCGACCTCGGCGCGGGCCCGGACACGGACCCGCGCGCGGAGATCGTCCCGGCGAACGCGGCCTACGTCATCTACACGTCCGGGTCGACCGGCCGTCCCAAGGGGGTCGTGGTTTCCCACGCGGGCGTGGCGAAGCTCGTCGCGACGCAGTCCGAGCGGTTCGGCGTCGGGCCGCACAGCCGGGTGCTGCAGTTCGCGTCGCCGAGTTTCGACGTCGCGTTCTGGGACCTGTGCCTCGGTCTGCTCTCCGGCGGCCGCCTGGTCATCGTCCCCGCCGAGCGGCGCGTGCCCGGTTCCGAGCTGGCTGAGTATGCGCATCGGCACGGCGTCGACTTCATGATCCTGCCGCCCGCGCTGCTGGCCGAGTTCCCCGAGGACTGCGACCTGCCGCGGGACAGCGTCCTGCTGGCCGGGACCGAGCGGGTGTCGCCGGAGCTCGTCCGGCGGTGGGCGCCGGGGCGGCGGATGTTCAACGCCTACGGCCCGACCGAGGCGACGACCAACTCCACGCTCGGGCTCTGCGACCCGGAGATCGCCCCCGGTTCGGCCGTGCCGATCGGCGTGCCGGACCCGGGCACCCGCGCGTACGTCCTCGACGCATATCTCGCGCCGGTCCCGGCCGGCGTGGTGGGGGAGCTGTACCTCGCCGGATCCGGTCTGGCGCGTGGTTATCTCGGGCGGCCGGGGTTGACGGCGGAGCGGTTTGTCGCGGACCCGTTCGGTTCCGGCGGCCGGCTGTATCGCACGGGTGACCTGGTGAAGTGGCTGCCGGACGGGCGGTTGGTGTTCTTGGGCCGGGCCGATGACCAGGTCAAGATCCGCGGCTACCGCATCGAGCTCGGCGAGATCGAGTCGGTGCTCGCCGAGCACCCGCGCGTCGGCCAGTCGGTCGTCGTCGCGCAGGACGGCCGGCTCGTCGCCTACGCCGTGCCGGTGCCCGACCGCGACCAGGCGGCCGAGCAGGGTCACGTCGACGAATGGCACGACGTCCACGAGGAGATGCTCGCCGGCTCGACGGGCATCGAGGAGAACTTCGCCGGCTGGAACTCGAGTTATGACGGGTCCGAGATCCCCCTCGACGAGATGCGGGAGTGGCACGCGGCGACGATCGAGCGGATTCGTTCGCTGGGGCCGAAGCGGGTGCTGGAGATCGGCGTCGGCAGCGGCCTGATCCTCTCGCGGATCGCACCGGAGACCGAAAGCTATTGGGGTGTCGACCTTTCCGAGAGCGCGATCGAGAACGTCCGGCGTGAGGTCGCGGCGATGCCCTTCGCGAACAAGGTCCATCTGGCCGCGCGGCCGGCGCACGACCTGGGCGAGCTGCCGGACTTCGACACGGTGATCATCAACTCCGTCGCGCAGTACTTCCCGAGCGCGGACTACCTCGCCGAGGTCGTCCGGACCGCCGCCGGTGTCCTGAAGCCGGGCGGGACGATCTTCCTCGGCGACATCCGCAACCTCCGCTCGCTGCGCGCCTTCCGCACGGCGGTCGAGCTGTGGCACGGCCGGGGCGACGTCGCCGCGGTCGACCAGGCGATCGCGCGCGAGGGCGAACTGGTGCTCGACCCCGACTTCTTCCCGGCACTGGCCCGGGACCTCGAGGGCTTCGACGACGTCGACCTGTGGGTGAAGCGCGGCACCGCGCACAACGAGCTGACCCGGCACCGCTACGACGTCGTCCTGCGGAAGGTGCCGAAGCCGGAAGTGGCCGACGAGCAGGTCGTCGCGTTCGGCGATCTCGTTGCGGTGGAACGATTCCTGACCGCCGAGACGCCGGCGCGGCTGCGGGTCACCGGGATCCCGGACGCGCGGCTGGCCGGGGAGCTGGCGGCGGTCCGCGCCCTGGACACCGGCGACGCCGGCGCGGCACTGGCCGCCCTCGAGCGGCGCGACGGCGTCGACCCCGAAGCCCTGCACCGGCTCGGCGACCAGGCCGGCTACCGCGTCGCGGTGACGTGGGCGGCCGAGAGCGGTGAGCTGGAGGCCGTCTTCATGAAGGGCGAGGACGGAACCGCGTACCGGCCGGTGCGCCAGGCCGGCGCGCCCGCGTCCTATGCCAACAACCCCGCGGCCCGGCGCGAAACCGGGGCGCTGGTGGCGTCGCTGCGGGCGCACGTGCGAGACCGGTTGCCGCTGTACATGGTGCCTTCGGCGTTCGTCGTGCTGGACAAGCTGCCGGTGCTGGCGTCGGGCAAGCTGGACCGCAAGGCCCTGCCGAGCCCGGAGCGGTGGGCCGGCCCGGGCCGTGCGCCCCGCAATCCCGTCGAGCAGCTGCTGTGCGAGATGTTCGCCGATGTCCTCGGCCTTCCGCAGGCCGGGCTCGACGACGATTTCTTCGCGCTCGGCGGCCACTCGCTGCTGGCCACCCGGCTGATCCAGCGGATCCGCGCGGCCGCCGGTGCCGAGGTGCCGGTGCGGGCGGTGTTCGACGCGCCGACGCCGGCCGCGCTCGCGGAACTCCTGTCCGGGGCTGTCGCCGGCACCGAGCGGCGCCCGCTCGTCCGCGTCCCCGAGCGGCCGGACCGGCTGCCGCTGTCGTTCGCGCAGCAGCGGCTGTGGTTCCTGCACGGGCTGGACGGCGGGTCGGCGACCTACAACGTCCCGCTCGTCGTCCGGCTGGCCGGTGAGCTGGACGTCGAGGCGCTGCGCTCGGCGCTGAACGACGTCGTCGCGCGGCACGAGACGCTGCGGACGGTCTTCCCGGCCGCCGATGGCGAGCCGTACCAGCAGGTGCTGGACGAAAGTACGGTGGAGCTGCCCGTCCGCGCGGTGGCCGAGTCCGAAGTGGACACGGTGGTGGACTGCCTGGTCCGCGAGGTGTTCGACCTCGGCGCAGGCGTGCCGCTGCGCGCCGGGCTCCTGGCCGTCGACCCGCGCCGGCACGTGCTGGTCGTCGTCCTGCACCACATCGCCGCCGACGGCTGGTCGCTGTCCCCGCTGTGGCGCGACATCGCCACGGCCTACCGCGCCCGGCTGCGCAGTGAAGCTCCACAATGGACGCCGTTGCCGGTGCAGTACGCGGACTACACGCTCTGGCAGCGGGATCTCCTCGAAACCGAAGAAACCGCCCAGCTCGACTACTGGCGTGAGACGCTTGACGCCCTGCCCGAGCGGCTCACCCTCCCGCTCGACCGGCCGCACCCGCCGGTCTCCGCCCACCGCGGCGAGTTCTTCACCTTCACCTGGGATGCCGGGCTCCAGGACGGGCTCGCCGACCTCGCGAGGGCGTGCGGCGCCAGCCCGTTCATGGTCGTCCATGCGGGTCTGGCGGCACTGTTGTCGCGGCTCGGCGCCGGCTCCGACATCCCTCTCGGCACCCCGATCGCCGGACGCGCCGACCCGGCACTGGACGACCTCGTCGGGTTCTTCGTCAACACCCTCGTCCTGCGCGTCGACACCGGCGGCGACCCGTCGTTCCGCGACCTCGTCACCCGCGTCCGCGAGCGGAGCCTCGACGCCTACAACCACCAGGACGTCCCGTTCGAGCGGCTGGTAGAAGCGCTCAACCCGGCCCGGTCGCTCGCGCACCACCCGCTGTTCCAGACCATGCTCGCCTGGCAGAACACCCCCGGCACCGGCGCCGGGCTGCCCGGGCTCACCGTGACCACGCAGCACGTCGGCACCGGCACGGCCAAGTTCGACCTCTGGTTCTCCTTCACCGAGCAGGACGGCGGCCTCGAGGGCGAGGCCGAATTCAACACCGAGGTGTTCGACCGCGCCACCGTGCACGGTCTCCTCGACCGCCTCGAACTGCTGCTGCGCCAGGTCATCTCGGCCCCGGACCGCCGGCTCGGGTCCCTGGAGGTACTGACCCCGGCCGAACGCGACCGCCTGGCCGACGTCTGGTCCGGTGCCGTCCAGGACGTCCCCGCGGTCACCTTGCCCGAGCTGTTCGCCGCCCAGGTGGCGCGGACCCCGGATCACCCGGCCCTGGTCTTCGAGGACGAAGAGCTCAGCTACGCCGAGCTGGACGCTGTCTCGAACCGCCTCGCCCGCGTGCTCGCCGCGCGCGGCGCCGGGCCCGAGCGCGTGGTCGCCCTGGCCCTGCCGCGCTCGGCACACCTGGTCACGGCCATCCTCGCCGTTCTCAAGACGGGTGCGGCCTACCTGCCCCTCGACCCCGGCTACCCGGCCGACCGCATCGCGTTCATGCTCGAAGACGCGCAACCGGCTCTGGTGCTCGCCACCGCGGAGACCGCGATTCCGGGCGCGCTGCCGCTGGACGATCCGGACGTCCTCGCCGGAGTCCCGGACGCGCCCCTCGATGTCGTGCTCGGGCCGGAGCACCCGGCATACGTCATCTACACCTCCGGGTCGACCGGCCGCCCCAAGGGCGTCGTCGTACCGCACGCCGGAATCGTCAACCGGCTGCTGTGGATGCAAGACGAGTACGGCCTCACCGGCGACGACCGCGTGCTGCAGAAGACGCCGTCCAGCTTCGACGTCTCGGTGTGGGAATTCCTGTGGCCGCTCGTCACCGGCGCCACCGAGGTCCTGGCCCGGCCGGACGGCCACAAGGACCCGGCCTACCTCGCCCGGCTGATCCGGGAACGCGGGATCACGACCGTCCACTTCGTCCCGTCGATGCTTCAGGTCTTCCTGCGGGAACCGGCGGCGGCGGAGTGCACGAGCCTGCGCCGGGTGCTGTGCAGTGGCGAGGCCCTGCCGCCGGACGCGGTCGCGCAGTTCGGCCGGGTGCTCGGCGCCGAGCTGCACAACCTCTACGGCCCCACCGAAGCTTCGGTGGACGTCACCTCGTGGCAAACGTCCACGGAGGACACGACTGTCCCGATCGGACGTCCGGTGTGGAACACGCGGACGTACGTCCTCGACGCCGCCCTCCGCCCGGTGCCGCCGGGCACGCCGGGGGAGCTCTACCTCGCCGGAGTCCAGCTCGCCCGCGGCTACCTCGGCCGGCCCGGGCTCAGCGCGGAGCGGTTCGTCGCCGACCCGTTCGGCGCGCCCGGCGCCCGGATGTACCGCACCGGTGACCTCGCCCGCTTCCGCCCCGACGGCGTGCTGGAGTTCCTCGGCCGCGGTGACGAGCAGATCAAGATCCGCGGCTTCCGCGTCGAGCCCGGCGAGATCGCCGCGACGCTGTCCGCGCACGACGACGTCGCCCACGCCGTCGTCGTGGCCCGCGAAGACCGGCCGGGCGACGTCCGCCTGGTCGGGTACGTCGTGCCGGCCGGTCCCCGAACCGGCGCCTTGCTCGCCGAGCTGCGGGTTCTGGCCGCCGCCCGGCTGCCGGACCACATGGTGCCGTCGGCGATCGTGCTGCTCGACGCGCTCCCGGTGACGGCCAACGGCAAGCTCGACCGCCGCGCGCTCCCGTCCCCGGACCCGGTGACGCCGACGTCCGGCCGGGCGCCGCGCACTCCCGTCGAACGGCAGCTGTGCGAGCTGTTCGCCGACGTCCTCGGCCTGCCGCGGGTCGGCCCGGACGACAGCTTCTTCACCCTCGGCGGCCATTCGCTGCTGGCCACCCGGCTGATCGCGCGGATCCGTGCGGCACTGGGCGCCGAGGTCGAGATCCGGTCGGTGTTCGAGACGCCGACCCCCGCGGGCCTGGCCGGGGTGCTCGCCACCGGCGCCGGGGCCGCGCGCCCGCCGCTGATGCCGGTGCGCAGGCCGTCGCCGGTGCCGCTGTCCGGCGCCCAGCAGCGGCTGTGGTTCCTGCACCACCTCGAAGGCCCGTCGGCCACCTACAACGTCCCGCTGGTCATGCGGCTCGAAGGCGAGGTCGACGTCGAGGCGCTGCGCGCGGCGCTGGCCGACGTGGTCGGCCGCCACGAGGCGCTGCGGACCCGGTTCCCGCAGCGGGATGGCGTGCCGTACCAGGACATCCTGGCCGTCGAGGACGCGGACGTCACCCTCCGGGTGCGTGCGGTCGCCGACCTCGGCGAAGCCCTGACCGGGCTCGTCCGCGGGCCGTTCGACCTCGAGCGGCACGTGCCGGTGCGCGCCGAGCTGCTGCGCCTGGGCGATCGGGAGCACGTCTTCGCCCTGGTGTTCCACCACATCGCCTCCGACGGCTGGTCGATGGCCCCGCTGTGGCGTGACATCGCCACGGCCTACACCGCCCGCCGCGCCGGTGAGAGTCCACAGTGGACGCCGTTGCCGGTGCAGTACGCGGACTACACGCTCTGGCAGCGGGAACTGCTCGGCCGCGAGGACGACCCGGACAGCGTCCTGTCCGCCCAGCTGGCCTACTGGCGTGCCGCGCTGGACGGCCTGCCGGACCGGATCGAGCTGCCGCTGGACCGCCCGCACCCGGCGGCCGCGACGTTCCGCGGCGAGCTGCACACCTTCACCTGGGACGCTGGGCTGCACAGCCGGTTGGCCAGGCTGGCCCGCGAGTGCGGCGCGAGCGTGTTCATGGTCGTGCACGCGGCCCTCGCCGCGCTGCTCACGCGGCTGGGCGCGGGCACCGACGTGCCCATCGGCTCGCCCATCGCCGGCCGCACCGACCAAGCCCTCGACGACCTCGTCGGGTTCTTCGTCAACACGCTCGTCCTGCGCGTCGACACCGGCGGCGAGCCGTCGTTCCGCGACCTGGTGGCGCGCGTCCGCGAGCGCAACCTCGACGCGTACGCCCACCAGGACGTCCCGTTCGAGCGGCTGGTCGAGGTGCTGAACCCGGCGCGGTCGCTGTCGTACCACCCGCTGTTCCAGGTGATGATCGCCGGGCAGAACAACGCCCGCGCCGAGGTCGTCCTGCCCGGCCTGACCGTCACCGAGATCCCGGTGACCACCGGGACGTCGAAATTCGACCTCGCGATTTCGCTGACCGAGCGCGACGCCGGGATCGCGGGCGTGCTGGAGTTCAATGCGGACGTCTTCGACCACGCGGGTGCCCACGCGATCCTGCGGCGGCTCGAAGTGCTGCTGCGCGCGGCGCTGGCCGAGCCGGACCGCCCGGTCGGGGCGCTGGACCTCCTCGCCGGCGACGAGCGCGATCGGGTGCTCGGCCGGTGGGCCGGCTCCCTCGAACCGGCCGGTACCGAGACGTTCCCGGGGATGTTCGCCCGCCGCGTCGCCGAGGCCCCGGACGCGGTGGCGCTCGTGTTCGAAGACGTCGAACTCACCTACGCCGAAGTGGACGCCCGTGCCAACCGGCTCGCGAACCTGCTGGTCGAGCGCGGTGCCGGGCCCGAGCGGGTCGTCGCGCTGGCCGTGCCGCGATCGCTGGACATGATCATCGCCGAACTGGCCGTCCTCAAGGCCGGCGCCGCCTACCTGCCGGTCGACGTCGACTACCCGGGCGACCGGATCGCCTACATGGCCGGGGACGCGGCCCCGGTCTGCGTGGTGACGACGCGGGAGATCGACGCGAAGCTGCCCCCGGACGTCCCCCGGGTCCTCCTGGAGGATCCGGCCCTGGACGGAATGTCCACAGCGGACCCGGCGGTGATGGTCAAGCCGGAGAACGCGGCGTACGTGATCTACACGTCCGGCTCGTCCGGGCGGCCGAAGGGCGTCGTCCTCCAGCACTCCGGTGTCGCCAAGCTCGTCGCGACGCAGTCCGAGCGGTTCGGCGTGGGACCGCACAGCCGGGTGCTGCAGTTCGCGTCGCCGAGTTTCGACGTCGCGTTCTGGGACCTGTGCCTCGGCCTGCTCTCGGGCGGCCGCCTGGTCGTCGTCCCGGCCGAGCGCCGGGTCGCCGGGCCCGCGCTGACCGAGTACGCGCATCGGCACGGCGTGGACTTCATGATCCTCCCGCCCGCGCTGCTCGACGCCCTGCCGGAGGACTGCGACCTCCCGCGCGACAGCGTGCTGCTGGCGGGGACTGAACGGGTGTCGCCGGAGCTTGTCAGGCGGTGGGCGCCGGGGCGGCGGATGTTCAACGCTTATGGCCCGACCGAAGCGACCACCAACTCGACGCTCGGGGAGAGCGACCCGGCCGAGCTGGCGGAAGCGACGGTCGTTCCGATCGGCATCCCCGACCCGGGCACCCGGGCCTACGTGCTCGACGCCGGTCTGCGGCCGGTCCCGCCGGGTGTGGTGGGGGAGCTGTATCTCGCCGGATCGGGCCTGGCGCGCGGCTATCTCGGGCGGCCAGGGTTGACGGCGGAGCGGTTTGTCGCGGACCCGTTCGGTTCGGGAGGGCGGCTCTACCGGACCGGTGACCTGGTGAAGTGGCTGCCGGATGGACGGCTGGTGTTCCTGGGCCGGGCCGACGATCAGGTCAAGATCCGCGGCTACCGCATCGAGCCGGGCGAGATCGAAGCCGTGCTCGCCGAGCACCCGGCCGTCGGGCAGTCCGTCGTGCTCGCGCAGGACGGGCGGCTCGTCGCCTACGCCGTCCCGGCCGCCGGCCGTGACGAGGAAGCCGAGCTGGACCACGTCGGCGAGTGGCGTGAGCTGCACGAGAACGTCTTCACCGACGCGGCTTCGGCTGGGCTGGAGGAGAACTTCACCGGCTGGAACTCCAGCTACGACGGGTCCGAGATCCCCCTCGGCGAGATGCGGGAGTGGCACGCGGCGACGATCGAGCGCATTCGTTCCCTGGCGAAAGCGCCACTTTCACGTGAAAGTGGCGCTCTCGGGCGGGTGCTGGAGATCGGCGTGGGCAGCGGCCTGATCCTGTCCCGGATCGCGCCGGACGCCGAAGAGTACTGGGGCGTCGATCTGTCCGAGCGGGCGATCGCGAACCTGCGGCGCGAACTCGCCGGGACGCCGTTCGCGGGCAAGGTCCACCTGGCCGCGCGCCCGGCCCATGACCTGGGCGAGCTGCCGGAATTCGACACGGTGATCGTCAACTCGGTCGCGCAGTACTTCCCGAGCGTCGGCTACCTCGCCGAAGTCGTCCGCACGGCCGCGGCGCGGGTCCTCCCCGGCGGGGTGATCTTCCTCGGCGACATCCGCAACCTGCGTTCGCTGCGGGCGTTCCGGACCGCGACCGAGCTGCGGCACGGCCGCCGGGACACGGCCGCGGTCGACCAGGCGATCGCGCGGGACGGCGAACTCGTCCTCGACCCGGACTTCTTCCCGGCGCTGGCCCGGGACCTCGGCGGCTTCGACGACGTCGACCTGTGGGTCAAGCGCGGCCACGCCCACAACGAGCTGACCCGCCACCGCTACGACGTCGTCCTGCGGAAGGCGCCGAAGCTCGCCACGCCCGAAGAGCAGGTCGTGACGTTCGAGTCCGTCGCCGACCTGGACCGGCTCCTGGAAACGCGCCCGGGCCGGGTGCGTGTGACCGGGGTGCCCAACGCCCGGCTGTCCGGCGAACTCGCCGCCGTCACCGCGCTCGCCGCGGGCGACCCCGATGCGGCACTGTCCTCCTTGGACAGCAGGGATGGCGTGGATCCCGAGACCCTGCACGATCTCGGCGAGCGCTTCGGCTACCGGGTGTGCGCGACCCTCACCGCGGACGAAGGCGCGCTGGAGGTCGTGTTCACCACCGGTGAGCCGACGCGGATCCACCGCGTCCGCCCGGTCCGAGCCGCCCTGGAAACCCTGGGCAACCACCCGGCCGGGCAACGGGACACGAACGCGCTGGTGACGGCCCTGCGGACGCACGTCCGCGACCGGCTGCCGCAGTACATGGTGCCGTCGGCCTTCGTGATCCTGGCCCGGCTGCCGCTGCTCGCCTCCGGCAAGCTCGACCGCCGGGCCCTGCCGAGCCCCGACAAGCAGGCCGTCACCGCCGGCCGGGCCCCGCGGACGCCGGTCGAGGAAGTCCTGTGCGGCCTCTTCGCCGAGGTCCTCGACACCGCCTCGATCGGCGTCGACGACGACTTCTTCGCCCTCGGCGGGCACTCGCTGATGGCGACGCGGCTGGTCGCGCGGCTGCGCGCGGTCTTCGGCGTCGAGCTGCAGGTGCGGTCGGTGTTCGAGACGCCGACGGTCGCCGGGCTGGCCGCGCTGCTGTCCACCGCCGGGCAAGCTCGTCCGGCGCTCGTGCGCGCGGATCCGCGGCCGGACGTGCTGCCGCTGTCGTTCGCCCAGCAGCGGCTGTGGTTCCTGCACCGGCTCGAAGGCCCGTCGGCGACGTACAACATGCCGAGCGCGGTCCGGCTGACCGGAGACCTGGACGTCGACGCGCTGCGGGCCGCGCTGTCCGATGTGGTCGGACGCCACGAGGCGCTGCGGACCGTCTTCCCCGAGGTCGGCGGCGAAGCCCGGCAGCTCGTCCTCGACGACGTCGCGATCCCGCTGCCGCTGCGCACGGTCACCGAGGCCACGCTCGCCGACGCGGTGTCCGAAGTGGCCGGCACGGTGTTCCGGCTGGAGGCGGAGCTTCCGCTGCGGGCGGAACTGCTGCGCCTGGGGGCCCGGGAGCACGTCCTCGTGCTGGTGTTCCACCACATCGCGTCGGACGGCTGGTCGACCGCGCCGCTGTGGCGCGACCTCGCGAAGGCCTACACCGCCCGCCAAGCCGCAGAAGCTCCACAATGGACTCCACTGCCGGTGCAGTACGCGGACTACACGCTGTGGCAGCGGGACGTCCTCGGCGAGCCGGTGATCGAACCGCAGCTCGCCTACTGGCGTGAAGCATTGGCCGACCTGCCGGACCGGATCGAACTGCCCACTGACCGGCCGCACCCGGCGGAGGCGTCCTACCGCGGCGAGCAGTTCGCCTTCGGCTGGGACGCCGAGCTCCACAGTGGACTGGTCGAGCTGGCCCGCGCGTGCGGCGCCAGCGTGTTCATGGTCGTGCACGCCGGGCTCACCGCGGTGCTCACCCGCCTCGGGGCGGGCACCGACATCCCGCTCGGCACGTCCATCGCCGGCCGCACCGACGAGGCCCTGGACGACCTCGTCGGGTTCTTCGTGAACACCCTGGTCCTGCGCGTGGACACCGGCGGCGACCCGTCGTTCCGGGACCTCGTCGCCCGGGTGCGGGACCGCAGCCTCGACGCCTACGCCCACCAGGACGTCCCGTTCGAACGGCTCGTCGAAGTGCTGAACCCGGTCCGGTCGCCGGCTTACCCCCCGCTGTTCCAGACGATGCTCGCCTGGCAGAACAACGCCGTCGCCGACCTCGCCCTGCCCGGCCTGACCGCCGTGGAGGAGCCGGTCCGCACCGGCACCGCCCGGGCCGACCTGACGTTCTTCGTCGGCGAACAGCCGGGTCACCAAGCCGGGATCCGCGGCACCGCGGAGTACAACAGCGACGTCTTCGACCGCGCGAGCGTCGAAGCGATCCTGGACCGGCTCCGGACGCTGCTGCAGGCGGTCGTGGCCGACCCGGACACCCGGATCGGCGCCGTCGACCTGCTCACCGAGGCCGAGCGCGAACAGCTCGCCGCTGCCCCCGCCACACCCCTGTCCGCCGAGACGGCCGCCGAGCTGTTCGCCGCGCAGGTGGCCCGGACACCGGACGCGACCGCACTGGTCTTCGGCTCCGCGCGGCTCACTTACGCCGAGCTGGATGCCCGGGCCACGACGCTCGCCCGGGCGCTGCTCGCGCGCGGCGCGGGCCCGGAACAGGTGGTGGCGGTCGCGCTGCCGCGGTCGCCCGAGCTGGTCGTCGCGCTCCTGGCCGTGCTCAAGGCCGGCGCCGCGTACCTGCCCTTGGACCTCAACCATCCGGCCGAGCGCATCGAGCTGATGCTGACCGACGCGGCACCGCACTTAGTCGTCGCCGAGGATGGCTTCGGGGACCGCCTGGTCCGTCCCGGCTCGACCGCGGACCAACCGGATGCCTGGCCGCCGATCAGCCCGGACAACCCGGCGTACGTGATCTTCACGTCCGGTTCCACAGGCCGTCCGAAGGCGGTGGCGGGAACCCAGCGGGCGCTGGCCAACCGGCTGTACTGGGGCCGCGACCTCGCCGAGGGCGTGCGCGCGGCCAAGAGTGCGCTGACGTTCATCGACGGGTCCACCGAGCTGCTCGGCGGGCTCGTCGCGGGCGACCCGGTCGTCCTCGCCGACGACACGACGGCCACCGATCCGATGGCCCTGGCCGAATTCGTCCGCGAGTCCGGCGCGCAGGTGCTCACCGTGGTCCCGAGCCTCCTCGACAGCTTCGCCGAGGACGCCCCGGCCGACGCGTTCGAGTCGGTGACCACGTGGATCACCAGCGGGGAGCCGCTTTCCGCTGCGCTCGCCGAGAAGGTGGCGACCCGCTGGCCGTCGGCGAAGCTGGTCAACCTGTACGGCTGCTCGGAAGTCGCGGGCGACAGCCTGGTCCAGGTCTGCGGTCCGGTGGCCATCGGGCGGCCGATCGCGAACACCCGCGCGTACGTCCTCGACACCGCGCTGCGGCCGGTGCCGCCGGGCGTGCGCGGCGAGCTGTACCTGGCCGGCGCCGGGCTCGCCCGGGGCTACCTCGGCCGTCCCGCGCTCACCGCAGAGCGGTTCGTCGCCTCGCCGTTCGAGCCGGGGGAGCGGATGTACCGCACCGGCGACCTGGTCCGGCGGCGCGCCGACGGCGCACTGGAGTTCCTCGGCCGCGCCGACCAGCAGATCAAGATCCGCGGCTTCCGGGTCGAGCCAGGCGAGGTCGAGGCCGTGCTGACCACGGACGCCTCGGTGGCACGCGCGGCCGTGATCGCCCGGGGCAACCGGCTGATCGCTTACGTGGCACCGTCGGGCGACCCGGTCGCGCTGCGGGCTCGGGTGGCCGAGCAGCTGCCGGAATACCTGGTGCCGTCGGCGGTCGTCGTGCTGCCGGAGCTGCCGGTCAACGCCAACGGGAAGCTCGACCGCGCCGCGCTGCCGGACCCCGAGGTCCGGACCTCGGGGCGCGTCGCGCGAACCCCGGCCGAGCAGGCGCTGTGCGAGCTGTTCGCCGACGTCCTCGGCGTCCCGGTGGTCGGCCCCGACGACGGCTTCTTCGCGCTCGGTGGCCACTCGCTCCTGGCGACGCGGCTGGTCAGCCGGATCCGGGCGCTGCTCGGCGTCGAGGTGCCGATCCGGGCGGTGTTCGACGCGCCGACCCCGGCCCGGCTCGCTGGGCTCCTCGACCCCGGACGCCGGAGCCGGCCGGCTCTGGTCCCGGCCGAGCGGCCCGAGGTGCTGCCGCTGTCGTTCGCGCAGCAGCGGCTGTGGTTCCTCGATCGCCTGGACGGGCTGAACGCGACCTACAACATCCCGTGGGCGTGGGAGCTGACCGGCCCGGTCGACGTCGGCGCCCTGCGGGCCGCGCTGTCCGATGTCGTGGCGCGCCACGAGATCCTGCGGACGCTCCTCGTCGAAGAGCAGGGCACGCCGCGGCAGGTCGTGCTCGACCGGGCCGAGCCGGTGCTGGTCACCGAGACCGTCGCCACGGCCGACCTCGACGAGCGCGTCACCGCGGCGGCGTCGTACTGCTTCACCCTCGACACCGAGATCCCGATCCGGGCCACCCTGGTGTCGGCCGGGCCGGAGCGGCACGTGTTCGTGCTGCTGGTGCACCACATCGCGGGCGACGGCTGGTCGCTGCCGCCGCTGAAGCGTGACCTCGACACCGCGTATGCCGCCCGGCTGCGCGGTGAAAGTCCACAGTGGACGCCGTTGCCGGTGCAGTACGCGGACTACACGCTGTGGCAGCGGGAGTCGTTCGGCCGGGCCGGCGACCCGGACAGCGTCCTCGGCCGCCAGGCCGCGTTCTGGCGGGAAACCCTCGCGGACCTCCCCGACGAACTGGCGCTCCCGGTCGACCGGTCGCGCCCGGCGCGGTCGACGAACCGCGGCGCCGCCGTGCCGTTCACCGTGCCCGCCGACGTCCACCGTGGACTGCGGGAGCTGGCGCACGGCAGTGACACCAGCACGTTCATGGTGCTGCAGGCGGCGCTGGCCGCCCTGCTGACCCGGCTCGGCGCGGGCACTGACATCCCGCTGGGGACGCCGGTGGCCGGCCGCACCGACCACGCCCTCGACGACCTCGCCGGGTTCTTCGTCAACACTTTGGTGCTGCGGACGGACACCGGCGGCGACCCGACGTTCCGGGAGCTCCTGGCCCGCGTCCGCGAGGCCGGCCTCGCCGCGTACGCCCACCAGGACCTGCCGTTCGAGCACCTCGTCGAGCTGCTCAACCCGCCCCGGTCGCTGGCCAGGCACCCGCTGTTCCAGGTCATGCTCGCGGTCTACCACTCGGGCACGGAGGACGGACGGCTGCTCGGGCTCGACGCGGCCTACCGGGACACCGGGCTGCGGCAGGCGAAGTTCGACCTGTCGTTCGACCTGGTCGAAACGGCCGAGGGCATCGACGGCGACCTCGAATACAGCCTCGACCTCTTCGACGAACCGACCGCCCGGACGCTCACCGAGCGCCTGGTCAGGGTGATGGCGGCGGTCGTCGCGGACCCGGACCGGCCGCTGAGCCGGATCGACGTCCTCGACTCCGTTGAGCGGGACCGGATCCTGCGCGACTGGGGTGCCGGTGCGCCACTGACGCTTCCGGCGCCGACGGTCGTCGACCGGCTGGCCGCGCAGGTGGCGGCGACCCCGGGCGCGATCGCGCTGAGCGACGCTCGCGAGAGCCTCACGTTCGCGGAGTTCGCCGCGCGGACCGACCGGCTCGCCCGGTGGCTCGCGGCCCAGGGCGCGGGGCCGGAGAAGGTCGTGGCGCTGGTGCTGCCCCGGTCCGCGGCGGTCGTCGAGGCGATCTTCGGCGTGTTCAAGACGGGGGCGGCCTACCTGCCCGTGGACCCCGACCAGCCGGGGGACCGGATCTCGGCGATCCTCGCCGACGCCGGTGCCGCGCTGGTGCTCACCAGCCGTTCGCTGGCTTCGCCGGTCCCCGGGGCGCTGTTCGTCGAGGACATTGTGGACAGTGACGCGGCCCTGACCCCGCCGTCGCCCGCCAACCCGGCGTACGTGCTCTACACGTCCGGCTCGACGGGCAACCCGAAGGGTGTCGTGATCCCGCACTCCGGGCTGGTGAACCTGTTCCACAGTCACCGCGAGACGCTCTACCGCCCGGCGGTCGCGGCCGCGGGCGGGCGGCGGCTGCGGGTCGGGCACGCGTGGGCGTTCTTCTTCGACGCGTCCTGGCAGCCGCAGCTGTGGCTGCTCGACGGGCACGAGGTGCACGTCGTCGACGACGACACCCGCCGCGACCCGGACCGGCTGGCGGCGGTGGTGCGCGAGCGCGGGCTCGACTTCCTCGAACTCACGCCGTCGCACTTCGCCCAGCTGGCCGCGGCCGGGGTGATCTCGGACGGCCGGTGCGCTCTCGGCGTGGTCGGCGTCGGCGGTGAAGCCGTTTCGCAGCCGCTGTGGGAGCAGCTGCGGTCGATGCCGGGGACCGAGGCGTACAACCTCTACGGCCCGACCGAGACCACTGTGGACGCTCTGGTCGGCCGCTTCCGCGACGCCGACCGGCCGGTGGTCGGCCGTCCGGTGCACAACACGCGCGCGTACGTCCTCGACGGCGGCCTCAGCCCGGTCCCGGCCGGAGTGCCCGGCGAGCTGTACCTGGCCGGCGCCGGTCTGGCCCGCGGCTACCACGGCCGTCCCGCGCTCACCGCGGACCGGTTCGTCGCCGACCCGTCCGGGCCGCCGGGGGAGCGGATGTACCGCACCGGCGACCTCGTGCGGTGGCGGCCCGGAGGGCAGCTCGAATACCTCGGCCGCACCGACGACCAGGTCAAGATCCGCGGCTTCCGGATCGAGCCGGGCGAGATCGAGACGGCGCTGACCCGGCACGACGACGTCGGCCAGGCGCTGGTCGTCGTCCGTGAGGACCGGGACAAGCGGCTGGTCGCGTACACGACCCCGGCGACCGCCGATCCGGTGGAGCTGCGGGAGTTCCTCGCGCGGTCCCTGCCGGAATACATGGTGCCCGCGGCGATCGTGCCCCTGGAGAAGTTCCCGGTGACCCCCAACGGGAAGCTGGACAAGGCGGCGCTCCCGGTACCCGACGTCGCGGCTCGCGGCCGGGCGCCGGAAACACCCCTGGAAAAGGCTCTCTGTGAGATCTTCGCGGAGGTCCTGGACGTCGCCGCGGTCGGCGCCGACGACGACCTGTTCACCCTCGGCGGCCATTCGATGCTGCTCGTGGTCCTGCGCAACCGCATCACCGAGCGGCTCGGGACCGAGCTGGAGATCGCCGAGTTCTTCCGTACCCCGACCGCGGCCGGGCTCGCCGCGCTGTTGACCCGAGACGCGAGGTAGACCGTGCACCGCACCCTGATGAACGCCAAGATCCACCGAGCCACCGTCACGCAGGCCGACCTGCACTACGTCGGCTCGCTGACCATCGACGCCGAGCTGATGGCCGCCGCGGACATCGTCGAGGGGGAGCGGGTCCAGGTCGTCGACATCACCAACGGCGCCCGGCTGGAGACCTACGCCATCACCGGCGAGCCGGGCTCCGGCGTGATCGGCGTCAACGGCGCCGCGGCGCACCTGGTACACCCCGGCGACCTGGTCATCATCATCACCTACGCCCAGATCGCCGAGTCCGAGCGCGCCGCCCACCGGCCGCGCGTGGTGCACGTGGACGGCGACAACCGCCAGGTCCACCTGGGCCACGACCCGGCCGAGCCGGTGCCCGGCGCTTCAGCGCAGCTCTCGGGCCGAGGTGGGCGCTGACACAGTTGCTTTTGAGAGGCTGCCCTAAATAAGGTGTGCCTATCCTAAAAGCTGGCGAGAGGTTCTCATGTCCGTGTTTCATGGCGCTGCCGGGCTCAGCCGGCGTGGATTCCTGATCGGGGCGGGCGGGCTCGCCGCCGCCGCGGCGCTCACCGCGTGCGGCGATGGCAAGTCTTCTTCGGGTGCCGCCGCCTCCGGCCCGTGGGAGTTCACCGACGACCGCGGCCAGAAGGCGGCGCGCGAGCAGCGTCCCGCCCGCGTGGTCGCCTACGTCAGCGCGGCCGCCGCGCTGTGGGACTACGGTGTCCGCCCGGTCGGCGTCTTCGGCCCGCAGAAGACGGCCACCGGCGGCAAGGAGATCCAGGCCGGCAACATCGACCTCGGCGCCGTGACTTCGATCGGCAACGCGTGGGACGACTTCAGCATGGAGAAGTTCGCCGCGCTCAAGCCCGACCTGGTCGTCACCGGCCTGACCGGCACCAAGCCGACGGACATGTGGGTGCTGACCGACGACCTCGGCCCGAAGGCCCAGCAGATCGCGCCGATCGTCGCGCTCTCCGAGTACAAGGTCGCGCTGCCGAAGGTGATCGAGCGCTACTCGCAGCTGGCCGTCGCGCTCGGCGGCGACGCGAACTCCGAGACCATGAAGAAGGCGAAGGAAGACTTCGACAAGGCGTCCGAGGACCTGCGCGCGGCGGCGAAGGAAAAGGCCGGGCTCAAGGTCCTGGTGCTGTACGGCGACAAGGACGGCCTGTACATCGCGAAGCCGGAGTACTTCGCCGACCTCGCGTACTACCGCGAGCTGGGGCTGGACATCGTCTCCGGCGGCGGCACCGAGGACTACTGGGAGCAGCTGTCCTGGGAGCAGGCGGGCAAGTACCCGGCGGACCTGATCCTCACCGACACGCGGTCGTACGCGCTGCCGCGCGCGCAGATGACGCAGTTCCCGACGTGGAACCAGCTGCCCGCGGTCAAGGCGGGCCAGCTCGGCGACTGGTCCGCCGAGCCGCGCTTCAACCACCTGCTCGCCACGCCGGTCATCGAGAAGCTGACCGCGCTGGTGAAGGGTGCCCGCACCGACGTCACCGCCTGAGGAGGCCCGCGATGACCAACCCGTTCGAAGACCCTGACGGCACGTACCTGGTGCTGGTGAACGCCGAGAACCAGCACAGCCTGTGGCCGGAGTTCGCCGACGTCCCGGCCGGCTGGACGGCCGCCTTCGGCCCCGCGTCCCGTCAGTCCTGTCTGGACCACGTCGAAGCCCACTGGACGGACATGCGCCCGAAGTCCCTGGCCGACGCCATGGACGCCTGACCTTCCCACCGACACGCCGGGAGCCACGGGCTCCCGGCGTGTCGTCTTCCTAAGCACGCGTGTCGTCCCTCCAATCACGCGAGATGCCCCTCCAATCACGCGAGTTCCGGCTTCAATCACGCGAGTACCGCGCCCGATCACGGGAGTTCCGTGTACCGGAACGGACGACTCGCGTGATCAGGCGGTCGACTCGCGTGATTGGAGGGTCGACACGGGTCAGGTGCGCTGGCCGGACCAGGCCGCCCACAGCTTCGCGTACTGGCCGCCCGCGGCGACGAGGTCGTCGTGGGTTCCGGACTCCACGACGGCGCCCGCGTCGAGGACGACGATCCGGTCGGACGCCGCCGCCTGCGTCAAGCGGTGCGCTACCACCAGCGCCGTGCGTCCCTCCAGCGCCGCCGCGGCCGCGGACTCCAGCACCCGGGCGCCCGCGCTGCCCGCCTCGGCCGTGGCCTCGTCGAGGATCGCGATCGGCGGGTCGGCCAGCACCAGCCGGACCAGCGCGAGCTGCTGGGACTGCGTCACCGTCAGCTGGTGGCCGCCTTCGCCGACGACCGTCGCGAGTCCGTCCGGAAGGGACGACGCCCAGGACAGCGCCCCCACCTTCGCCAGTGCGGCCCGCAGTTCGCCGTCGGACGCCGACGGGCGCGCCAGCCGCAGGTCGTCGGCCAGGGGACCGGCGAAGACGTGGACCTCCTGGCTGATCAGCGCGACCGTCCGGCGCGTGGCCTCCGGGCCCAGCTCGTCCAGCGGGACGCCGCCGAGCGTGACCGACCCCGTGTCCGGGCGGTGGATCCCGGCGATCAGCTTCGCCAGCGTCGTCTTCCCGGCTCCGCTCGCCCCGACCAGCGCCATCCGCTCGCCGGGCGCGACGCCGAGGTCGACGTCCTGCAACGCGGGATGACCGTCCACATAGGAGTAGCCGATCCCCGCGGTCTTGACGGACGCGTCGACCGGCCGCGCCGGCCGCGAAGGCGACGTCTCGGCGGGCAGGTCGGCGACGCCGATCAGCCGCGCCAGGCTCGCCGCGGCCGCCTGGGCGTCGTCGACCAGCGCCAGCGCGCTCATGATCGGCCCGAACAGGCTGTGGAAGTACAGCGCCGCGGCCGTCGCCACGCCGAGCGTGACCGCGTCCGCGCCGACCAGCAGGAACCCGATCGCCAGCACCGCAGACAGCCCGACGAACTCGGCGAAGTTGAGCCGCGAGTAGAACCGCGTCACGAGCCGGATCCCGCGCAGTGCCAGCGAGACGGCCGTGCCGGACCGTTCCCGCACCCGTTCGAGATGCGTGTCGGCCAGCCGGAACGCGCGGACCGTCTTCGCCCCGCCGATCGTGTCGAGCAGTTGCTGTTGCTGCGCTCCGACCGCCTCACGCTGCGAGGCGTACAACGGCTTCGCGCGCGGCACGTACCACCGCACGGTCCACAGCTGGATCGGCACGGCCACCAGCGCGGCGAGCAGGAACCGCCAGTCGAGCACCGCCAGCGCGCCGAGCGTCAGGACGACGGTCAGCACCGACCGGCCCAGCTCCGGCAGCGCCTGCCGGACCGCTTCCGAGACGACCGAGACGTCGTTCGTCACACGGGCGGTGAGGTCGCCGGACCCGGCGCGTTCGAGCTGTTCGAGCGGCAGTCCGAGGGCGCGTTCGACGAAGCGTTCGCGCAGTTCGGCGAGGATCGTCTCGCCCAGGCGCGCCACCAGCGACACTCCGACGGCGGTCGCGACCGCCTGGGCGAGCGCGACCAGCACCAGGCCCACGACCGGCGGCACGAGGTCGGCCGCCGGACGGCGCGTCGCGACCAGGTCGACGATCCGGCCGAGCAGGGGCGCGGTGAGCAGGCCGATCGCGGTGGCCGCGACGAGCGTCGTGAACGCGGCGGCGGCGCGGCCCTTCGAGCGGCCCACCAGTTCGCCGAGGACGGCGCGGATCCGGCGGCCGTCAGCCACCGGCAGCAGTTCATAAGTCACGACAGCACCGCCGCCCGGTAGTCGGCCCGGCCGGCCAGGTCGGCGTGGCTGCCTTCGCCGGCCACGCGCCCGTCGTCGAGCAGGACGACGCGGTCGGTCGCGGCGAGCAGCGCCGGGCTGGTGGTCACGAGGATCGTCGTGCGCCCGCGCCGCAGTTCCGCGAGACCCGCGGCGATGCGGGCCTCGGTCACGGTGTCGACGGCGGTCGTCGGGTCGTGCAGCACCAGCACCGGCGCGTCGGCGGCGAGGGCCCGCGCGAGCGCGACCCGCTGGCGCTGCCCGCCGGACAGCGACCGCCCGCGCTCGGTGACGGCGGTCGCGACGCCGCCGGGCAGCGCGCTCGCCACCTCCTCGACGGCGGCCGCGGACATCGCCTCGGCGGCCAGCGGCCCGGCCGTCACGTTCTCGGCGACCGTCCCGGCGAACAGGTCCGCGTCGTGCGCGGCGACCAGCACGACTTCGCGGACCCGGCCGGGGTCCACAGTGGACAGGTCGACCGAGTCGACCGACACCGAACCGCCGTCCGGGTCGGTGGCCCGGCCGAGGCAGTCCAGGAGGTCGGTCGCGGCGGCCGGGTCGGTCGCCACCACGCCGAGCAGCTCGCCCGGCCGGGCTTCGAAGCCGACGTCACGCAGGGCGCCGCGGCGCAGCCCGGAAAGCTTCACGTGCCCGGCCGCCGGGACCGGCAGCGTGGCGTCCCCGCCGCCGACGGCGGGGGGCGCGTTCAGCACGTCGGCGATGCGCGCGGCCGACGCCCGGCCCTGCGCGAGCTCGCCGTTGACCCACGAGAAGAGCGTGAACGGCGTGATCAGGTACTGCGCGAGCCCGACCGCGGCGACCAGGTCCCCGACGCTGATGTCACCCGCGGCGGCGAGGGTGCCGCCGACGAGCGCCACCACGGCGATGAAGATCCCGGTGAGCGCGAGCAGCGCGCCGTTGTGCCAGGCCTGGGCGCGGGCCGCGCGCAGCGTCGCCCGCAGCGAGTCCTGGCTGGTCCGGCGATAGCGGTCGACGGCGGCGCGTTCGGCGCCGATGCCCTTGAGCACGCGCAGCCCGGCGACGAGGTCGGTGGCGACGCCGGAGGCGAACGCGGACCGTTCCTGCTCGGCCTCGCTGCGGCGTTCGAGGGGCTTGCCGACCAGGTGCGCCAGGCACAGCATCGGCGGCGTGCCGAGCAGCACGAGCAGGCCGAGCGGAAGCGACATGGTGAGCAGCGCGACGGCGCTGACGAGCAGCCCGGCCAGGCCCGCGACACCGAACGGCAGCACGCCGTTGACCGTGCCGACCCGCTTGGCGTCCGACGTCCCGATGCTCACCAGCTCGCCCGCGAGGGTGCCGGAGTCGGCGACGCCGCCGGGGTGCAGCACCCGGCGTCCGAGCGCGAGCCGGAGGTCGTGGGCGGCGCGTTCCGCGGCGCGTTCGCCGAAGCGGGCGCCCAGGCGGTAGCTGTTCGACAGCGCGGCGAAAAGGACGCCCAGCACCGCGAGCCAGAGCAGGAGCGTGCCTGCCGAACCGTTGGCCACGGCCTGGTCGACGATCACGCCGATCACCACCGGTACCAGCGCTTCGCCGCCTTGGTGGCAGGCGGTCAGCAACGCCGCGAGCGTCACCGGCCGCCGTTGCCCGGCGATCGAACGGCGGAGGACTTCCCGTCCCGTCGTGCCCACCCGAGCCTCCCTGTCCTGTGCTGGGATAGGTAAGGCTAGTCTAAGTTATTGGTTCACGGGGACACGGTCTCGGTTCGCGGCTCGGTGGCGGGTTCGCCGAACCGGGCCAGTGCGAGCGCGGCCGCGACGGCGAGGACGAACCCGGCGACGGCGACGAAGGCGAACCCCGGCCGGGTGCGGTCGCCGAGCGCCAGCACGCCGACCAGCGAGGGGAACACCGTCTCGCCGAGCACCATCATCGCGGTCGAGGTCGTGACGCTCCCGCGTTGCAACGCCGTCGCGTAGAACAGCATCGCCATCCCGCCGGCCACCGCGACCGTGTAGGTCGCCGGGTCGGTGAGCAGGTCCAGCGGCGCGAGGCTGGGGATGATCCGCCCGGAGATCGCGACGACACCGAAGCACAGCCCGGCGACGAGCCCGAGCGCCGGCGTCCGCACGCGGCGGTTCGCCTTCCCCGCGGCGATCCCGGCCGCGGCCAGCACGACGACGGCGCCGATGAGAACGAGACGGAAGCCCAGCCCGACCGGATCGGACCCTTCGCTCTCGGCGGCCGCGCCGAGCAGCCCCAGCCCGGCGCACACGACGGCCACGGCCGCCCACTCCCGCTTGCCGAGCCGGACACCGAGGAACCGGGCCGCGACCGCCGTCACGGCGAGGCTCGCTGCGAGGGCGGCCTGCACGACGAACAGCGGCAGCACGTGCAGCGCCACGATCTGGGCGGCGAACCCGAGGACGTCCAGCACCAGCCCGAGCACGAACTTCCCCTGGCCGAGTACGCGGACCAGCAGTTTCGGGTCGACGCCGTCGGTGCCGGTGTCCGTCGCCTTCGCAGCGTCCGACTGCATCACCGAAGCAACGCCGTACGCGCATGCCGCGCCCAGGGCGCAGAGCAGTCCCCACCACATGCTGATCACTCTATGGCGGATTTCGTCGGACCGGTGCGGTAGGTTCCAGGCATGTCGAACACGAGTTCGAAGACGCACCGCCGGTGGCCGGATCGCCTGGCCTTCGACGAGCTGCGCCTGCAGCTGGATTTCCTGCAGTTCCTGCGCGCCACGGCGGTGAACAAGGTCGCCGGGCTGACGGCGGAGCAGGCCGCGGCGACGCCGTTGCCGTCGTCGCCGCGGATGAGCGCGCTGGGGGTGGTGAAGCATCTCACCGCGGTCGAGCGGTGGTGGCTGTGCATCGAAGCGGGCGGGGCGGACCTGCCGTCGCTGTGGGCGGGCACCCCGGACCCGAGCTGGGACCTGACCCCGGACGACACACCGGCGTCGGTGGTGGCGGCCTACCGGGCGGAGTGGGCGCGGGCGGAGAAGGCCCTGCGCGGACTGGGCCCGGACGACCGCACCCGGCGGCGCTCGGAGTTCACGGTCCGCTGGGTGGTGGCGCACGTGGTGCAGGAGACCGCGCGGCACCTGGGGCACCTGGACGTGCTGCGCGAGCTGGCCGACGGGGAGGTGGGCGAGTAAGGGAGGAGTGAGCGCGGCCTCAGGCCCGGAGTCCCCGGAGCGCCGGCTCGGCGCACCGCCGTGACCGCCGAGCTGTTCGCCGGCGGCCTGCGGGCGGTCGTGCACGAGGTGCTGCCGCTGGAGCAGGCGGCACAGGCGCACCGGAAGCTGGACGCGGGCGAGGTGTTCGGCCGGATCGTGCTCACCACGCGGAGTTTCAGCGGAGCACGCGATACCTCAGGTGCGTGACCGAGGCCGCCGCGCGCGACTCCAGCTGCTCCAGGTTCAGCGGCGGGACCCCGTCGAACAGCCGGACGCCGGCACCGAGCGTGAACGGCGCGATGTGCAGCCGCAGCTCGTCGATCAGGCCGGCGGCGAGGTACTGGTTGACGGTGGTCGCGCCGCCGTGGACGGAGATGTCGCCGCCGTCCCCGGCCGCTTCGCGCGCGCGTTCCAGCGCGGCCTCGATGCCGCCGGTGACGAAGTGGAACGTCGTGCCGCCGTCCATCGGCTGCGGGTCACGCGGGTGGTGGGTGAGCACGAAGACCGGGCCGTGGTACGGCGGGTTGTCGCCCCACCAGCCCTTCCACGCGCGGTCCCACTCGCCGCGGACCGGCCCGAACATGTTGCGCCCCAGGATGAACGCCTTCGCCGTCAGCATCCGGTCGAACTCGGCCGGGTGCTCGTCGCGGCCTTCGGCGAACCAGGCGTGCAGCTTGTCGCCCCAGCCGTCGCCGCCGTCGTCGCCGAACGGGCGCTGTTCGGTCTGGTGGAGCCCGGCCGCGTACCCGTCGACCGTGATGGTGAGGTCGCAGGTCACCCTGCCCGTCCGTGTGGTCATCGCCGTGCCCTCCCTCGTGGTTGTGCGAGTCCAGGATGGCCCGGACCCGACATGACGTCTAGTGTCAGTCCGCGCGCCGAATCATTGATATTCTCGATGAATGCTCACTCTGGTCCAGCTCAAGGTCTTGGCCGCGGTGGCCCGGCACGGGTCGGTGACCGAGGCGGCCCGCGAGCTCCACTATTCGCAGCCGTCGGTGAGCCACCACCTGGCTCGCCTGGAAACGGCCACCGGCGCCAAGCTCCTGCAGCGAACCGGCCGGGGCATCCGCTTGACGCCGGAAGGACGTCTGCTGGCCGACCGCGCCGCCGAGATCGTGGGCCGCGTGGACGCGGCGGCGGGCGAGCTGGCCGCGCAGGTCGGCCTCCGGGCCGGGCGGATCCGGCTGGCGGCCAACGCATCCACGCTGAGCACGCTGGTGCCGGACGCCGCGGCCGCACTGGCTCTGGCGCACCCGGGTCTGGAACTGAGCCTGTTCGACCGGCACCCGGTGGAAGCGCTGGAATTGCTGCGCCGCGGCGAGATCGACGTCGCCCTCGTCTTCCAGCACGCCGGCGCACCGCTCGAGGACGAGGGATTCCGGTTCCGGCACCTCGCCGACGACCCGATCCACCTCATCAGCAAGCACCCCGGCGACAGCCTGGCGAACCACCGGGACTCCGCCTGGATCGGCGGCTGCGACCGGTGCCGGGCGGAGCTGACCGCCGTGTGCGGCGGTGCGGGCTTCACCCCGCGCATCGCCGCGCACAGCGACGACATGGTGGTGGTGCAGTCGCTGGTCGCCGCCGGTCTCGGCGTCGCGACCCTGCCCGGATTCGCGCTGGCCGCCCACCGCCGGCCCGGCATCCACGCCACCGAACTCCCCGGCGTCCACCGCCGGATCCACGCCGCCACCTACGGCGACCCGCCGGACCCACCCGCGGTCGCCGCCGTGCTGGCCGCCCTCACCAAGGCCGCCGCGGCGGCGCGGAGCGGCCCGTAAGGTGACCGGTATGACTGATCGTCTGTACTTCCGGCAGCTGCTCGCCGGCCGGGACTTCGCCGTCGGGGATCCCGTTGCGACGCAGATGGTGAACTTCGCCTACCTGATCGGTGACCGCGAAACCGGGGACGCCGTGATCGTCGACCCGGCCTACGCGGTGCGGGACCTGCTGGACGTCCTGGCGGGCGACGGGATGCGGCTGACCGGGGTGCTCGCGACCCATCACCACCCCGACCACGTCGGCGGCGAGATGCTCGGGTTCTCGCTGCCCGGCATCGCCGAGCTCCTCGCGATCGAACAGGTGCCGATCCACGTCAACGGTGCCGAGACCGAGTGGGTCCGGCGGGTCACCGGTGTCTCCGGGACCGACCTGCGCGCCCACGAGCACGACGACGTCGTCGAGGTCGGGGCGATCCCGATCCGGCTGCTGCACACGCCCGGGCACACGCCGGGCAGCCAATGCTTCCTCGTCGAGGACAAGCTCGTCTCCGGCGACACGCTGTTCCTCGAAGGCTGCGGGCGCACCGACTTCCCCGGCGGCGACGCCGACGAGATCTACCGCAGCCTGCAGGCGCTCGCCGGGCTGCCCGGCGATCCCGTCGTCTACCCCGGGCACCAGTACTCGGCCGAACCGTCGGCCGCGCTGTCGGAGGTCAAGCGCACCAACTTCGTCTACCGGCCGCGCTCGCCCGCCGAATGGAAGGTCATGTTCGGCGGCTGAGACAAGCCGTTCCACAGGGTGAAACGCTGCCTGTTCACGGAGTGGGCGCGGATTGACTTCCCCTCCCAGGGACCGGAAGGTCGGGACCACGCAATCCCGAAAATCCCCGTCCCCGGGAGAAATCCGTGTCGATTTCCCTTACGGGTGTGCTGCCGCGCGCCCGGAAAAACGAGCCGCCGCGAAAGGCGGTGCGGCGGCTCGACCTCCGGCGCTGGATCAGCCCGGTGGTGCTCGTCGCCGCCTGGCAGATCGCCAGCGCCACCGGTGCCTTGCCGCCCGACAAGCTCAGTTCACCGTGGACAGTCGTGCGGGCCGGCGTCGAAGTCGCCCGCAGCGGCGAACTCGGGACTGCGTTCGCGGTGTCGCTCGGCCGTGTGGGTGCCGGCTTCGCGCTCGGCGCAGTCGTCGGTGTCCTGCTCGGCATCGTCTCCGGGCTGTCCCGCTGGGGCGAGGCACTGGTCGACCCGCCGGTGCAGATGCTGCGCACCCTGCCCTTCCTCGGCCTGATCCCGCTGTTCATCCTGTGGTTCGGCATCGGCGAAGAGACGAAGATCGTGCTGGTCTCCCTCGGCGTCGCCTTCCCGCTCTACCTGAACGTCCACTCGGGAATCCGCGGCGCCGACCCGAACCTCGTCGAGGCTTCGCGAGCACTCGGGTTCACCCGGGCGGAACGGCTCTGGCACGTCATCCTGCCCGGCGCGCTGCCGCAGGCGCTCGTCGGGCTGCGGCAGTCGCTCGGCCTCGCCTGGCTCGCGCTGATCGTCGGCGAGACGGTCAACGCCGACGCCGGTGTCGGCTACCTCATCAACAACGCGCGGGAGTTCCTGCGCACCGACGTCGTGGTGGTCGGCCTAGTCCTGTACGCCCTGCTCGGCCTGGTCACCGACGCGCTGGTCCGGCTGCTCGAACGGAAGGTGCTGCGGTGGCGAACCCAGTAGCCGAGGTCCGTGACCTCACCAAACGGTTCGGCGACCGGACCGTCCTCAAAGGACTGAACCTGACCGTCGAGCGCGGCGAGTTCGTCGCCCTGCTCGGCCGCAGCGGCTCGGGCAAGTCGACGCTCCTGCGTGTCTTGGCCGGCCTCGACGACGAGGTCGAAGGCAGCGCCGAAGTCACCGGCACCGTCTCGGTCGCCTTCCAGCAGCCGAGACTGCTGCCGTGGCGGAAGGTCTGGCGCAACGTCGTCCTCGGCTTGCGCCAAGACGGCGTCGCGAAGTCCCGCAACCGGGCGCTCGCGGACCAGGCCCTGGCCGAGGTCCACCTGACCGCGCACGCCGACGACTGGCCGCTCACCCTGTCCGGCGGGGAGGCCCAGCGCGTGTCGCTGGCCCGCGCGCTGGTGCGCGAACCCGATCTGCTGCTGCTCGACGAGCCGTTCGGCGCCCTCGACGCGCTCACCCGGCTCGCGATGCACACCCTGGTCCAGGACCTCTGGCGGCGGCACCGGCCGGGCGTGCTGCTGGTGACCCACGACGTCGACGAAGCCCTGCGGCTCGCCGACCGGGTCCTGGTGCTCGACGGCGGCCGGATCGTGGCCGCGCACCGGCCCCGCGAAGCCGCCGGCCACGACGACCTCCGCCGGCGTGTGCTGGCCGATCTGGGAGTGAACGAAGATGCTGTGGCGTAAGGGACTGGCCGCCGTCGCGGCGGCACTCGTGGTGACCGCGTGCGGGACGGCGACCGGCGAAGCCCCGGCCGCCGTGCCGGGGCCGGTGAGCGCGGCGGACCTGGCGAAGGTGACGCTCAAGGTGGGCGACCAGAAAGGCGGGTTGAAGTCCCTGCTCACCGCGGCGAACCTCCTGCAGGGAACGCCGTACAAGATCGAATGGGCGACGTTCACGTCGGGTCCGCCGCTGCTCGAGGCCGCCTCCGCCGGCGCGATCGACGCCGGCCGGGTCGGCAACACGCCGCCGATCTTCGCGGCCGCCGCGAAGGCGAAGATCAAGGTCGTCAGCGTGTCGCGCAGCAACGTCGAGCGGGAGGCCGTCCTCGTCCCGCCGGACTCGCCGCTGCGCGACGTCGCCTCCCTGAAGGGGAAGACGATCGGCGTGGCCAAAGGCAGCTCGGCCCACGGGCAGTTGCTGAACACCCTGCACAACAACGGATTGTCCACAAAGGACGTCAAGCTGAGCTTCCTGCAACCGGCGGAGGCGTACGCCGCGTTCACGCAGCACACCATCGACGCCTGGGCGATCTGGGACCCGTACACCGCGCAGGCCCAGCTCGAAGCCCACGCCCGGGTGCTGGCCGACGGCCGCGGCGCGTCGAACGGACTGGCCTTCCTGGCGGCGAGCACGGCCGCGCTCGGCGATCCCGGCAAGAACACCGCCTTGCGCGACTTCGCGGTGCGCGTGGTCAAGGCGCAGAAGTGGGCCGACACGCACCGCGACGAGTGGGCGCAGGCGTGGGCCAAGGAGACCGGGCTGAAGCTCGAAGTCGCGCGGGAAGCCGTCGACGCCGGCCGCGACCGGCCGATCGCGCTGGACGACTCCGTGGTGGCGTCCGAACAGCAGCTCGCGGACGCCTTCACCGACGAGAAGACTCTGCCGGGGAAGGTGGACTTCGCCGCGTACGTCGACCGGCGGTTCGCCGCGGACCTTGATCAGGCGAGGAGCAACGGATGAGCATCAGGCTGCACTGGTTCCTGCCCACCAGCGGCGACGGCCGCACGATCGTGGAACGCTTCCACGCCAACCGGTCCGCGGGCCCGGCGGCGCAGCGCGACCCCGACCTCGACTACCTGGCCCAGGTGGCCCGCGCGGCCGAACGCCAGGGCTTCGAAGGCGTCCTGACGCCGACGGGCACGTGGTGCGAGGACGCGTGGCTCACCACGGCCGCGCTGATCCGCGAGACCACCCGGCTGAAGTTCCTGGTCGCCTTCCGCCCCGGCGTGATCTCACCGACGCTCGCCGCGCAGATGGCCGGCACGTTCCAGCGGCTGTCGAACGGCCGGGTGCTGCTCAACATCGTCACCGGCGGCGACGCGGTGGAGCAGCGGCGGTTCGGCGACTGGCACGACCACGACGCCCGCTACGCGCGCACCGGCGAGTTCCTCACGATCGTCCGCGGGGTGTGGTCGGGTGAGCCGTTCACCTTCGCCGGTGAGCACCTGAGCGTCGAAGGCGCGACGACGCTGGCCGTGCCGGATCCCGTGCCGCCGATCTACTTCGGCGGCTCGTCGCCGGCCGCGCTGCCGGTCGCGGCGCGGCACGCCGACGTCTATCTGACCTGGGGCGAACCGCCCGCGCAGGTCGCGGAGAAGATCGGCAAGGTCCGCGAGCTGGCCGGGGACCGGCCGATCCGGTTCGGGGTCCGGCTGCACACCATTTCGCGTGACACCTCGGCCGAAGCCTGGGCGGAGGCGCAGAAGCTGTTCGACGCGCTGAGCCCGGAGCAGGTCGCGAAGGCGCAGGCGCAGCTGGCGGCCAGCGAGTCGGTGGGGCAGCAGCGGATGGTCGCCCTGCACGGCGGCCGGACCGGCGGCGGGGTCCGCGGCCTGGAGATCCACCCGAACCTGTGGGCCGGCGTCGGCCTGGTCCGCGGCGGCGCGGGCACCGCGCTGGTCGGCAGTCACGAGGAAGTCGCCGATCTGATCGAGGAGTACCACTCGATCGGCGTCACGGAGTTCGTGCTGTCCGGCTACCCGCACCTCGAGGAGGCCTACTGGTTCGGCGACGGCGTCCGCCCGGAGCTGGCCCGGCGCGGCCTGCTGGCCGACGTCCCGGCCCTCCGCCGGCCGTCGCACCCCGAGCGGAACATCGCCGCTCTCTAGCCTGCGTCTTTCATGCGATGTGATGTAGATCAGGGTCTGAAAATGGAGGGAGTGCCTGTCCTGTAAGGGAAACTTGGGCTTGCGACGGTCCAAGATTCACCAGGCAGGAAGGCACTCCCTTGGTGCAGAGTAGCAAGGCGTCATCGGTGCGGGTCAGCGCGGACGGTGAGGGGCTGGTGTCGCGGGCGGGGGTGGCGTTGCTGCGGGAGCTGACGATCAGCACGGGCCTGGGAACCGGCTGGTCGGAGGCACTTCTGGACACCTATGACGGGACGCCGGTCCACCTGCCCGGCCGCGTCCTGGCCGACCTGGCGGTGATGATCGCTGACGGTGGTGACGCGCTGGCGCACCTGGCGACACTGCGGGACCAGGACAAACTCTTCGGCGCGGTGGCCAGCGACGCCACCGCGTGGCGGGTGCTGGACCGGGTCGACGACGAGCACCTGGTCCGCCTGCAGACGGTCCGCACGTCAGCCCGGGAACAGGCCTGGGCCGCCGGAGCAGGTCCCGACCTGGCGGCTGGGTTGACGATCGACATCGACGCGACGATCAGCATCGCGCACAGCGAGAAAGAGAACGCGGCGAAAACATGGAAGAAGACCTTCGGGTTCCATCCGCTGCTGGCCTACCTCGACCGGCCGGATATCTCCGGCGGGGAAGCACTCGCCGGGATCCTGCGACCCGGCAAAGCCGGGTCCAACACTGCCGCCGACCACGTCAAGGTCCTCACGATGGCACTGGCCGCGCTCCCCGCCTGCGCCCGGCCCGACCCCGATGATCCCGACGCGCCGCGGGTGCAGGTCCGGACCGACGCCGCCGGCGCGACCCACGCCTTCGCCGCGGCGGTGCGAGCGGCGGGATGCGGGTTCTCGATGGGGTTCCCGATCAGCACCGAGGTCCAGGCCGCGGTCCTCGCCGTCCCTGACCATGCGTGGGTCCCGGCCTACGACATCGATGGCGGGCCCCGGGAGGGGGCGTGGGTCGCGGAGATCACCGGCATGCTCGAGTTGACGAAGTGGCCGGACGGTTCGCGGGTGTTCCTGCGCCGGGAACGCCCCCATCCTGGTGCGCAGTTGCGGTTCACCGACGCCGACGGGCACCGGTTCACCGCGTTCATCACCGACACCGCAGGCGGGCAACTCGCCGACCTCGAAGTCCACCACCGCTGCCACGCCCGGGTCGAAGATCGGATCCGTTGCGGCAAAACCACCGGGCTACGGAACTTTCCCTGCCGCGGCTACCCGGAGAACAAAGCCTGGCTGGAACTCGCCCTCACCGCCGCCGACCTGCTCACCTGGACCCAGGCGTTGTGTTTCACCGGTGACCTCACCCGAGCCGAACCGGCGACCTTCCGCTACCGCATCTGCGCCATCGCCGCCAAACTGACCCGCACCGCGCGGGTCACCACCCTGCACCTGGACCAGGACTGGCCCTGGGCACAGCACCTCGCCACCGCCTTCACCCGGCTCCGCGCAGCTCGCTGGCCCGGCTGAAACCCTGCTCCTGCCCCTACAACCAAGGACCTCGGACCCCGCCCGCCGACGCGACAGCCGGCCCACAACCCTGCCCCCACCACGGTTTCCAGCCAAAACCCCGGCTACGACACGAACCCCCACCGAACGCCACAGCCCCATGCAAGATCGAGGCTAGATCCGTGCCGCTGGACGATCTCGAATGTTCGTGAAGGCCACCTTGAGGAACATAGAGTTCCTCAAGGTGGCCTTCACGGCTTTGCCGGCCGGCCTGGGCGCACCTGATCGAGTGCGAACTTCGGCGGGCCTCAGGGAGCGGAGAACGGGACGAGCAGGCCCGGCGGCGCGAACAGCGGGTAGGTGACGAGCACGCCGGCTTCGGTCGGGGTGACCGAAGCCGGGCGGAACAGGTCGCGCTGGCCGGTGTAGAACGCCGTCACGCCGTCCTCGCCGCCGGTCAGCAGCACCCGGCGGCGGGGCTGCCCGGCCGGGTCCTCGCCGGCGACCTCCGGGAAGGCCGCCACCGTGACCGGCTGCATGGCCGACAGCGCGGCGATCGTCGCGATGAGCCGCGGGTCCGCGCGGCCCTCGCGGAGCACGGCGGCGGCGTCCGGGGCCAGGGAGATCCGGGCCGACGCCGTCAGGGCCGAGCCGGCGTGGGCCCGGGCCGGTGCTTCCGGCGGCGCGGTGGGGTCGGGCGGGGGCAGCCCGAGCCGCCGGACGGTGACCCGGCGGTCGCGGGTGCCGAACACCGCGGTCGTCCCCGCGCCGGTCAACGCGGTGTCGAGCGCCGGGTAGCGCTCCCGCAGCCCGGTCACGTCGCCGGAGAAGACGGCCCACTCGGCGGGCGGGCAGGCGACCGCGCAGGCGGCCGGCGGGGCCAGCATGCCGGTCGGCCAACCGGCGTTCGCGAGCTCGCCCCACGCCGCGTCGTCGACCAGCAGCCAGGAGCCGGAAGCGTTGTCCCGCAACCATTTCTGCGCTTCGGTGAGCGGCCCGGACCGGTCGGTCGACGGCTGCAGCGCCGGGTAGCCGGCGGACCATCCGACGGCGACTGCCGCCACCGAACCGGCGGCGGCCAGCGCGAGCCAGGTCCGCCGCGTACGGCCGGTGTCCGACAGGTGCGCGGGCGTACGCCGCCTGATGACGGCCTGGGCGACCCCGGCCAGCAGGAGCGGCGTCAGCGGCAGCAGCAGGGCGAGCACGGCGGTGTGCTGCACGCCGGGGACGAGCAGGGTCGCGGCGAGCAGCAGGCCGGACACCGCGAACGGCCGCAAGGCGGTGAACGCGAGCGCGGCCACCAGTGCGACGGCCGACAGCGCCGCCCAGGCCGGGTCGAGCGCCGCCCAGTCGGCGGCCGTCGGGTGGCCGGCCGTGGCGAGGTGCGGCTGGAGCACGCCGCCCGCCGGGCCGTACGCGATCCCCAGCCCGAGGTTCAGCAGCACCGTCACCAGCGCCGCCCGGATCGGCGCTCGCCGCACCAGCAGCCAGCCGGCCGCGGGCAGGAACAGCAGCGCCAGCGGCGAAGTCAGGACCGCCGCGAGCAGGCAGAGCGCGGCCACGACGTCGTGCCGGATGCGGGCGCCGGGCCGGGTGACCAGGACCAGCGCGCTCAGCGCCCACACGACGGCCAGGTGCTCCACGAGGACCAGCCGCTGCAGGCCGAGCGCGAGTGGGGACGCCGCCACGAACAGCACCGCGGCCGCCGACGCCCAGTGCGTCATGCCCAGCCGGCGCGCCAGGAACCACAGCAGCACGGCCGCCACGACGGCCGTGACCAGCATGGTTTCGCGGACCGCGGCCAAGGCCGTTGCCGAGCGGCCGAACGCGTCCGAAACCATCGTCCAGGCACCGAGCTGCAGCCAGCCGAACCGGCTGACCCCCGCGCCGCCCGCGTCGGTGAAGGAGGTGAGGTGGCCGAGCGCGTAGGCGTGGGCGACGGTGGCGGCTTCCGAGGGCAGGGCCGGCTCGGGAGCCGCGAGGTAGAGCACGCGCAAACCGCCGGTCAGGGCCAGCAGCGCGAGCAGGATGTCGAGTGACAGCAACCGGTGCGCGGCCGAATTCCGGATACCCGGCCCGGGAAGAGTCGCCGGAGAGCGGTCGCGCGTTTCCCGGCTGTGCTGCGCCATTGCACGGATCGTAGCGGGCCCCGAACCGCCGTCCAGCACGGGCCGGGGACGTCAGCCGGACGGCCTAGCCCCGGCAAAGTGTTGCCTGGCAAGATTATTTCCGACTGTCCGCAGTGGATCCGGAGAGTGTCCGGGTCAACGCGAGCGCGACCGTACGGACGGCGGGAGCGACCCGTTCGGTCCGCATCCGGTTGGCCCAGCCGGAAATGGAGACCGCTGCCACCGCGACGCCGTGTGCGTCGAGCAGCGGGCTGGCCGCGCACACGACGCCGACACCGGATTCCTCGCGTTCCAAGGCGACTCCGTCCTCCCGCACCCGGGTGAGCTGACGGCGGAGCAGGCCGGGCGCGGTGATCGTCCGCGCGCTCACCCGCGGCAATCCGGCGTCGATCACCTGGTTCACCACGGATTCCGGAGAAAACGCCAGGATCGCCTTGCCGACCCCGGTGGCGTGCGCGGGGAACCGGCCGCCGATGCGCGACGGCAGCGTCGGCGCGTCCGGGCCGCGCAGGACGTCGAGGTACACCACTTCGGTGCCTTCGAGGATCGCGAGGTGGACGGTGTTGTGCGTCGCTTCGCGGAGGTCGGCCAGGTACGGCCGGGCCGCTTCGACCAGTCCGCGGCGGGGCGAGGCCAGTTGGCCGATTTCGAACAGGCGCAGCCCGAGCCGCACCGCGCCGTCCTCGCGCTCGAGCAGGCCCGTTTCGGTGAGGTGCCCGACGAGCCGGTGCACCGTCGTCTTCGCCAGCCCGGTCCGGCGGGCCAGTTCGGAGACGCCGACGGTCTCGTCACCCGGCCGGAAGGCTTCGAGGAGCGCGGCGAGCCGGGTCGCGACGAGCCCGTCGCCGCTCGTCCCTTCGTTCCGCCCAGCGGTACGCATGGGTTGAGTGTGCCCCATTGGCCGCGCGAGTGTCACCAGGTCGGAGGGGGAGGTCAGTGGTCGTCGGCGCCGAGGACGAGCTTCACGCAGTGCGCGACGAGCCGCTCGCGCGAAACCTTCAGCGAGCCGTCGAGGTAGGCGATGAAGACGTTGCTCAGCGCGCCGACCAGCCCGACCGCGACCATCCGCCGCTCGATCTCGTCGCCGTGGGACAGCTGCTCGCCGACGAGCGCGGCGAACACCGGCAGCAGGTGCAGGCCGCGGCGGGTCAGTGCCGGGTCGGTCAGCGGGGCGAGCAGCAGTACCCGGCCCTTGCGGGGGTCGTCGACGATCAGCTCGACGAACGCGCGCACGGCGTGTTCGGCCCGCAGGACGGGGGTCGGGGCGTCCCGGACGGCGTCGACGAGTGCCTGCCGCGCCTGTTCGCCGACGTGCTCGTACACCGCCGCGACGAGCTCTTCCCGGTCGGCGAAGCTCTCGTAGAAGTAGCGCTCGGTCAGCTTCGCGTGCCGGCACACCGCGCGGACGCTCGTCCCGGCCGAGCCCTCGGTGCCCAGCAGCTCCAGGCCCGCGGCCACGAGCTGCTCGCGCCGCAGCGCCTTCCGGTCGTCCAGCGTCGTGCCCGCCCACGTGCGGCCCGGCATGGCGGCTCCTCGGTTGACTACAACTGTTGTCAGATCCTAGCCTGACAACAGCCGTAGTCAGTTTTGACTCGACGAGGAGCGCGCTGATGACACCGGACCCGCTGGGTCCCGACTCGCTGACCTGGAAGTACTTCGGCGACTGGCGCGGCCTGCTCATCGGCCTGTGGGCCGGGTCGATGCAGAACATGCACCCGGGCCTCGGCGCCGGCGTCGAGCAGCACTCGCGGTTCTTCCAGGAACGCTGGCAGCGGCTGTTCCGCTCGCTCTACCCGATCGGCGGGGTGGTCTACGACGGCCCGCGCGCGCACCGGACCGCCCTGGAGGTCCGCGGTTACCACGATCGCATCAAGGGCGTCGATGCTCAAGGCCGCCGCTACCACGCGCTCGACCCGGACACCTACTACTGGGCGCACGCGACCTTCTTCGTCAGCACGATCCTCATCGCCGACCACTTCATGGGCGGCATCGGCGAAGCGGAGAAGCGGCAGCTGTTCGCCGAGCACGTCCGGTGGTGGCGGATGTACGACATGACCATGCGGCCGGTGCCCGAGAGCTGGGAAGACTTCCAGCGCTATTGGAAGCACATGTGCACCGAGGTCCTCGAGGACAACAAGGCGACCAGGGACGTCCTGGACATCCGCGGGCTCGGCAAGCCGCCGTTCCTGCCCTGGCTGCCGGACGTGCTGTGGCGGCCGGTCCAGCGCATCGTCGCGCGCAACTTCGTCTGGCTCACGATCGGCCTCTACGACCGAGAGGTCCGCGACCTGCTCGGCTTCCGCTGGTCCGAACGCGACGCACGGCGCCACCGGCGGTTCGGGAAGCTCGTCAACGCCGTGTTCAAGCTCGTCCCGCACGATCGTCGCTACCACCCGCGAGCCCGCGCCGGCTGGCGTCGCGTCCGCGGCGAGGTGGCTCCGGACGCGCCGTTGGCCGAGACTCCACGAAGGAACCTGCCGCCGCTGTCCCAGCGGGGCAAGCCCGAGCACTACGCGCCGAACGTCTAGGAGGCATTCGTGAAGCTGGGATTCCACGTCGGGTACTGGGGCAGCGGCCCGACCCCGGGCGCGCTGGAGGCCGTCCTCAAGGCCGAGGAGCTCGGGTTCGACTCGGTGTGGACGGCGGAGGCGTACGGCTCGGACGCGTTCACCCCGCTGGCCTGGTACGGCGCTTCGACCAGCCGGATCCGGCTGGGCACGAACATCGTCCAGATGGCCGCGCGCACCCCGACCGCGACCGCGATGCACGCGCTGACCCTGGACCACCTGTCGGGCGGCCGGATGGTGCTCGGGCTCGGCGCGTCGGGCCCGCAGGTCGTCGAAGGCTGGTACGGGCAGCCGTACCCGAAGCCCCTCGCCCGCACCCGGGAGTACGTCGACATCGTCCGGCAGGTGATCGCGCGCGAAGCGCCGGTGACCCTGGACGGGCAGTTCTTCCAGCTGCCGCTCAAGGGCGGGACCGGGCTCGGCAAGCCGCTGAAGCCGACCGTGCACCCGCTGCGGAAGGAGATCCCGATCCATCTGGCCGCGGAGGGCCCGAAGAACGTCGCGCTGGCCGCGGAGATCGGCGACGGCTGGCTGCCGATGTTCTTCTCGCCCAAGAGCAACGGCTTCTACCAGGCCGCGCTGGAAGAGGGCTTCGGCCGGCCGGGCGCGCGGCACACCCTCGAGACGTTCGAGGTGCCGTGCTCGGTCCCGGTGATCGTGCACGACGACGTCGAGGAAGCGGCGAGCTGGATGAAGCCGTCGCTCGCGCTGTACATCGGCGGGATGGGCGCGAAGAGCGTGAACTTCCACCACGACGTCTTCGCCCGGCTCGGCTACGAGGACGTGGCCGACAAGGTGCAGGAGCTGTACCTGGCGGGCCGCAAGGAGGAGGCCACGGCCGCGATCCCGACGTCGCTGGTCGAGGACACCTCGCTGATCGGGCCGCCGGCGAAGATCCGCGACGAGCTGCGGGCGTGGGAGGAAACGGTCGTCACGCAGCTGCTGCTACGCGGTGACGCCGCGACGCTGGAGAAGATCGCCCGCGCCCTCGGCTGACCGGCGGGTCGCTCCGTGGCCTTGGTCACGACGATGGCACGATTCCCCTCGACCACTACCGGGTGCGCGCCGAGATCGAATACTCATGGCCTGCACCCGGTACGCATTCGAGGAGGACCTGTTGGCGACGCTGTCCGGCCGGACGAGGTTCCGCTATTCGCTCGGCTCGTTCGTCACCGGGTCCTTCGGCACGGTCCCCGGACTGGTGCTGGTGAAGTACCTGACCGACACGATGGCCGTGCCCGCGGGCTGGGCCGCCGCGATCGTGTTCGTGCCCAAGGCCTGGGACGTGCTGTTCAACCCGATCGCCGGCCGGCTGTCCGACGCCGACCTGCTCAAGACCGGCAGCCGCCGTCGCTTCCTGCTCATCGGCGGCATCGGCGTGGCGATCCTGTTCGCGGCGATGTTCGCCCACCCCGGGTTCGGGAGCCCGCTGCCGGACGCGCTGTACGTGGCGATCACGTTTGCCGCGTGTGCCACGGCGTACGCGCTGTTCCAGGTGCCGTTCAACGCGCTGCCCGCCGAGCTGACCGAGTCGGCGACCGAGCGCACGAAGCTCACCAGCGTCCGCATCGGCGTGCTGGCCGTGACGATCCTGATCTGCGGTGGCGGCGCGCCGGCGATCACCGCCGCGATCGACGGGGTCGCCGGCTACCGGCTGATGGCCGTGGTGATCGGGCTGATCGTGCTGGCCGCGACGCTGCTGGTGTACTTCGGGCTCAAGGACGCGCCGGTCGGCTCGCTGCGGCCGAACACCGTGAACCTGAAGGAGCTGGTGCGGACGCTCGCCGCGTGGCGGCCGTTCCGCTGGCTGCTCGGCACGTACTTCATCCAGGCGCTCGGCATCGGCACGGTGCTCGCCGCCATCCCGTTCTTCGCCCAGCGCATCCTCGGCAAGGAGAGCTACGGGACGATCCTGTTCGTCATCTTCGTCGGTCCCGCGCTGATCACGATGCCGCTGTGGCCGCGCCTGGGCGACCGGGTCGGCAAGCTCAACGGCTTCCGCCTGGCCACCGCGGCCTTCGCGGTCGGGCTGCTCGGCCTGGTCTTCGCGCGCGAAACCCCGCTGGTCGTGTCGTTCGTCTTCGTGGCGCTGTGCGGGGTCGGCTACGCCGGGATCTCGGTGTTCCCGCTGGCCATCCTGCCCGACCTGATCACCGCCGAGGAGGAGCGCACCGGCGAGACACGGGCCGGCATCGCCGCGGGCGTGTGGACCGCGGGGGAGACGCTCGGCCTGGCCTTCGGCGGCGGGCTGTGGGCGATCATCCTCGCGTTCGGCGGGTACGTGTCCAGCACCGACGCGACGGCGGACCAGCCGCACAGCGCGATCCTGGCGATCCTCGTCGGGGCGTCGGTCATCCCGGGCGTGCTCATCGCGCTGGCCCTGCCGCTGCTGCGGCGGTCGGTGCTGGAACCGCGGCATGAACCCGCCTGAGGACGTCCTCGCCCGGCTGCGGGCGCTGCGCGCGGGTGACCTGCCGACGCACGGCGGCCGCACGCTGGCCTACGTCTACGACAGCGGAATGTCCGAAGTGGACTCCCTCGGTGCGGCGGCGCACGCGCTGGCGTCGTCGGCGAACGGTTTGGATCCGACGGCGTTCCCGAGCCTGCTGAAGATGGAGAACGACCTCGTTCTCGCGGCGTCCCGGTTGCTGGGTGACGTCCCGGGGGTGGTCGGCTCGGTGACGTCCGGCGGGACGGAGTCGTGCCTGCTGGCGGTGCTCGCCGCGCGCGACGGACGGCCGTCGCCGTCGATCGTGCTGCCGACCACCGCGCACGCGGCGTTCCACAAGGCGGCGCACCTGTTCGGGCTGCGCCGGATCGACGTCCCGGTCGACCCGGTGACGTTCCGGGCCGACCCGGCGGCGATGGCCGCGGCGATCGACGACTCGACGGTCCTGGTCGTGGCGAGCGCACCGTCGTACGCCCACGGCGTGCTCGACCCGGTGCCGGAGATCGCCGCGGCGGCTCTCGAGCGGGGTGTCCGGATGCACGTCGACGCCTGCATCGGCGGCTGGGTGCTGCCGTACTTCGCCCGCCTCGGCGCGGATGTCCCGCCGTTCGACTTCCGCGTCCCCGGCGTCACCAGCATCTCGGTCGACCTGCACAAGTACGCGTACTGCCCGAAGGGGACGTCGGTGCTGCTGCACGCGTCGGCCGAGCTGCGGCGCACGCACTACTTCGCGAGCGCGGCCTGGCCGGGCTACACGATGTTGAACACGACGATCCAGAGCACGCGCTCCGGCGGCCCGCTCGCCGCGGCGTGGGCGGTGGTGCACCACCTCGGCTCCGAGGGGTACCTCAAGCTGGCGACCGCCGCGCGTGAGGCGACGTCCCGGATCCGTTCCGGTATCGAGGAACTGCCCGGTCTGCGGGTGCTCGGCGACCCGGTGTCGACGCTGATCGCGTTCACCGGCGACGACGGCTTCGACCTGTTCACGGTGGCCGACGAGATGAAGGCACGCGGCTGGTACGTCCAGCCGCAGTTCGCTCATCTGACGTCGCCGGTGAACCTGCACCTGACGGTCACGGCGGCGAACCACGGCGGCGAGAAGGAGTTCCTCGCCGACCTGGCCGCCTCGGTCGACGCGGCCCGCGCCGCCGGTCCGGTGGTCGTGGACCCGGCGGTGGCGGAGTTCGTCGCGGCCCTCGACCCCGACACGCTGACGTCTTCGCAGTTCGCGGACCTCCTCGCCGCGGCAGGTCTCGGCGGCGCTTCCGGCCTCCCGGACCGCATGGCCCCGATCAACGCCCTCCTCGCCACAGCGCCACCCCCACTCCGGGAGCGCCTCCTGCTCGAGTTCCTGGGCGCCCTCTACACGCCGTGAAAAGCCGTGAATGGCACATTGAGGGACTTAGAGTCCCTCAATGTGCCATTCACGGACTTCGGCTACTGGGTGCGGGAGGCCAGGCCGGCCGGGGCGGATTTGACGGCCGCGTGGATCGCGTCCGCCAGGGCCAGGGCGTCTTCTTCGGTGAGTTCGAGGGCGACCCGCGCCGACGCGCCCAGGGCCGGGCTGCGGAAGTCGATGTTGACGGTGTGCCCGTACGGCGCGTGGACCGGGTGGTCGACGTACACGGTGCCCTCGGTCAGGCGGAACCAGCCGCGGGCGCCCTTGCCACTGCCTTCGAGGGCGAACTTCTCGGTCAGGTAGGTGCACATGGCGAGTCCTCTCAGACGGTGAGCGTGCGCGCGTAGAAGTCGAGGATGCGTTCCCAGCCGTCCTTCGCGGCTTCGGGGCGGTAGCTCGGGCGGTCGACGGCGAAGAACGCGTGACCGGCGTCGGCGTAGGTGTGGAACTCGTGCTCCTTGCCGAGTTTCTCCAGCTCGGCCGCCAAGACCGCCACCTCGTCCGGGCCGGGGAACTGGTCGTCGGCGCCGAAGATGCCCAGCAGCGGGCAGGACAGCTGCGGGGCCAGGCCGAGCAGCGGCTTCATCATCCTCATGGCTTCGGGCGGGTCGTTGACGACGAAGGCGCCGTAGCAGTCCACCGCCGCGTCGAGGTCCAGGGAACAGGCCGAGAGGAACGCGTGACGCCCGCCCGAGCAGTGCCCGATCACGCCGATCCGGCCGTTCGCGTTTTCCAGGGCGCGCAGGTAGTCGGCCGCCCCGGAGACGTCCCCGACCAGACGGTCGTCCGGGACGCCGCCGGCCGCGCGGACCATCGCGGCCGCGTCGTCCGGGTCCGCGCCCGGTGCTTCGCGGGTGTACAGGTTCGGGCAGAGCGCGTTGTAGCCCTCGACGGCGAAGCGGCGCACCATCTCCTTCGTCGCCGCGTCGTAGCCGGGCAGGTGGTGGATCACCACGACACCGCCGCGCGGGGTCGCGTCGGTCGGTTTGGCCAGGTAGGCCTCGAGCTCGTCCCCGCCGTGACCGCTGATGGTGACGGTCCCGGCGACGATTTCGTCGGTCATTGAGACTCCTTGACTTCCTCGGGAGTGTGGAAGTAACGCCCGCCGCGCGCGGCGGAAGCCACCGCGGCGATGACGGCCATGAGCGCGGCCGCGGTGAACACGACCACCAGGCCGTGGTGGAACGGGCCGGACACCAGCCGCGGGAAGAACTCGCCGCCGGTGAGCGTCGCCCGGTCCGCGGGCGGCAGTCCGGAAAGGACGTCCGGGCCGAGCAGGTGCCCGACCGGGTTGCTGCCGAGGAACGCCGCGAACAGCGTGCTCACCGGCGGCAACTGCGCGACGCCGTCGGCGACGGGCGCCGGGACGCCGTGGGCCTGCAGCCCGCCGGTGAGCGTCTGCGGCAGCGACGAGGCCAGCCCGGCGATCATCAGCGAGAAGAAGACGCCGATCGACAGCGACGTCCCGGAGTTCTGGAACGTCGCCCGCATGCCGGAGGCGACACCGCGCTGATCGGTCGGCACGCTGCTCATGATCGCCGACGTGTTGGGCGCGGCGAACATGCCCTGGCCGACGCCGCTCAGCACGAGCAGGGCCGCGAACGCCGGGTACGGGAAGTCCACCGGCAGTGCCAGCAGCCCGACGAAGGCCACCGCGACCAGGAGCAGCCCGCCGGTGGCGAACAGCCGCGCCCCGAACCGGTCGGAGAGGTACCCGGACACCGGGCCGGCGAGGAGGAACCCGACGGTCAGCGGCAGCATGTGGATCCCGGCCCACAGCGGCGTCTGCTCGTAGTCGTAGCCGTGCAGGGGCAGCCAGATGCCCTGCAGCCAGATGATGAGCATGAACTGCATGCCACCACGCGCGACCGAAGTCAGCAAGGCGGCGACGTTGCCCGCGGCGAACGCGCGGATCTTGAACAGGCTCAGCTGGAACATCGGCGCGGCGACGCGGGTCTCGATGACGCCGAACAGCAGGAGCAGCAGCACGCCGGCGCCGATCCCGCCGAGTACCCACGGGTTGCCCCAGCCGGTCGCGCCGCCGCCGTAGGGCTGGATACCGTAGGTGATGCCGGCGAGCAGGAGCGCGGTGCCCGCGGCGAACGTGACATTGCCGCCCCAGTCGATCTTCGCGCGCTTCGGCGTCCCGACCTCGCGGAGGCTGCGGATCGACCAGATCGTGCCCAGCAGCCCGAACGGCACGCTGACCCAGAACACCGCGCGCCAGTCGATCTCGGCCAGCAGGCCGCCGACGACCAGACCCAGGAACTGCCCGGCCAGCGCGGTGATCTGGTTGACGCCCAGCGCCATGCCGCGCTGTTCGGTGGGGAAGGCGTCGGTGAGGATGGCGGCCGAGTTCGCCGTCAGCATCGACCCGCCGACGGCTTGGACGACCCGCCAGCCGATCAGCCACAACGCGCCGCCGCCGGCGTGGAACGGGTCGAACGACAGCGCCACCGAAGCGACGCTGAAGATGACGAAGCCGAGGTTGTACATCTTGACCCGGCCGAACATGTCGCCGAGCCGTCCCAGCGTCACCACCAGCACGGCCTGCACCAGCAGGTAGCCGAGGATCATCCACAGCAGGTAGCCGATGTTGCCCGGCGCGAGGGGGTCGAGCCCGATGCCGCGGAAGATCGCCGGCAGCGAGATGATGACGATCGAGCCGTCGAGCGCGGACATCAGCACGCCGAGTGTGGTGTTGGACAGCGCGACCCACTTGTAGCTCACAGCTCGTCCGCCAGCCGTTCGATCAGCGGGATAGCCGCGGCGAGCTCGCGCTGCTCGGCCGCGGTGAACTTCTCGGCCAGCGCGGCCGCCATGAGCCGCGTGGTCCGCGACCGCCGGTCGGTGAGCAGCTTGATGCCGGCCTCGGTGACCGACATCAGCACCTTGCGGCCGTCGGAGTCGTCCTTGCGCCGTTCGACGAGCCCGCGGCCGACGAGCCCGGCGAGCGTGACGCCCATGGCCTGCGGTTTGACGCGTTCGAGGTCGGCCAGGCAGCCCGGCGTGGCCGGGCCCTCCCGGTCGAGCCGGGAGAGCACCGAGCGTTCGGGCAGGGTCAGCTCGCCGGCGACGTATCCCTGGCGCAGCCGCCGGATCAGCCGGCCGAGGGCGACGCGCAGGTCGGCGCTCGCCTGGAGGAGCTCCTCGTCCGTCACATTCGTCAACCTAGACTGATAAACCTGGGTTGATCAACTCGGACGCGAGCGCCGCTATCGGGTGAGCCGGGAGGTTTCGCCCGGGCCGGGGCCGGGCCCGGTGTTACCGTCCGAAATGGACACACCTGGAAGGGGCAGCCGATGACCAGCCCGCACGTGCGGCACGCCGGCCACGACCACATCCACCGCGAGGGCTGCGGCCACGCGGCGGTCCCGCACGGCGACCACGTCGACTACGCCCACGACGGGCACCTGCACCGGCCGCACGACGGCCACTTCGACGAGTGCGAGATCGCGGGGCACGTACCGCACGCGGGCCACGACCACACCCACGGCGACGGCTGCGGCCACGTGGCGGTGCCCCACGGCGAGCACGTCGACTACCTGCACGACGGACACCGCCACGCGGTCCACGAGGACCACTACGACGACCACTGAAGTGCTTTCATCGGATCAATCGGCTTGATGGTCCAGTCTGAATCACGACGATCTCCCTGGCTGTAAGGAATTCCGCTGATCGGGACCTTTCAAGAAAGGTCTTTACATCCGATGTTCGGCGGCTACCTTGGAAGCGTGGCGACGACGCCGCGCTCGGCTCAGGGAGAGGAGCAAGGCATGTCAGGTCCGCGCCTGGCCGGACTGGCCATCGTGGTCGCGGCCGCTCTGGCCATTCCGGTCACCGCCGCCTCGGCGGCGCCCGTCCCGCAGGCCGCCGTGATCGGCACCGGCTGGACCCAGGTCGACCCCTCGAAGACGATCCAGGTGGTCAGTCACGGCACCGCCCATCCGCACGACTGGGCCACCACGACGCAGGCAGCCGAGGACGGCGTGTCCTACAGCCGCTCCGGTGGGGTGGAGACGTTCAAGCTGCTGAGCAAGTCGTCGAACCGGGTCGAGGTCCGGGTCCACAACGACTACAAGACCGGGCTCCGCCACTTCGAGGGCGACCTGAAGGTGGCCGGTCCGACCGAAGACGAGTCGTGCATGCAGATCTTCGGCAACGACGGGCCCGGCGCGACGACGTTGATGATCCGCGCCTACGCGGCCGACGGCGGCACCCTCCGCGGCCTGGGCAAGGTGCTCGCCACCGGAGTCTTCGGCAAGTGGGTGCACGTCAACGTCATCCACGACGCCACCGCGAACAAGGTCTCCGTCTACCTCGGCGGCAAGCTCGTGGCCAGCGGATCCGGCCCGACGGGCACGCACTACTTCAAGTACGGCGTGTACGGCACGCTCCAGGCGGCGAACGCGCAGACCCAGTGGAAGAACGTGAAGTTCTTCCAGAAGTGACTCGTGAGCGCTCCGGGCCGTCCGGAACGCTCACGAGTCAGTGGACGTGGACCGGGCCCCACTCCGGGAACGGGTCGGGCCCGGTCGCGACGTCGCCGAGGCAGTCACCCAACGCGGCGAGCAACGCGTCCCCGGCCAGGTCGACGCCGATGAACACCAGTTGGTTGAGCAACGTCGTCTTGCCCGCGCCGCGGAAGCCGGACAACACCGTGACCGGGACCGTCACGAGTGGAAGTGCTTCATCAGCCGGCGCGGGACCAGCTGAACCTTGCCGTCGACCTTGATCGGCACCAGGTCCGGCACGGCGGCCTTCCACTGTGACCGCCGGGACCGGGTGTTGCTGCGGGACATCTTCCGCTTCGGGACGGCCATCAGCGGTTGCCTCGCTTCCCGTAGCGGCGGTGGAACTTCTCGACCTGGCCGGCGCTGTCCATGATCCGCTGGGTGCCGGTCCAGAACGGGTGCGACCACGAGCTGATGTCGACCATGACGAGCGGGTAGGTGTTGCCGTCGGACCATTCGATGGTCCGGTCGGAGGTGATGGTGGACCGGGTCAGGAAACTGTCGCCGGTGGACGAGTCCTTGAAAACCACGGGGTGGTAATCGGGGTGGATGCCGTTCTTCACTGGTCTTCCTTTCGGTTCGCCGCGGTCGCGTCGTGCCGCGCCGGGTCGGGTTCGGTGTCCTCGCAGGGCTCTTCGTGCCAGTCGCCGAACGGGTCCGGGTAGCGCTGCCACTCCCCGGGGCCGGCGGCCAGTTCTTCGTCGGTCAGTAGAGCGCCGCGCAGGGCCGTGTCGATCTCGTCGGGCGTTGTCTGGTCCGTCACCACGACGAGCTCCTGCGCCCGGTCGCCGTGCGCCGGGTCCCAGCGCAGGGACGCCAGGGTGTGGCGTTCGGGGGAGACGTCCGTCCACATCCGCGCCAGCTCGACCCGCGGGATCGACGGCGCCACCCGGTCGAGCACCGCGGACGCCTTCGCGGCGCTCCACGCGTCGGTGGCCGCGCCGGCCAGCACGAGGACGTCGGCGAACTCCACCTGGGACAGCGCGACCTGGGCGACCGTCCGCTCGTCCTCGGGGCTGCCCTGCAGGTTCCGGTCGGCCAGTTCGTCGTCGCCGGTCGCGTCGGCGAGCCAGGTCGCGCAGTCGACGACGGTGAGGACGGCCCGCAGGTCGACGTCGTCGCGCACCGGATGGTCGCCGACCAGGACGTTGCGGATCGCCCAGCTCACCGGCTCCGGCTCCATGGCCTCGTCGAGCCGGACGACGATCCGGGTCACCTCCGGGCGCCGCGCCAGCCGCCGCAGCAGCGGGAGGAGGTCCTCCCGCAGGGTGCACGACACGCAGCCGTGGGCCAGTTCCAGCACGGACAGTTCGTCGTGTTCGCCGAGCCGCAGCTGGCGGCGGACGACGCCGGAGTGGATCTCGCGCAGGTCGTGGTGGACGACGGCGGTGCCCGGCCCGGCGACGCGCAGAAGCTCGGCCAGCGCGGCGTTCGGGCCGGGGGCGAGCCCGCTGACGAGGACGAGCGGGACGCGGGGGTGAGGGGTCACTGCGGCTCCAGGAATGCGGGCGGGGTACGGTGCGTAGAGTAGATGACAATGATAACCACTATCAACTTGGGAGGGTCCTTGTCCGCCGTCTGCCAGGTCACCGGCCGCAAGCCGGGCTACGGCAAGCAGGTCTCGCACTCCCACCGCCGCACGTCCCGGCGGTGGGAGCCGAACCTTCAGAACCGCCGGTACTTCGTGGCCGGTGAGGGCCGCTGGGTGCGGCTGCGCGTCTCCGTCAAGGGCATGAAGACGATCGACAAGCGCGGCATCGAGGCCGTCGTCGCCGAGCTGAGGGCGAAGGGGGTGAAGCTGTAATGGCGAAGAGCACCGACGTCCGGCCGATCATCAAGCTGCGGTCCACCGCGGGCACCGGCTACACGTACGTCACGAAGAAGAACCGCCGCAACGACCCGGACCGCATGGTCCTGCGCAAGTACGACCCGGTCGCGCGCAAGCACGTCGAGTTCAAGGAAGAGCGCTGATGGCCAAGAAGTCGAAGATCGCGAAGAACGAGCAGCGGAAGGTGATCGCCGCGCGGTACGTCGAACGCCGCCGCGCGCTCAAGGCCGTCGTCGCCTCGCCGGCGTCGTCGCCGGAGGAGAAGGCCGGGGCGGTCGTCGCGCTGCAGAAGCTGCCCCGTGACGCGAGCCCGACCCGGATCCGCAACCGCGACACCGCCGACGGGCGTCCCCGCGGGTACCTGCGGAAGTTCGGGCTGTCGCGGGTGAAGATGCGGCAGGCCGCCCACAACGGCGAGCTGCCCGGCGTCGCGAAGTCGAGCTGGTGAGCCGGATGCCGAAGCCGAACCGTGACCGTCCCGCCAAGCGCAAGGTGAACCTGTTGCGCGCCAACAAGATCACCGAAGTCGACTGGAAGGACGCCGACCTGCTGCGGAAGTTCATCTCCGACCGGGGCAAGATCCGGGCCCGCCGGGTCACCGGATTGACGCCGCAGCAACAGAAACAGGTCGCCACGGCGATCAAGAACGCGCGCGAGATGGCCCTGCTGCCGTACCCGTCCTCGGGGCGCGCGAGCTGAAATTCGGATGCGGCAGCCGGGTGGGTGCGCGACCATGGGTGGACGAAAGGGGGCGTCGCAGGAGGATGTCCTGACACAGGAGGTCCGCGCTTGCACGCCCAGCTCACGGTCACGCCCGCCCGGCTGCCCGAAGTCCTGCTCACCACCGCCGTCGTGCGGCCGGTGTTCCTCTGGGGCGCGCCGGGAATCGGGAAGTCCTCGCTCGTCCGGGACTTCGCGGCGTCGCTGGGGCTCGACTGCGTTTCGCTGCTGGGCACGCAGCTCGCGCCCGAAGACCTCATCGGCGTCCCGCAGATCGTCGACGGCCGCAGCCGGTTCTGCCCGCCGGAGCAGATCGCGCGCGACGAGCCGTACTGCCTGTTCCTCGACGAGCTGAACGCCGCCGCACCCGACGTCCAGAAGGCGTTCTACTCGCTCATCCTCGACCGCCGCATCGGCTCGTACGAGCTGCCGCCTGGCTCGGTCGTGATCGGCGCCGGCAACCGCGCCACCGACCAGGCCCTCGCCCGGCCGATGGCCTCGGCACTGGTGAACCGCCTGGTGCACGTCCACCTGCGCGCCGCGCCCGACGACTGGCTCGCGTGGGCCGCGGGCCACGGCATCCACCCGTGGGTCGTCGAGTACCTCACCCAGCGGCCGGACCACCTCTGGAGCCCGCCGCCGAAGACCGAGGAGCCGTTTTCGACGCCGCGGTCCTGGCACATGCTCTCCGACCTGCTCCACTCCGCCGGTGACCCGGCCGACGACGAGACGGTCGCGCTGCTGGCGTACGCCACCCTCACACCGGCGCACGCGGGCGCGTTCCGCGCGTACCTCAAGGTCGCCCGGCACGCCTTCGACCTCGAGGCCATCCTCAAGGGCGAGGTGCGCTGGCCGGCCGAGCCGGGTGACCGGGACCTGCTCTACTTCCTCGCCGAGACGTTCCGCGCGCGGCTGGTCAAGGACCTGCCCGCGGACAAGCGGCACGCGTCGGCGGCCGTGCGCCAGTTCGCCTTCCGGGCGAAGAGCCTGCTGGTGGAGCTGGCCGAGATCTCCCTGGAGATGGCGCAGCTGGTCATCGCCGACGACGAAGCCGGCAACCCGCGGCTGCCGTCGTGGTTCCTGGTCGAAACCGCCCGCGACCTGCCGCGGCTGGTGGCGGCGCGCGCATGAGCAACGTCCGCGCCGAAGCCAAGCGCCGCGAGCGCCGGACCAAGGCGATCGAGGACGGCTGGGCCCAGGTCCGCGCGCACACCGTCCTCGACCACCTGGCCCGCGGCGCGAGCCTGAGCCAGGAGAGCCTGACCGGGGTGGGCAGCTGGGCTGTCGTCACCGACCGCGGAACGATCACGCCGAACCGGGCCCGCGACGCCGAGGCGGGCGAGTGGGCCTGGGTGTTCGCGCACGTGCTGCTGCACCTCGGCCTCGGCCACCTCGACGAGGACCGGCTGACCGAGGCGGAGGCGGTCACGCCGGACCGCGAGGTCGACCCGGCCTACGCCGCCGCGTGCTGCGTCGCCGTGCACCGGTTCGCCGAGGCCGTCCACGTCGGGACACCGGTGCTGGACCTGCCCGAACTGCCCGGTACCGAGGAGCTGACCTTGACCCGCGCCTGGCGGGAAACGGGCGTTCCGGCGCCGTTCGCCGACCTGGGCACCGGCCGGCCGTGCCTGGCGCTCGCGGAGCCGATGTCCCGCTGGCAGCTGCAGTACCACGGGAAGCCGAAGCCCTGGACCGAACGGTTCGCCCGCGGTCTGATCGCCTCGGCCACCGAGGCCATGGAACGTGCCGCCGACGCGCGCGGGCAGACCCGGCACCGGCGGGCGATCGGGGAGTGGGACCGCGCGCTGTCCTGGTTCGTCTCGTCGTTCCCGCTCCTCGGCGCGGTGGCCGCGGGGTTCACCCTGGTCGTCGACGCCGAGGTCGTCCGCGCCTGGGACATCTCCCTGGCGGCGGTCGACGCCGAACACGGCGAGATCTACGTCAACCCGGCGGCCGCCCTGACCGCCGAGGAATGGCGGTTCGTCCTGGCGCACGAAATGCTGCACGCGGCGCTGCGGCACGACCGGCGGGCCCTGGGCCGCGACCTGTACCTGTGGAACGTCGCCTGCGACTACGTGATCAACGGCTGGCTGGTCGCCATGGCCGTCGGCGAACTGCCCGACGGCACCCTGCACGACCAGCAGCTGACCGGGATGTCGGCGGAGTCGGTGTACGACACGCTGACGACCGACATCCGGCGGGCACGCAAGCTGCTGACCCTCGGCTCGCGCGAGGCCGGGGACGTCCTGGGCGACTGGCTGTCCGAGCCGGAGGCGGCGCAGCGCCGGTCGTCGAAGCGGGACACCCGGCCGCTGCCGTGGCGCGACGGCGACCGGGCCGGCGGCGTCGACCTCGACGAGTTCTACCGCCGGGCGCTCACCCAGGGGCTCGAATACCACCACGCCCGGGGCCGCGGGCTCCTGCCGGCCGGACTGGAGCAGGAGATCCGGGCCCTGGATCACCCGCCGCTGCCGTGGGACGCGCAGCTGGCCCGCTGGTTCGACGAGCACGTCCGCGTCGAACTGCCGGTGCGCAGCTACGCGCGGGCGTCGCGCCGCCAGTCGGCGACCCCGGACATCCCGCGCCCGGGCCGCGTCCGCCCGGAACGGCTCGATCGGCGCGTCACCTTCGGCGTCGTGCTGGACACGTCGGGGTCGATGAACGCCGAGCTGCTGGGCAAGGCCCTGGGGGCGATCGCGTCGTACGCGCTGGCCCGGGACGTCCCGGCGGCGCGCGTGGTGTTCTGCGACGCCGTCGCCTACGACGCCGGGTACCTCGCGGTGGAGGACATCGCGGGCCGGGTCAAGGTGCGCGGCCGCGGTGGCACGATCCTGCAGCCGGGCGTCGACCTGCTGCAGCGGGCGGACGACTTCCCGGCCGATGGCCCGATCCTGATCATCACCGACGCCCAGTGCGACCACGTCCGGCCGCGCCGCGAGCACGCGTACCTGGTGCCGCGGGGTGCGCGGCTGCCGTTCGTGGCGCGCGGGCCGGTCTTCCGGGTGGCGTGACCCACGCTGGGCTGTCGTGGGCGTGAACCCTAAATAGACTCCCGGCCATGGACGACCCGCACTACCTCTCCGGCCTCCAGCTCACCGGCCGCCGCGTCGTGATGATCGGCGGCGGCACCGTGGCCCAACGCCGGCTGCCCCGGCTGATCAGCGCGGGGGCCCGCGTCGAACTGGTGTCGCCGCACACCACGCCGTCGGTGCAGGGAATGGTGGACGCGGGCGAGCTGGTCTGGCACGAACGCCCTTACGCCGAGGGCGATCTTCGCGCTGCTTGGTACGCGCTGGCCTGCACGAACGACCCAGACGTGAACGCGGCCGTCTGTGCCGAGGCCGAGCGCGAGCGGGTGTTCTGCGTCCGCGCCGACGAAGGCGAGTCGGGCAGCGCGGTGACCCCGGCGTCCGGGCGGCACGGTGGCCTGCTGTTCGGCGTCCTCTCCGGCGGCGAGCCGCTGCGCTCGGCCGCGGTCCGCGACTCGATGCTCGACGGCCTGCACAACGGCACGATCGAGGACGGCCGCCGGCCCCACCCGGAGGGCAGCCTGCCCGGGGTCGCGCTGGTCGGCGGCGGCCCGGGCGACCCGGAGCTGATCACGGTCCGCGGACGGCGGCTCCTGTCGCGCGCGGACGTCGTCGTGGTCGACCGGCTGGCACCGCGCGAGCTGCTCGGCGAACTCGCGCCGGAGGTGGAGATCGTCGACGCGGCGAAGATCCCGTACGGCCGCGCGGCCAGCCAGGACGTCATCAACAGCACGCTCATCGAGCGCGCCAAGGAGGGCAAGTTCGTCGTCCGGCTCAAGGGCGGCGACCCGTACCTGTTCGGCCGCGGCTTCGAAGAGGTGCTGGCCTGCGCCGAAGCGGGCGTCCCGGTGACGATGGTCCCGGGCATCACGAGCGCGTTCGCGGTGCCCGCGGCCGCCGACGTCCCGGTGACCCACCGCGGCGTCGCCCACGAGGTGGTGGTGGTCTCCGGCCACGTCGCCCCCGGCGACGACCGGTCCCTGGTCGACTGGGACCTGCTGGCCCGGATGCGCGGCACGATCGTGCTGATGATGGGCGTGGAGCGGCTCCCGCAGTTCGCGAAGGCCCTCCTGGACGGCGGCCGCCCGGCGGACACCCCGGTGGCGATCGTCGAGGACGGCACGATGCGCACCCAGCGCACCCTCCGGTCCACATTGGACAAGGTGGCGGCGGACGCGGCGGCCGCGTCCGTCCGCCCACCCGCGGTGATCGTGATCGGCCCGGTCGCCGCACTGGCCCCTGCTGATCACACGTGATGCCCCGCTGATCACGCGAGTCACGTCTTCAATCACGCGAGTTCCGGGCTCAATCACGCGAGTTCCGGGTTTCAGCTCGGCTGGAAGAACGCCTGCAGTTTCCGGGCGGCGTCCGGGGACATCATGAGTTCGTGCATGTCCTCGGACCTGCGGGCGGCGGCGCCGGCGCGTTCGAACATCTCGCGTTCGTACTCTTCGACGGCGGTGGCGAAGTCGTCCGGGTGCGCGGCGAGGGCCAGGCCGAGTGAGGCGCCGTCGAGCATTGCCATGTTCGCGCCTTCTCCCACCGCCGGCATCAGGTGCGCGGCGTCGCCGAGCAGCGTGACGTCCGGCCTCGACGGCCAGGTCAGGCCGGCCGGGAGCGTGGTCATCGACCGTGGCACGACCCGGTCGTCGCAGGCGGCGATCAGCGCCGTGATCCGCGGGTCCCAGCCCGGGAGCAGTTCGATCAGCCGCGCCCGGGCGGCGGCCGGGTCGTCGAAGGGGATCCCGCTGGTGGCGAACCAGTCTTCGGCGGTGTTGGTGAAGCTGACGCCGATGCGGACGCGGCCGTCGCCGTTGCGTTGCGCCGCCAGGGAAATTCCGTTGCCCACCACCCAGTAGGTGCCGCGCCCGACCATCGCCGCCAGGTCCGGGTGCGTGCGGTCGATGTCCGGGATGCCGATCTCGACGACGTTCTTGCCGATGGGTGCCGGGCGGACGTCGGTGAGCAGCGGGCGGACCCGGGACTGCGCGCCGTCCGCGCCGACCAGCAGGTCGTACGGCGCACTGCTCCCGTCGGCGAAGTGCAGCCGGCCGTCGCCGGCGGACTTGAACACGTGCCCCCAGCGCACCGTGTCCTCGGGAAGAGAGTCCAGCAGCAGGTCGCGCAGATCGGCGCGGTCCACCTCCGGGCGCAAGAGCGGGGCGTCGTCGGGCGTGTCCTCCTGGTGCAGCAGGGTGCCGTCCGGCTCGAGCAGCCGCATGTCCTGGCCCTCGCCGCGGGCGATCGCGAAGAACTCCTCGAGCAGACCGGCCTCGCGCAGTGCCCGCTGCCCGGAGTGGATGTCGAGCATGCTGCCCTGATCGCGAGCGGTACGCGAAGAGTCCCGTTCGTACACGACGGCTTCGATGCCGTTCACGTGCAGCACCCGGGCGAGGGTCAGGCCGCCCATCCCGCCGCCGACGATGGCGATCGTCATGGTTCCCCCTTCGATACAGTGTATTGACAAATACAGTGTATCGCGACAGGCGTTGTATCGTCACCGGCATGTTGGTGTGGGAGCGGCCGGAGCCGCCGGATCGGCCGGTACCGGCCTCGCTGAGCCGCGAGCGGATCGTCGGGGCGGCGATCCGGCTGGCCGACGCGGACGGCCTGGACGCGGTGTCGCTACGCAAGGTCGCCGCCGCGCTGGACGTCGGCCCGATGCGGCTGTACGGCTACATCGCCACCAAGGAAGAGCTGCTCGACCTGATGGTCGACGCGGTCTACGCCGAGATCCGGCCGGTCGGCGACGGGTGGCGGGAGGTGCTGTGTTCCCTCGCCGAAGCCACCCGGAAAGCGGCGCACCGGCACGAATGGCTCGCCGACCTGCTCGGCGGCCGGCCGCAGCTCGGGCCGAACACCATGGCCGGGGGAGAGGCGGTGCTGGCCGCGATGGACGGCGTCGACCTGGACACGGTCGTGCCGGGGGTCGCCGCGGTCACCGCGTACGTGACCGGCGCGGTACGCCGCGAGATCACCGAACGGCGTGCCGAGCGGGTCTCCGGGATGGACAAGAGGCAGTGGCAGGCCACCTTCGGGCCCTATCTGGAGCGGACCTTCGCCACCGGCAGGTTCCCGGCGCTGGCCACGATGGTGCGCGACGGCCCCCACCTGGACGCCGACCAGACCTTCCGCATCGGCCTCGGCTTCGTCCTCGACGGCATCGCGGCCCGCATCTCAAAGCGCGTTCAGTAGCAGCTCGCGGCGAAGTCCCGGATCGCGTCCGACAGCCGGGTCGGGTCGAGCCTGAGCTCGACCGGGCTGCGGGCCTGGACGAACTCCGCGTCCGGCATGTCGGCGGCGAGGGTGTCCGCGTCGCCGAACGGGTGGATCGGGTCGCCCTCGTGGCCGATCACCAGCGCGCGCGTGGTGATCTTGCGGCGCACCGACTTCGGCGGCGCGATCCGGCCGAACAGCACGCCATGCAGCAGCGCCGCCATCGGGGCCGGGCGCTGCGAGAGCGTGTCCGTCACGACGTCGACCCACTGGTTGCCGTGCGGAACCACCGACGCCGCGAGCGCGACCGCCTGCACCGTGAACGGCAGGAACCGGGCCGCCATCAGCAACGGCGCGAACGTGAACAGCCCGGCGACGATCGCGTTGTCCAGCACCGGCATCTCGACGACCAGCCCGCGTGCCCGCTCGGGGGCCAGCACCGCCACTTCCAGCGAGACGTTCGCGCCCAGCGACGTCCCGCCGATGACGGCCGACTCGACCTCGAGGTGGTCCAGCAGCGCCAGGGTCTGCTCGGCGAACGAGGGCATCGAGTACAGCCACGACTCGGTCGGCCGGTCGGAGTCGCCGTGGCCGAGCAGGTCGAGGGTGATCACCCGGAAGCCGGCGCGGGCCAGCCGGCGCGCGAGGGGCGCGTGCATCCGGCGGGTCAGCATGATGCCGTGGGTGAGGACGACGACCTTGTCACCGCTGCCGAACTCGGTGTACCAGAGCCGGTGTCCCTCGTGGTCGAAGGAGCCGGTCAGCTCGATCGGGCGGGACTCGCGCCGGGCGGGCGCGGCGGGGGGTTCGGGTTCGATCGCGGTCGCGCTGGCCGGGCTCATGTCCCACCGTCCTCCCCGTGTCGTGGGGGTGAGTCTCTTTCAGGAAAGCATCCCCCGACCAGGTTGGCACGGTGACCATGGGGTCAATTGACAAGGTGCCAATGGCGGGTCGCCGCGAGCATGGGTCAAGATGACCCCATGACCGCTACTGCTGACAGTTTGCCCGACCTCGTGTCCCTGAAGGTCGACGTCGACGGCCCTGTGGCCGAAGTGACGCTGCTCGGCCCGTCGAAGGGCAACGCGATGGGGCCGGACTTCTGGCGCGAGCTGCCGCAGGTGTTCCGCGCGCTGGATGCTGACCCGCAGGTCAGGGCCGTGGTGCTGACCGGCAGCGGGACGAACTTCTCCTACGGCCTCGACCTGCCGGCGATGATGGGCGACTGGGCGCCGATGCTGGGCCCGGACAACCTGGCCGGCCCGCGCACGGCGTTCCTCGACCAGGTCCGGTCGCTGCAGGCGGCGGTCAGCTCGATCGCGGAATGCCGCAAACCGGTCGTCGCGGCCGTGTCCGGCTGGTGCATCGGCGGCGGGGTCGACGTCGTCGCGGCCGCGGACGTCCGGCTGGCCAGCGCTGACGCCAAGTTCAGCGTCCGCGAAGTGCGTGTCGCGATCGTCGCGGACCTCGGCAGCCTCCAGCGGCTGGCCTCGATCGTCGGCGAAGGGCATCTGCGGGAGCTGGCCCTGACCGGCAAGGACATCGACGCCGCCCGCGCCGAGAAGATCGGCCTGGTCAACGACGTCCACGCGGACCAGGAAGCCGTGCTGAAGGCCGCCCGCGAACTCGCCGGGGAGATCGCTGCGAACCCGCCGCTGGTGGTGCAGGGTACGAAGCAGGTACTGGCGGCGAACACCGAGCGCCAGGTCGCCGACGGCCTCCGGTACGTCGCGGCGTGGAACTCGGCGTTCCTGCCCAGCAAGGACCTCGGCGAAGCGGTCCAGGCCTTCATGGAGCGCCGGAAGCCGGAGTTCAAGGGCGAATAGAGGAGGTAGCGTGAGCGCTTCGACTGTCCACCACGCGTTCCGCGTCGCGCGGGACTACCTGCAGGCCCGCCGCGAGGACTACGACACGGCCTACCGGGACTTCGCCTGGCCGGAGTTCGACGAGTTCAACTGGGCGATCGACTGGTTCGACGTCGTCGCGCACGACCCCGACAACGCCGAGCGGGACGCCCTGTGGATCGTCGAAGAGGACGGCAGCGAGAGCCGCTGGACCTACCCCGAGATGTCGGGCCGGTCCAACCAGGTGGCGAACTGGCTGCGCGTCCTCGGCGTCCGCCGCGGCGACCGGCTGATCCTCATGCTGGGCAACCAGGGCGAGCTGTGGGAGACGATCCTCGCCGCGATCAAGCTCGGCGCCGTGATCATCCCGGCGTCCACGCTGCTCGGGCCGGCCGACCTGACCGACCGCGTCGAGCGCGGCGCGGCCAAGCACGTCGTCGTCCGGGCGGTGGACGCGCCGAAGTTCGACGGAATCGAAGGCGACTACACGCGCATCGCCGTGGGCGAGCCGGTCGAGGGCTGGCTTTCGTACTCGGCCGCGTTCGCGCAGTCGCCGGAGTTCACGCCGGACGCCCCGACCCGGGCCGGCGATCCGCTGCTGCTCTACTTCACCTCCGGCACGACGGCGAAGCCCAAGCTGGTGCAGCACACGCACGTCTCGTACCCGGTGGGCCACCTTTCCACGATGTACTGGATCGGGCTGGAACCGGGCGACGTCCACCTGAACATCTCCTCGCCGGGCTGGGCGAAGCACGCGTGGAGCAACTTCTTCGCACCCTGGAACGCCGAGGCCACGGTATTCCTCTACAACTACAACCGGTTCGACGCGGGCGCGTTGCTGGCGCAGCTGGACCGGTGCGGGGTGACGAGCTTCTGCGCCCCGCCGACGGTGTGGCGGATGCTCATCCAGGCCGACCTGACGGCGCTGAAGACCCCGCCGCGCAAGGTCGTTGGCGCGGGGGAGCCGCTCAACCCCGAGGTGATCGACCAGGTCCGGAAGGCGTGGGGCGTCACCATCCGCGACGGCTTCGGGCAGACGGAGAGCAGCGTCCAGATCGCCAACACGCCGGGGCAGGACGTCGTGCCCGGCTCGATGGGCCGCCCGCTGCCCGGGTTCGTGGTGGCGCTGGTCGACCCGATCAGCGGCGAGCGGGCATCGGAGGGCGAGATCTGCCTCGACCTCGCCCACCGCCCGGTGGGCCTGATGACGGGCTACGCGGACGACGACGAGCGCACCTCGGCGGCGTTCGGCGGCGGCTACTACCACACCGGTGACGTCGGTTCGATCGACGAGCGCGGCTACATCACGTACGTCGGGCGCACGGACGACGTGTTCAAGGCGTCGGACTACCGGATCTCGCCGTTCGAGCTGGAGAGCGTCCTCATCGAGCACGAGGCGGTGGCGGAGGCGGCGGTGGTCCCGGCCCCCGACCCGATCCGGCTCGCGGTGCCCAAGGCGTACGTCGTGCTGGCCGCGGGGTTCTCCCCGGACGCGGCGACCGCGCGGTCGATCCTGGCGTACTGCCGCGAGCACTTGGCGCCGTACAAGCGGATCCGGCGGCTCGAGTTCGCGGAGCTGCCGAAGACGATCTCGGGCAAGATCCGCCGCGTCGAGCTGCGAGGTCGTGAGAGCGACCCGAAGCGCGCCGAAGCGACGGAGTACCGCGAGGAGGACTTCCCCGACCCAAGTCCTGACTCCGGCAGCTCACCGGGGCCGCGGACGTCATGAAAGAGTCGTTCATGACCTCAGACGTCATGAACGACTCGTTCATGACATGCGGTGGGGCGGGCGGTCAGGCGCGCGTGCCTTCGACCTGGCGGCCGTCTTCGGTGGAGCACGCCGTCACCGGGTCGTTCGGGCCGCTGCCGCACGTCCACTCGTCGAGCACCACCGGGCCCGGGCCGTCCGCGGAGGCGGCCTCCGCCGGGGTCAGCTTCGCGAAGTAGTCCTTCAGCAGCTTCGTCGCCGCGGCGCAGTCCACCTTGCCGTGGGCCACGACGGCTGTCTTCGCGCCGCCCGCACCCGGGACTTCGCCGCAGGGCACGCCCGGTGCCGTCGACTCGACTGCCGCCACCGCGGCCGGGACAGTGGCGGACGGCGAGACTGCCGCACTGACGGGCGCCGGGTCGCCGCCCGCGCAGCCGGCCAGTGCGGCGGTCGCGGCGACGAGCAGCAGGGGGTACGCGAGTGTCTTCATGGGCCCTTCAGGAGCGGACGGGACGGCAGCGGACTCACTCGGACGGCACGACGGCGGCGAACACCGTCTGCTCGCCCTTGGTACAGGTGGTGCCGCCCTGCGCGGCGGGCGGACCGGACGTGCACAGCCAGCCGTCGACGGTCTCGTTCACCGCGTCGTTCGAGCCGGTGCCCTGGCGCCCGGCGATCTTGCGGTGGAAGTCGCCGACGAGCTTGGTCGCCGTGGCGCAGGTGACCCCGGCGGAGCCGCTGTCGAAGACGTACAGCGTGAGCCCGCTGGCGGCGGTGACCGTGCCGCACGACCCGGGCACCGTCGGCGGCGCTCCGGACGGCTTGGTCACCGGGGCCGGCGCGGACGTACCGCCGGTCGCGGCCGAGGGCGGCGGAGTGGTGCCCGGCGGCGTCGCCGTGGTGGGCGCCGCTGCCGCGGAGGAAGGCGGGGGAGGGGGCGCCTGCGCGGCCGGGTCGCCGGCGCAGGCCGCGAGCGCGGGGACGGCGAGGCAGGCCGCGAGCAACGGCCGCCACGTCCTCGTGGTGGCTGGGTGGGGCACCGCGATCGTTCCTCCCCGGTCAGGCCGACCCGGTCATTCTGGCCCATCCCGGCCGGGGCCCCGTGGACCGGCTCGCCCACGAGTGTGCCGGAGATTACTCCAGCCGGGCGGCGGCCCGCGCCGGTGGCCGCCGAAAGACCGTCCACAATGGACAATTAACATTCCGTTCACGCTCCGAAACCTCACGCTGCCATGAAGAATCGATCGGTCTAATTCCCGGCGTTCCCGTTAACATTCCGGCCTCGGGGACCGAAGATCTTGGTGGAGGCCGCAGAGCTTCCCGTCCCCGAAACCCGTCCCGAGCCCGTGAGAGCGATGAACGACGACGCTGTGACCAGCACCGAAGACCCGTCCAGTCCGCCGACCGTCCCCTGCACCGTGGTCTGGTGCGGCGGCCGTCCGTACGTCCTCGAGGGACGCATCGGCCGCGCCCGCTGGATGGGCACCGACTTCCGTGGCCGTCCCGAGTCGCTGAGCAGCGCGGAGCTGCAGCGACGCGGCTGGAGCCACCACCGCGCGAGCTGACGCCGCCCGGGCCGCACCACCGGGCGGCCCGGCCCCCTTCCGCTGTTTAATTGGCCGGTGAGCACAGCCGCGCCGGACCCAGCCGCTCAGGCGAGCGCCGAACCGTCCCTGCTGAAGCAGGCCTTCAATGTCCCGAACATCCTGTCGCTGCTGCGGCTGGCCGGCGTGCCGGTGTTCCTCTGGCTGCTGCTGGGCCCGAAGGAGGACGGCTGGGCGCTCGCCCTGCTGGTGTTCAGCGCCCTGACCGACTGGCTCGACGGCAAGCTGGCCCGCTGGCTCAACCAGATGTCCCGGCTGGGGCAGCTGCTCGACCCGGCGGCCGACCGGCTGTACATCCTCGCGACGCTCATCGCGTTCCTGGTCCGCGACATCATCCCCTGGTGGGTCGTCGTGCCGCTCGTGCTGCGGGAAGCCGTGCTCGGCGGCTGCGTGTTCGCGCTGCGCCGCCGCGGCTTCGCCCCGCCCGAGGTCACCTACCTCGGCAAGGGCGCGACCTTCGTCCTGATGTACGCCTTCCCGCTCCTGCTGCTCGCGCAGGGCGGCTCGGACGTCGCCGCGGTCGCCCGGCCGATCGGCTACGCCTTCACGATCTGGGGCGCGGTCCTCTACGTCTGGTCGGGCGTGCTCTACGTCGTGCAGGCGCGCAACGCGCTGCGCGGCGCCGGAGACGACTGAACGTGGCCCTTTCCCCGGGTCGTGGCGGGCGGCTGCGCCGTGTGGGTGTAAGACTTCGCCCAGCACGTTTTCGCCAGTGAGGGCATGAAAGGGGACCGCTGGTGTCCGCTCCTGAAGAGCTTCGCTACACCGAGGAACACGAGTGGGTCGCCACCCGCGAGGAGACGCTCGTCCGGGTGGGCATCACCGAGTACGCGCAGGACCAGCTCGGGGACGTCGTGTTCGTCGACCTGCCCGAGGTCGGCAGGCAGGTGAGCGCGGGCGACGTCTTCGGCGAGGTCGAGTCGACCAAGAGCGTCTCCGAGCTGTTCGCGCCGGTCGACGGCGAGGTCGTCGCGGTCAACGACGGGGTCGCCGACTCGCCGGAGCTGATCAACAGCGACCCGTACGGCGAGGGCTGGCTGATCGAGATCCGGCTCGACGACCCGTCGGGGCTCGAAGCCCTGCTGGAGGCCGAAGCGTACGACGCGCTGACCAAGGGCTGAACCCCGCCGGAGGCGCACTGCGCCGGTTCGGGGAGCCGGGGCTCGGAGAATCGATCAGGCACGGTACGTTGGCAGCTACACGTTCTTGAGTACTGGCAACACAGCATGTGTGGAGGAGAGCTCAGGTGAGCACGAACGACGGGCCCGGCGGCGTTCCCCCGGAGCAGTCTCCGGAGCGGACCTCTGTCTTCCGGGCCGACTTCCTGGCCGAAGCCGAAGGCCACGAGTCCGTCCCGGCCCCGGAGGCCCCGGTCCAGGGTGTCGACGCCCTGCCGGCGGGTTCGGCCCTGCTGGTCGTGAAGCGCGGCCCGAACGCGGGTTCGCGGTTCCTGCTCGACCGCGACACCACCAGCGCCGGACGGCACCCGGACAGCGACATCTTCCTGGACGACGTCACGGTCTCCCGCCGGCACGCCGAATTCCGGCGTGAGGGCGGCGAGTTCGTCGTCATCGACGTCGGCAGCCTCAACGGCACCTACGTCAACCGGGAGCCGGTCGACCAGGCCGTCCTCGCCGGCGGCGACGAGGTCCAGATCGGGAAGTTCCGCCTGGTCTTCCTGACCGGCCCGGGGCACGGGGGCCAGGGGGCGCAGTGACGGCGGCCGGACGGCCACAACGTGACGGGTTGAGCATCGGGGCCGTCCTGGCGCAGCTGCGCGGGGACTTCCCCGATGTCACCATCTCCAAGATCCGGTTCCTCGAAGCCGAAGGCCTGGTCCAGCCGGGCCGGACGCCGTCGGGGTACCGGCAGTTCGCCGCGGCGGACGTGGAGCGTCTCAGGTTCGTCCTGGCCGCCCAGCGGGACCACTACCTTCCGTTGAAGGTCATCAAGGAGCAGCTGGACGCGGCGGACTCGGGCAACGGGTCCGCCGCGGCCGTGCCCCGGCCGCCGCGCCGGCTGGTGCCCATCGACGCGCCGGCGGAGAACGTCGGCCTGCCGATGGCGGACGACTTCACCGCGGGCAAGGAGCTGCGCCTGACCCAGGAGGAACTCCTGGAGCAGGCCGGCATCGACGCGCCCGCACTGGCCGAACTGCAGCAGTACGGCCTGGTCCGGTCCGGTCCCGCCGGGTTCTTCGACCCGGACGCGGTGCTGGTCGCGCGGACGGTGAAGGCGATGACCGAATTCGGTATCGAGCCGAGACACCTGCGTGCCTTCCGCGCTGCGGCCGACCGCGAGGTCGGCCTGCTGGAGCAGATCGTGACGCCGGTGTACCGGCATCGTGACCCGGAGGCCAAGTCGCGGGCCGACGAGGTGGTGCGGGAGCTCGCGGCACTGTCCGTGACCCTGCACACGCTCCTTGTCAAGGCCGGAATCCGCGACGTCTCCGGGTGTTGACCGGTAACGGGGCAGTGAGATCCTCTTTGCGGTCCCATGTCAATGACTGAATGTTCGGCACCGCATGCCGTACCGTGAAGGCACGGGTTTGCGGCAGGCGAACCGAGAGAGTCCGGACAGCGAGCACAGCGCACGGATGACGGGTAGCGTCGACAGTGGCGGCGCGAAGCCGTTTCGGCGCTGAAGCCCGTGTGCACGAGAGGGAGGCGAAGCCCGATGAGCGAAATGCGCGTCGTCGGTGTGCGGGTCGAGCTGCCCGCGAATCAGCCGATCTTGTTGCTGCGGGAGACCGAGGGTGAACGGTACCTGCCGATTTGGATCGGCTCGGTCGAAGCGACCGCCATCGCGTTGGAGCAGCAGGGAGTCCGCCCGGCCCGTCCGCTCACGCATGACCTGCTGAAAGAGGTCATCGGGGCGCTCGGCCGGGAGCTCGAGCAGGTCGTCATCACCGACCTGAAGGAGGGCACGTTCTTCGCGGAGCTCGTCTTCGACGGTGACATCCGGGTGTCCGCCCGGCCGAGCGACTCGGTCGCGCTGGCCCTGCGGATCGGCGTCCCCATCCACGCCGTGGACGCGGTGCTGGAAGAGGCCGGCCTGATCATCCCGGACGAGCAGGAGGACGAGGTCGAGAAGTTCCGCGAGTTCCTCGACTCGGTTTCCCCGGAAGACTTCCGCGGAGCCGACACCTGATCCGCGGGCGAGCGCGCTCGCGGAACGCGCTCGCCACAGGCGGCCAGGTGTGTGTCTTCTGGGGGCGCAGCCCCCAGACCCCGCCCGGGGGCAGTCCCCCGGACCCCCGAAATTCTCACGCGGCGAGTCCCGTTACTTGCCTTGACGCGGACGTCAACGTCTAGCGTCGGGGACATGCGGATCGGAGAGCTTGCGCAGCGCACGGGTGTCACCACCCGTGCGCTGCGGTTTTACGAGGCCCAGGGCCTGCTGGCGGCCCGTCGCTCGGCGAACGGCTACCGCGAGTACGACGAGGACGACCTGCACCTGGTCAAAGAGATCCAGACACTGCAGACGATCGGCCTGTCCCTCGACGAGACCCGGCCCTTCGTCGACTGCCTGCGCAGCGGCCACGAAACCGGCGACTCGTGCGCGAGCTCGATCGAGGTGTACCGCCGCAAGCTGGAAGAAGCGGACGCGCTCCTCGCGCGGCTCGGCGGCATTCGCGCGGAACTGGCCGCGAAGCTCGCCGGCGCCCTCACCCGGCAGGCGCCCGATCCGTGTGTCGTGCCCGAATCCCCGCGCCCGTGAAGGAGCCCGCCATGACCGCTGTCGCCGTTTCCGAAGTCACCGATGCGACGTTCGCCGCCGAGGTCCTCGGCAGCGACCTGCCCGTGCTGGTCGAGTTCTGGGCCACCTGGTGCGGGCCCTGCCGGATGGTCGGCCCGGTGCTGGCGCAGCTGGCCGTCGAGCGCGCCGGCGCCCTGTCCGTCCGGAAGATCAACGCCGACGAGAACCCGGAGACGACCCGGGCGTACCAGGTCATGTCCCTGCCGACGATGATCCTCTTCCGGAACGGCGAGCCCGTGACGACGATCGTCGGCGCGTTCCCGAAGGCCCGCATCGAGGAACGCCTCGACCAAGCCCGCTAAGGCGCGGTCGCCTTGACGAAGGTCTCGGCGATCTCGCGGCCGTACGTTTCGACGTCCAACGAAGGGTCGGCCGCGTAGGCCGCGGCGACGCCGTCGACGGCCTGGGCGATGGACATCGCCATCACCTCGGGCGTGAACTCGCCGAACACGCCCTCGGCCTGGCCTTGCTTGAGCTGGCGGGCCAGGCCGTGCACGCGCAGGTCGTCGACCAGCACCTTCGTCATCACCCAGCCGTCGGCGTCGTCGGCGTTGGCGGCCAGCTCGGTCAGGGCCCGGACGCATTCCGGGTACGCGCGCAGGAACGCGATCGACGTCTCGATGTGCGCCCGCAGGTAGCCGGGGCGGTCGGCGGGGTCGAGCTCGCCGCCGGTGCGTTCGGTGAGGAACTGGTGCTTCGTCTCGACGACCGTGCTCAGCACGGCCTGCATCAGGCCGGCCTTGTTCGTGAAGTGGTAGGAGATCAGCCGGGTGCTGCTGAGCCCGGCGCGCTCCTTGATCTTGGCGAACGTGGTGCGCCGGTAGCCCAGGTCGGCGAGGACGCCGATGGTCGCGCCGACGATCTGCGCGCGGCGCGCGGCTTCGGTGACGCTGAGGCCCATTTCGGCCATGAGGTCCGGGTTTACTCGCATGAGTAAAAATTAACACGGCTGAGTAAAACGTGTCCACCGAGTTTGGCCGGACGGTGATCGGGGTACGGCGAACGGCTCAAAGGCTCATCCGACCGTTGAGGCTTGCCGCGCGTCGCGTTGACCGGCACTGTCCGGGCGCTTACCGTCGGAGGAGGTAAATCGCCACGGTGTGATTCACGGTCTGGGGCCGGATCGTGGCGGTTGATCTCCGGTGGGTCCCGCTCCTGGGACCGTCCGGCTGTCATTCGCCGGCCGCCAGGTCGGGCGAGGGGAGGCTTGCGTGGTCGAGGCTGGTTCCGAGAAGCAGCCTGTCGAGGTCGCGACTGGTGAGCAGGGAGAACTGTTCCCCGACGACTCGCTGCCCGACGAGCTGGTGGGCTACCGCGGCCCGGCCGCGTGCCAGATCGCCGGGATCACCTACCGTCAGCTCGACTACTGGGCCCGGACGAAGCTGGTCGCGCCCAGCATCCGCACCGCGCACGGCTCCGGCTCGCAGCGGCTGTACTCGTTCAAGGACATCCTGGTGCTCAAGGTGGTCAAGCGGCTGCTCGACACCGGGGTCTCCCTCCAGAACATCCGGGTCGCCGTCGACCACCTGCGCCTCCGCGGCGTCCGCGACCTCGCGCGCGTGACGCTCTTCTCCGACGGCACCACCGTCTACGAGTGCACCTCGCCGGAGGAGATCGTCGACCTGCTCCAGGGCGGACAGGGCGTCTTCGGCATCGCGGTCAGCGGGGCGATGCAGGAAATCAGCGGAACCATCCACGAGTTCCAAGCCGAACGCGCCGACGGCGGCATCGTCGAGACGCACGAACCGGACGAACTCACCCAGCGCCGCAACGCCCGCAAGACCGGTTGATCACCGCTACGGCAGACGGGGTAAGGTTTTCCCTGCGGTCGACGAATCCGCGCGGGAGAGACCGAGCCTCATAGTGAGCTCGGCGCCGAAGGAGCAAGTCCTCCCCGGAACCTCTCAGGCACCCTGGACCGCGCGGACGAGACGCCTCTGGAAAGCGGGTCGTCAGGTCACCACCTGACGGCCCCGCCGACGGTGCAAGCCCGGCTCAACCTGCGGGCGAAACTCTCAGGCGCCTCCATAAGGAGGTACGGACAGAGTGGGGAGGACCAGGACATCGCCGTCCCGGTCCGGCACCGCTGTCCCCAGGAGGCCATCGTGGAACTGACGCTTGCCTCGCTGGAACAGGGGATTCCCTTCCTCGACCGGCACATCGGGCCCGGTTCGGACGACCTGCGGCACATCCTCGACGTCATCGGCGTCGCTTCCCTCGACGAACTCGCCGAGCGGGCCGTGCCGTCGTCGCTGCGGCAGTCCGCCGAGCCGCTCGAGCTGCCTCCGCCCGCCAGTGAAGCTCAGGCCCTCGCCGAACTTCGCGAGCTGGCCTCGCGCAACCGGCTGACCGCCTCGATGATCGGGCTCGGGTACCACGACACCGTCACCCCGCCCGTGATCCGGCGGAACGTCCTCGAAAACCCCGCCTGGTACACCGCCTACACGCCCTACCAACCCGAGATTTCGCAGGGGCGCCTCGAAGCGCTGCTCAACTTCCAGACCATGGTCGCCGACCTCACCGGGCTGCCGGTCGCCAACGCCTCCCTGCTCGACGAGGCCACCGCGGCCGCCGAGGCGATGACGCTGGTGCGCCGGGCCGGGCGGGCGAAGTCGCACCGCTTCGTCGTGGACGAGGACACCCTGCCGCAGACCCTCGCCGTGCTCCGGACACGCGCCGAGCCGCTCGGGATCGAACTGGTCGTCGAGGACCTCTCCCAGGGGCTGACCGGACTCGGGCTCGGCGGCGACTTCTTCGGCGTGCTCCTGTCCTACCCGGGCGCGTCCGGTGCGGTGCGGGAGCTCGACCTCACCATCGGCGAGGCCAAGAAGCACGGCGCGGCGGTGATCGTCGCCGCCGACCCCCTCGCGCTGACCCTGCTGCGGCCGCCGGGCGAGCTCGGTGCCGACGTCGCCGTCGGATCGACGCAGCGGTTCGGCGTCCCGCTCGGCTTCGGCGGCCCGCACGCGGCGTACCTCGCCGTGCGGAAGGGACTCGAACGGCAGCTGCCCGGCCGGCTGGTCGGCGTGTCGAAGGACGCCGACGGCACGCCCGCGTACCGGCTCGCCCTGCAGACCCGCGAACAGCACATCCGCCGCGAGAAGGCGACCTCGAACATCTGCACCGCGCAGGTCCTGCTCGCGGTGATGGCGTCGATGTACGCCGTGTACCACGGGCCCGAAGGGCTGCGCGCGATCGCGCTGCGGGCCCACCGGATGGCCACCGTGCTGGCCGCCGGCCTCGCCGAGGGCGGGGTCGACGTCGTGCACGGCGAGTTCTTCGACACCGTCGCCGCGGCGGTGCCCGGCCGCGCGGACGCGGTCGTCGCGGCGGCCCGCGACCTCGGCGTCTCCCTGCGCCGGATCGACGACGACCACGTCGGCATCGCCTGCGACGAGACGACCACCCGCGAACGGCTTTCGTGCGTGTGGAAGGCGTTCGGCGTCTCGGTGTCCGATGTGGACGGACTCGACGCGGACACCGCGGACGCGCTCCCGCCGCCCTTGCGGCGCACGAGCGGCTATCTCGCGCACCCGGTGTTCCACGCGCACCGCTCGGAAACCGCGATGCTGCGCTACCTGCGTGCGTTGTCGGACAAGGACGTCGCGCTCGACCGCAGCATGATCCCGCTCGGCTCGTGCACCATGAAACTCAACGCCACCGCCGAAATGGAGCCGGTCACCTGGCCGGAGTTCGCCGGGCTGCACCCGTTCGCGCCCGCCGAGGACGCCGCCGGGCTCCTGGCGGTGGCCGCCGACCTGAGTGCCTGGCTCGCGCGGATCACCGGCTACGACGCGGTTTCCCTGCAGCCCAACGCCGGCAGCCAGGGCGAGTTCGCGGGCCTGCTGGCCATCCGCGCCTACCACCTGTCCCGGGGTGAGGACGCGCGCGACGTCTGCCTGATCCCGGCCAGCGCGCACGGCACGAACGCCGCCAGCGCCGTGATGGCGGGTATGCGCGTGGTCGTCGTCCGCTGCGACGACCGTGGCGACATCGACCTCGCCCACCTGCGGTCCACAGTGGACGAGCACCGGGCCGATCTCGCCGCGATCATGCTCACGTACCCGTCGACGCACGGTGTCTACGAAGACACCGTCGGCGAGGTGTGCGCGGCGGTGCACGACGCGGGCGGCCAGGTGTACGTCGACGGCGCCAACCTGAACGCGTTGATCGGCGTCGCCCAGTACGGCCGGTTCGGCGCCGACGTCTCGCACCTCAACCTGCACAAGACGTTCTGCATCCCGCACGGGGGCGGCGGGCCCGGCGTCGGCCCGATCGGGGTCCGCGCGCACCTCGCGCCGTTCCTGCCGAACCACCCGATGCAGCAGGCCGCCGGCCCGGTCACCGGGGTCGGCCCGGTCAGCGCGGCGTCGTGGGGCAGCGCGTCGATCCTGCCGATTTCGTGGGCCTACGTCCGGATGATGGGGGCCGAGGGCCTGCGCCGGGCGACGCTCGTCGCGGTGGCCAACGCCAACTACGTCGCCCGCCGCCTCGCCGGCCACTACCCGGTGCTGTACGCCGGCCGTGAAGGGCTCGTGGCGCACGAGTGCATCCTCGACCTGCGGCCGCTGACGAAGGCCACCGGCGTCACGGTCGACGACGTCGCCAAACGGCTGGCGGACTACGGGCTGCACGCGCCCACGATGTCGTTCCCCGTCGCGGGCACGCTGATGGTGGAGCCGACGGAGAGCGAAGACCTCGCCGAACTCGACCGCTTCTGCGCGGCGATGATCGCGATCCGCGGCGAGATCGACCGCGTCGCGGCGGGGGAGTGGCCGCTGGAAGAGTCCCCGCTGCGGCAGGCACCGCACACCGCCCGGTGCGTCGCGGGCGAATGGAACCGGCCGTACAGCCGCGAAACCGCGGTGTTCCCCGCGGGGACGTCCGCGCCGAAGATCTGGCCCCCGGTCCGCCGCATCGACGGCGCGGCGGGCGACCGGAACCTGGTCTGCTCCTGCCCGCCGCCGGAGGCCTTCGCCGCAAGTCCGTGAAGGCCACCTTGAGGAAGTACAAGTTCCTGAAGGTGGCCTTCACGAACAGTCGCATAGGAACGGGAGGTAGGTTGACGGCCATGGCGAATGGGCACGGTCCTGATCGGATGTCCGTGGTCGTGACCGGCGGCAGCGGCTTCATCGGCCGGGCCGTCGTGCGCGCCCTCCGCGACCGGGGCGTCCCGGTCACTGTCGTCGACCGGGTCCGCTTCCCCGAAGAGCTCGACGGCGTTCGCGTGGTAACCGGCGACCTTCGTGAGGCGGCCGTCCGCGAGCAGGCCGTGACCCGCGAAACCGCGGGCATCGTGCACCTCGCCGCGCTGACGTCGGTGCTGAAGTCGGTCGAGCTGCCCGAAGACACCTTCGCCGACAACGTCCTCGTCACACAAGAACTGCTCGAACTCGCCCGCCGGCACGACGTGCCGAAGTTCGTGTTCGCCTCGACCAACGCGGTGATCGGCAACGTCGGCACGACGACCATCACCCCGGACCTGCCGCTGCGCCCGCTGACGCCGTACGGCGCCACCAAGGCGGCGTGCGAAATGCTGCTGTCGGGCTACGCCGGGGCGTACGGCATGACGACGTGTGCGTTGCGGTTCACCAACGTCTACGGTCCGGGAATGTCCCACAAGGACAGTTTCGTGCCGCGGATGATGCGGGCCGCGCTGACCGGCACCGGTGTCAAGGTCTACGGCGACGGCCGGCAGCGCCGCGACCTCGTGCACGTCGACGACGTCGTCCACGCGGTCCTGCTGGCCCTCGACAGCGGCTACTCCGGCCGCGCGATCGTCGGCGCCGGGCGCTCGGTGTCCGTGCTCGAGATGGTCGAGGCCGTGCGCGAGGTGACCGGTGCGGAGCTGCCGGTCGAGCACGTCGAAGCCCCGGCCGGGGAGATGCCCGCGGTCGTCGTCGACGTCTCGGCGAGTGCCGGGACGATCGGCTACCGGCCGGAGGTCTCGCTGACCGACGGCCTGGCGACGGCGTGGAAGTACTTCTCCGGCCTCCCGACCCCGTGAAGCGGTTCGTCCGGCGCCACTGGCCGCTCCTCCTGCTTCTCGTCCCGGCGATCGTCCTCCGGGTGCTGACCTGGCTGGCCTACCGGCCCGCGCTGCTGTTCATCGATTCGTTCCGCTACATCGACAACCTGCACGCCCTGCGCGCCGACCAGCTCGACCCGATCGGCTACGACCTGGTGCTGCGGCCGCTGCTGGCCGTCGGCGGGCTGGCCTGGGTGGCGGCGGTGCAGCACGCCGGCGGCCTGCTCATCGCGATCGGCGTCTACGGCCTGGTCCTGCGCCTCGGCGGCCGTCCGTGGGTAGGCGCGCTCGCCGCCGCGCCGGTGCTGCTCGACGCGTACCAGCTGCAGATCGAGCAGAACATCATGTCCGAGGTGACGTTCGAGGCGGTGCTGCTCGGGCTCCTCTGGCTGCTGCTCGGCTGGGGCACCCCGGGCTGGAAGCGTGCCGGAGCCGCCGGCCTGCTGCTCGGCTTCGGCGTGCTGACGCGGCTGATCGGGATCTCGCTCGCCCTCCCGCTGCTGGTCTTCCTGGTCACCGCCGGGGGAGCGTGGCGACACTGGGCGGGCTGGCGCCGGGCCGGCGTCGGCCTGGTGGGCCTGCTCGTCGTGCTGGTGCCCTACTCGGCGCGGGTGCACTCGGAGACCGGCAAGTGGGGGCTGTCCGGGCCGTCCGGGAACATGCTCTACGGCCGGACGGCCGCGGTCGCCGACTGCGCGAACCTCCACCTCGACCCGGCCCTGATGGTCTTCTGCCCGGCCGAGCCGCGCGAGACGCGCCTGGTGGACAACTACACGCACGCCGACCTCGACCCGAACTGGCCGGGCCCGCTGCCCCCGGGCGCGGACAAGGCGGCCCTGGCGCACGAGTTCGCGATCGACGTCCTGAAGGCCCAGCCCGGCGACGTCGCCGAAGCGATCCTGAACGACTTCTCCAAGAGCTTCGCCTGGACACGCGAGCAGGACCCGGCCGACGTCCCCCTCGACCGCTGGCAGTTCCAGCTCACGTACCCGCAGTGGGCCGACCGGCCGCTGATCGACCTGGTCACGCTGCAGAACGACGGCGTCACCGCGGGCGTCGACCAGCCACTGGCGAAGGTCCTCCGCGACTACCAGCTCGACGGCGGGTACGTCCCGGGAGCGGCGCTCGGCATCGGCGCGCTGCTCGGGCTGCTGACGGTGTTCCGCCGCAAGAAGCCCCTGGACCGGGCGCAGGCGGGCGCACTGCTCGCGGCGTCAAGCGGGCTCCTGCTGCTCTTCGCGTCCGCCGTGTTCCAGTTCTCCTGGCGCTACCAGATCCCGGCGCTGGTGCTGCTGCCGGTGGCCGGCGCGCTCGGCCTCACGACGCTGACGTCGGCCGGCCGGAAACGCCTCGCCGCCTTCCCCGACGACGTCGACCAGGGTGCGCTCGACGACTTCCGTGGCCGCCACCCCGACCTGACGCTCGCTCCGCTGACGGTCGTCATCGCCGCCTACAACGAGGCCGACGGCATCGGCGAAGTCCTGGAAAAGATGCCCGACCAGTGCCTCGGCATGCCGGTCGACGTGCTGGTGGTGGTCGACGGCGGCACCGACGACACGGCCGCGATCGCCGAAGACCACGGCGCGTACGTCTGCGTCGCCCCGCGCAACCGCGGCCAGGGCGCCGCGCTGCGGCTGGGCTACCACCTCGCGGCCAGGGCCGGCGCCGAGTACGTCGTCACGACCGACGCCGACGGCCAGTACGACAACAGCGAACTCGAGGCTCTGGTCCGCCCGGTCGCCGACGGCACCGCCGACTTCGTCACCGGGTCCCGGCGGCTCGGGCACGAGGAAGCCGACAGCCGAGTCCGGTGGCTCGGGGTGCGGGTGTTCGCGGCGCTCGCGTCGGTGCTGACCGCGCGGCGGATCACCGACACGTCGTTCGGCTTCCGCGCGATGCGGGCGGAGCTGGCGTGTTCGGTGCCGCTCAACGAGCCGCAGTACCAGTCGTCGGAGCTGCTGCTCGGCGTGACCGCGCGCGGCGCCCGGGTCACCGAGCTGCCGATGAGCATGCGGCTGCGCAAGGCGGGCAAGAGCAAGAAGGGCGGCAGCCTCGTCTACGGCGCCAACTACGCCCGCGTCATGACCGGGACGTGGTGGCGGGGATACGTGCTGCGCCGCGGCCGAACACGACCCGGTCGAGCAGGGTGAACTTGACGGCGAAGACCAGCGCGTAACCGGCGATGTACGCGCCGTCGACGAGCACGACCCACCAGAAGTGCGGTAGGTCCGCCCTCGTCAGCAGTGAGCCGGCCAGCGTCGTCAGGCCGATCGAGATGAGCCCGCCGAGGCCGATCACGGCCAGGTAGGGCAGCAGTTCGCGCCGGACGCGCGGCCGCCCGGTGCGGCCCCAGACCCAGCGCCGGGTGACGAGGAAGTTCAGCACGGCGCCCGCCGCCCAGGCCAGCGTGCTCGCCAGCGCCGGCACGCCGCCGGTGGCGAGGACCGCCAGCAGCACGACCTGGCTGAGGACCGTGGCCGCGACGGACGTCGTCGCGGCGCGCGCCAGCCGCGCCCAGCCGCGGCGGGTCTTTTCCGCCGTGCGGGGCCGCACGGCGTTGGTTACGGTCGTCATGCCCCCATCCTCCCCGTGGGCCGGCCGCGCCGCCGTCCGACCCCCTCACGCAGAGGAGATTCACAGCTCATTGCCAGGTCCTCATCAGCAGGTGATCTATAGCGTTCGGGTGGCGTAAACGAGCAGGAAAGGCGGCACAATGCGGGTGCTGGTTCTCGGCGGTGACGGTTATCTGGGCTGGCCGACCGCGTTGCACTTATCGGACAAAGGTCACGAGGTGGCCGTCCTCGACAATTTCGCCCGCCGCGGTTACGACGCCGAACTGGGGGTCGAGAGCCTGGTTCCGATCGAGTCCCTCGCCGACCGGATCGCCGCCTGGCAAGAGGTGTCCGGAAAGAAGATCACCAGCTACGAAGGTGATCTGCTCGACGCGGAGTTCCTGTTCGAAGCGGTGCGCGGCTTCGCGCCCGACGCCGTCGTCCACTACGCCGAACAACGGTCGGCGCCCTATTCCATGATCGACCGCGAACACGCGGTGTACACCCAGCACAACAATGTCGTCGGCACGCTGAACCTGCTCTACGCGATCGCGGAGAGCAATCCGGCCATCCACCTGGTCAAACTGGGCACGATGGGCGAATACGGCACGCCGAACATCGACATCGAAGAAGGCTGGCTGGACCTGGAACACAACGGGCGTAAGGACCGCGTCCTGTTCCCGAAACGGCCGGGTTCGTTCTACCACCTGACCAAGGTCCACGATTCGCACAACATCGAATTCACCTGCCGCGCGTGGGGCCTGCGGGCCACGGACCTCAACCAGGGCGTCGTGTACGGCCAGCAGACGCCGCAGACGGCGCTGGACCCGCGGCTGGCGACCCGGTTCGACTACGACGCGGTGTTCGGCACGGTGCTGAACCGGTTCGTCATCCAGGCGGTGCTGGGCCAGCCGCTGACCGTGTACGGCCAGGGCGCGCAAACCCGCGGCCTGATCGACATCCGCGACACGGTGGAGTGCATCCGCCTGGCCGTCGAGCACCCCGCCGAGCCGGGGGAGTTCCGCGTCTTCAACCAGATGACCGAGAGCCTGTCGGTGGCCGGCATCGCCGACCTCGTCGCCGACCGGTTCCCCGGCCCGGTGCAGATCGAGCAGCTGGAGAACCCGCGCACCGAGGCGCCGGAGCACTACTACAACGTCAAGCACACCGGGCTGGTCGGGCTGGGCCTGAAGCCGCATCTGCTTTCCGACACGCTGATCGAGTCGATGTTCGACATCGTCGGCGCCAACAAGCACCGGGTGAACCCGGAGAAGCTGCGCCCGACCGTGCGCTGGCGGGGCGCGCTGAAGGGCTGACGGTGCGGGGTGGCGTGCGGGCTCCCCTGCCCGGGAGCCCGCGCGCTCCGGCTCATCCGGGCATCTTGTCCAGGAAGCCGTGCACCTTGGCGATCCGGCCGTCCTCGATCTCGATGACGTCGAACCCGATGGCGACCGGCTCGGCGCCGGGCGCGCCGAGGTGCCAGTGGAATCGCGCCAGATCGTGGTGGGCGTCCGGCTCGGCGGGCAGGCTGATGGTGAGCCCGCCGAACTGCTGCTGGGCCCCGGCCACGTGCTGGTCGATCCCGTCGTGCCCGGTGACGGCGCCGAGCGGGTCGGTGAAGCCGACCTCCTCGGTGAAGACGTCGGCGACGAGGGCCCGCCGCTTGCCGGCGTCGGTCTCGTTCCACACCGCGATGTACTGCTCGACGAGGCCGCGGACGTCGGTCATGGTGGTTCCTTTCGTTGGGGGACAACGGATTCGTCGTCGTCCTGCGCTGGAACCGACTTTGGCGCAGCCGCGGCGGCGCGTCGATTACGTGCGAGGTAATGCGAAGGCATTACCTCCGAAGTAATGGCAGCCGCCCGGTGATCGTCGTAGCGTCGCCGGTGTGACGACTACTGTGCAGGCGTCCGCGCGGCAGCGGCCGGTGGGGGAACTGCTGCGGCAATGGCGTGACCGGCGCCGGATCAGTCAGCTCGACCTGGCGATCTCCGCGGACATCTCGACCCGCCACCTCAGCTTCGTGGAAACCGGCCGGTCCAAGCCAAGCCGGGACATGGTCCTGCGGCTCGGCGAGCACCTCGACGTGCCGCTGCGGGAACGCAACCGGCTGCTGCTGGCCGCCGGCTACGCGCCCGCCTACACGGAGAACGCGCTGCCGGACCCCGGGATGTCCGCCGTCCGCGAGGCCGTCCGGCAGCTGCTCGCGAGCCATGAGCCGTACCCGGCCGCCGTCGCCGACCGGAACTGGGACCTCGTCGACGCCAACGCCGGCACCGGGCTGTTCGTGGCCGGGATCGCGCCCGAGCTGACCACCAACGTGCTGCGCGCGACCCTGCACCCCGAGGGCATGGCACCGCACATCCTGAACCTGGGGGAGTGGCGCGCGCACCTGCTGGGCCGGCTGCGGCGCCAGGTGAGCCAGACCGCGGACGCCGGTCTCGCCGAACTCCTGGACGAGCTGCGCGGCTACCCGTGCGACCAGCCCGTGCCCGAGGTGGAGGTCCCCGGACCGGGTGACATCTTCGTGCCACTGCGGTTCCGCCACGAAGGCGCCGACCTGACGTTCTTCAGCACGGTCGCCACGTTCGGGACCCCGCTGGACGTCACCGTGGCGGAGCTGATGATCGAATCCTTCTTCCCGGCGGACCAGCGGACGGCGGCGTATCTGCGCGAGCGGGCCGCCCGGGTGGGATGATGGGGGTCCGCGCAGCATCCGAAGTGAGGATCACCGGTTTGATGCCCGTCCCTTCGCTCGCCCTGTCCGACGGAGTCCGCATCCCCCAGCTGCTGTTCGGCGTCGCTGGCCTGTCCACGGCCGAAACCGGCCGCGCCGTCCGCATCGCCCTCGACACCGGTTTCCGCGGCATCGACACGGCGCCGGGGACCGAGGCGGCGGTGGGCGCGGTGCTCGCCGCGGCCGAAGTGCCGCGCGAAGAACTGTTCGTCACCGTGCACGTGCCGGCGCAGGGCTACGACACGGCCCGCCGCGCGGCCGACCGGGCGCTGGCCGCTCTGGAGCTCGAGCGGGCCGACCTGTGCCTGCTGGACGGCACGAAAGGCGCCTTCACCGACACCTGGCGCGTCCTGGGCCGGCTGCGTGCCGAAGGGCGGGTCCGCGCGGTCGGCGTGGCCGGGTTCGGCGTCGCCGAGCTGCGGCGGCTGATCGACGCGACCGGCTCGGTGCCCGCGGTCAACCAGGTCGAGCTGCACCCGTGGCTGCAGCAGCTCGCGTTGCGGGAATTCCACTCCGAGCGCGGCATTCTGACGGTCGCGTCGAGCCCGGCCGCGAACTCGGCGCTGCTGGCCGACGAGACGGTCACCGCGCTCGCGGCCAAGTACGGCAAGACGCCGTCCCAGATCGTGCTCCGGTGGCACCTGCAGACGGGCACGGTCGCGGTGGCGGCTTCGGTCACCACGACCCGGACCCGTGAGCACTTCGGGATCTTCGACTTCGAGCTGGCCGACGACGACCTCGCCGTCGTCGCCGAGCTCGACAACGGCACCCGCGTCTAGGCGGTCTTGATCCCCGCCGCGGCGAAGTCCGCCTGCTGGGCGGGCTGCTCGAGGTACTCGCGGAACGTCTGGGCGGCGCGCAGCACGGTGTCGTCGATGCCCTGGCCCGTCAGGCCGATGAACGGGTAGTCCGCCGACCGGGCGTTCGCCACCGACTGGGCGGGCGAGCCGATCATCTCGGGCTTCTTGGTGGTGAGCTCGCTCACCCAGTACGACGACTCGGGCAGCCAGGCGGCCGGGAGCCCGCCGATCGAGTCCAGCCCGGCCCGGCCGACCAGCGCGTCGAGCACCTGCGACGACGCCTTCGCGTCGATCGTCACGTGCACGCACTGGCCGTGGACGACGGTGGCGGCCTGGTTCCAGCGCTCGGCCGCGGCGGCGAGCGGCTTCTGCACGCTCGGGGTGACGACCACCCGCATCTGGGAGGTGCCGCCCGAACAGCTGGCGGCCTGCGCCTCGGCCCGGCTGTTGAGCTCGTTGTCGGCCCAGTTCCAGCCGATCACGCCGAGCCCGATCAGCACGGCCAGCACGAGGCACGCGATCGGCCAGCCCGCGATCCGGCGGCGGGGGGCCTTCTTGCCGACGATGCGGTGGGAGCCGGTGGCGTCGCTCTTGCCGACGACCCGGTGCGAACCGGTCGTCTCGCCCTTGTCCGAGGTGCGGTGCGGGCCCGTGGTGTCACCACGGCCGGGCGCGCGGCGGCGGCCTTCGCCTTCGGTGGTGCTGTCGCGGCGGGCGCGGCGCTTGCCGGTGACTTCGTGTTCCCCGGTGACCTCGGTCCGGTCGGGGGTCCGGTCGGCGGTGCGCTCGGCCGTCCGGACATCGGCGACGGCGCGGAAGGATCCGGATGTTTCGCCGCGCGCTGCGACCGGATGGTCATCGGCGGTCTCGAGCCGCGCGATCACCTCGGTCCGCTCGGCGGCGGACTCGTCGCGGCGGGTCGCGGGGTAGGGGCCCGAAGCCTCCCCGCGGCGGGTGGGACGAGCGACCGCGGGTTCGACGCGGACGGCGGCGGGGTAGGCGCCGGAAGCTTCGCCGCGCCGGGTGGGCTGGGCGCCGGACGACGGGCCGCGGCTCGCGGCCGGGTAGGCGCCGGAGGTTTCTCCGCGGCGGGCTGTCGCGGCCGGGGCGGGGGTTTCGTTCGCGGGGACGAAGTAGGAGCCGGACGATTCGCTGCGGCCGGAAGCCCGGGAGGCGCGACCGGCGATCCCGAAGGCGTCGGAGATGGAGCTGCGCCGGGGCTTGCGGAAGGCACCCGAGGCCTCACCGCGGCCGGCGACCAGCGGCAACGCCGTGGTCTCACCCGGGTGCGGGCGGCCCGGAGCGGCCGGCCGGCCCTCGGCGGGGACGCTCGGCGTGCGGTCCAGAGGGTGCGGCACCGGCTCCTCGTCCCGGGTGTGTCGCCCCATCGTCATCCTTTCGGGCGTGAGCGCACGTCAAGCACGCGCTGCGATGCAATCAAACCGTTATCACCCTAACAGGTGAGTATCGGAGAGAGAATAATCTGACTCACAGTTGCGCGCGTTCAGGGTCCTGCGCTGACCAGGCGATGGCAATGCGCAATCAGGCGATGACGCAGCGGGTCCGCCCGGCGCACGAACTCACCCTGGGCCCGCGCGTACTCGGCCCGCCCCGGCGCGGTTTCGATGCGCACCGGCGGGTAACCGAGCCCGGCCAGGTCGTACGGGCTCGCCCGCATGTCGAGCGTCCGGATCTCGACGGCCAGCTCGAAACAGTCCGCGACGAGCTCCGCGGGCACGAACGGGCCGAGCTTGTAGGCCCATTTGAACAGGTCCATGTTCGCGTGCAGGCACCCGGGCTGTTCGAGGGCGACCTGCGTCTCCCTCGACGGCGTCAGCTCGTTGCGGGGCCGCGCGTCCGCCGTGAAGAAGCGGAACGCGTCGAAGTGCCCGCACCGGATGTCCAGGGACTCCACGACGGCGTCGGTGCCCGCCGAGCCGAGCCGGAGCGGTACCTGGTCGTGCCGCACCGAATCGGCGGGTTCGCGGTAGACCATCGCCCACTCGTGCAGGCCGAAGCAGCTCAGCCGCGGCGCGCGCGACGCCGTCGCGGTCAGCAGGCCGAGGACGAACTCGGCCGTCCGGGCCTTGCCCTCGGTGAAGCCCGCCGGATCCAGCTCGACACCGCCGGCCGTCGCGACGTACCCCTTGCGGTCCAGGAAGCGCCGCGCGGCGGGCCCGGCGAGGACGACGCCGGGCCCGGGCTGCCACCGCTCCAGGTACGATGGCCGGTACGAGTAGTAGGTGAACAGGAAGTCCAGCACCGGGTGCTTCTCGGCACGCGCCCGCCGCTCCTGGTGCGGGACCGTCCACCGGCGCATCCGCTCGACGTGGGCCGCCTCCCGGGCCAGCCAGTCCGGTTCGGCCAGGATCTCGACCCCGCTCATGCGCGCGCCTCGCTGACGCTCGGCGCGGCCTGAGCCGAACGCGCAGTGTTGAATGATTCGTTCGCAGGCTCACTCATGCGCCCACGTGGGTCCCGTCGCGCACGGTGCCCACGTACTCCTCGACGAGGTCTTCGAGCGCGACGACGCCGACCGCGTTCCCGGCCGCGTCGAGCGCCCGCGCGAGGTGGCTGCGTTCCTTGCGCATGGCCGAAAGCGCGACGTCGAGCCGGGCGTCGGCGCGCAGTTCGGTCAGCGCCCGCGTCTTCGCCGCGGGGACGACCGTCGCCGGGTCCTGCCCCGCGAGGTCGAGGATGTCCTTCACGTGGATGTAGCCGGTCAGGCGCCCGTCGTCGGTGCACACCGGGAACCGGGAGAAGCCGGTGGAGGACACCGCCCGCTCGACCTCGCCGACGGTCGGCCCGCACGGCAGCGTCGTCAGCTCGGCCGTCGGCACCAGCACGTCCGCGACCGTCTTCTGCACCGAGGACAGCGTCTGGGCGAGCCGTTCGTGCTCGGACTGGTCGAGCAGGCCTTCCCGCCGCGACTCGCTGAGCAGCTCGGCCAGCTCGTCGGACGTGTACGCCGTCTCCAGCTCGTCCTTCGGCTCGACGCGGAACGCGCGCAGCAGCGAGTTCGCCACGAAGTTCAGCAGCCAGATGAACGGGTTGGCCACCTTCACCCACGCGACGTGCGCCGGCACCAGCCACAGCGCGAGCCGCTCCGGCTCGGCGATGGCGAGGTTCTTCGGCACCATCTCGCCGATCAGCACGTGCGCCACGGTGATGAACGCCAGCGCGATGGCGAACGAGATGGGGTGCAGCAGCGCCTCGGGCAGGCCCAGCAGGTCGAAGCCCGCCGCCAGCCGGTGCGCGATCGCGGGTTCGCCGAGCCGGCCGAGCAGCAGCGAGCAGATGGTGATGCCCAGCTGCGCGCCGGCCAGCATCAGCGACACGTGCTTGCTGGCGTTGATGACGATCTTCGCGCGCGTCTTGCCCTGCTCCAGCAGCGCCTCGAGCCTGTCCCGCCGCGAGGAGATCAGCGTGAACTCCGCGCCGACGAAGAAGGCGTTCGCCAGCAGCAGGACCACGACGAGGGCGATGTTCAGCCAGTCGCTCACGAGGCCACCTCCGGCTCCTGGGCCGCGGTGGCGGGGACCGGGGCGACCTCGACCTCGGCGATCCGGCGCTTGTCCATGGTGGTCACCGTCAGCCGCCAGCCGTCGACCTCCGTGGCGTCCCCCTCGGCGGGGATCTTGCCCAGCCGCTCGAGGATCAGCCCGGCGATGGTCTCGTAGTCGCCGTCCGGCATCCGGAACCCGGTGACGCCGGTGACCTCGTCCGCGCGCAGCTGGCCGGACACCAGCCAGCTGTCCGTGCCGACCTGCTGCGACGCCGGTGCCTCGCGCTCGTCGTGCTCGTCGCGGACGTCGCCGATGATCTCCTCGACGACGTCCTCCAGGGTGACCAGCCCGGCCGTGCCGCCGTACTCGTCGACGACGATCGCCAGCTGGAAGCGCGAGTCGCGCAGGCGGTTGAGCAGGTCGTCGCCGGGCAGGGACTCGGGCACGGTCGGTACCGGCCGCATGACCGAGCCGATCGGCACCTGCCCCCGCTCCGCGGCCGGCACGGCGAAGGCCTGCTTGACGTGCACGGCGCCGCGGACGTCGTCGAGGTCCTCGGCGTGCACCGGGAACCGCGAGAACCCGGTCCGGCGCGAGATGTCGATCAGGTCGGCGATGGTGTCGCCGATGGCGAGGGACTCGAGCTGCACGCGGGGCGTCATCAGCTCCTCCGCGGTGCGCTCCCCGAACCGCAGCGAGCGGTCCAGCAGCTCCGCGGTGGACGTGTCGAGCGTGCCGCTTTCGGCGCTGGAGCGCACGATCGAGCCCAGCTCCTGCGGCGAACGCGCGGACCGCAGCTCTTCCTGCGGTTCGACGCCGAACTTGCGCACGAGGAAGTTCGCGCTGTTGTTCATCAGCGTGATGAGCCAGCGGAACAGCGCGGAGAACCGCGAGTGGTAGCCGGTGACCGCGCGCGCGGTCGGCAACGGCCGGGCGATCGCGAGGTTCTTCGGCACCATCTCGCCGAGGATCATCGACAGCGACGTGGCCAGCACCAGGGCGAGCACGATCGACGCGCCCGCGGCGAACCCTGCCGGGAATCCGACGCCGGTGAGCAGCGGCCGGACGAGCTCGCCGATCAGCGGCTCGGCCAGGTACCCGGTGATGAGCGTGGTCAGCGTGATCGCGACCTGGGCGCCGGAGAGCTGGAACGACAGCGTCCGGTGCGCCTTCTGGACGGCCAGCGCCCGGCGGTCGCCGACCTGGCGGACGTTGGCCTCGACGGTGCTGCGCTCAAGCGCGGTCAGCGAGAACTCGGCGGCGACCGCGAGCCCGGTGCCGACCGTCAGCAGTACGAAGAGGAGGACGCCGAGCACGGCGAAGAGGATCTGGATCATTCCGCGTCCGCCTCGGCGGCGGAGGATGAACCTATCGGACAGCCGGGTCGGTCACCCGGCCCGGTACTGTCACCGGGTGACTGCGCTGCGCGCACGAAACGGTCACTCCTAGCAAGAAATCGGCGTGTACTGCGGATATGCGGTGGATATGCGGACCAGCTTAACGTGTCTCCCGCACCCGCCGCTGGCGTTGCCGGTGTGTCGGCGCGCTCACTCCGCCCGCCGGTCCGCTCCGGCACCGGTGCCCGGCCGGTGGCGCCGCACGGTTTCCTCGACGAGATCGAGCACCGGGCCGAGGCCGGCCGCGGGCAGGCCCATGGCCAGGTGCGAGACCAGTCCTTCGAGGACGAGCTCGAGGAACGCGGTGAGGACGTCGACGTCGACGTCGTCGCGCAGGTTCCCGGCCTCCCGCTGGCGCAGCAGACGCAGCCGGGTGGCGGTGGTCAGCTGCTGCGACCGCTCGGCCCAGCGAGCGCGGAACTCCGGGTCGGTGCGCAGCCGCCGGGACACCTCCAGCCGGGTGCCGAGCCAGTCGGCCGGGTGGTCCCCGCCGGCCAGCAGGTCCCGCATCACCTGGACGAGGCCCTGTTCGGCGACGACGTCGGCCATCCGGAGCGCGTCGTCCTCGGCGAGGGCGAGGAAGAGCGACTCCTTGTCGCGGAAGTGGTGGAAGATGGCCCCGCGCGACAGCCCGGTGGCTTCCTCCAGGCGCCGGACTGTGGCACCTTCGTAGCCGTAGCGCGCGAAGCAGACGCGCGAGCCGTCGAGGATCTGGCGCCGGCGTGCGTCGAGGTGATCCTGGCTTACGCGTGGCATCCTGAAATCCTGGCACCGCGGACCGGCATCTCGCAATCCGTACGTACGTACTGTGACCCGGAGTGCCCGGAACCACTCGCCCGCCCCCATCGTCTGAACGTTGCGGCGATTCGCTGACACGAAGTGAGACGGTTGGCTAATCTTCGTCCCATCACGGTGGGTGAGCCGAGGGGAAGGTGCGGGCGTGATCATCGGCGAAGCCGGGCAGGCGGTCCAGGCGGTCTGGGGTGGCGACATCCTCGGCGAGCGCGGCCGCGTCTACGGCGGCGGTGGCGGCGGGGGCGGCCAGTTCCGGATGGACCCCGAGGAACTCGCGTCGGTGATCGGCCAGTGGGAAGCCGAGCTGGACAAGATCGTCGACGACAAGGACAAGATCACCTACATCATCGGGGTGCTCACGTCGCCGGGCAAGGACGCGGTCAGCGACGGGTACGTGTCGACGACGATGGACTCCCTCATAGCGCTCCAGGACCAGAACGACTCGATGCTGAAGTACGTGCAGAACTACCTCAAGAAGCTCAAGGAAGCCCAGACCAAGACGGTCGCCACCGACCACGGCATGGCCGACCCCTTCCGGACGGTGTGACCGTGCGTCTGCCTGCTTGCGTCGCTGTCGCAGCCGTTCTGCTGCTGCTCGCGGGGTGCTCCTCCGAGAAGACCGGTAGCGCGTCGCCCGCGCCGAACGCCTCTGCGTCGCCGGGCGCGTCGGTCAACCCCGACGTGCCGAAGGTTTCCGCGCCGCTCGACGTTTCGAAGTACACCTCGAAGCCGTGCGACATCGTGCCGGCTTCGGTGCTGTCCTCATTGCGGTTCACGGATGCGGGCGACACCCAGCTGCGGGACAACGGGTTCGGGGCGGGTGGACCGGGATGCGCCTGGAAGATTTCTGGCGAGGGGGTCAGCATGCAGGTCATCATCGCGACCGGCAACCGGGACCGGGGCTTGGGCGGCCTGACCGGGCTGTACGGCGCGCACGAGAACGGCCAGTTCCCGTTCCTCGAGAAGGCGCCGGACGTCGAAGGCTATCCCGCGATCTACATCGACAAGAAAGACCGGCGCCCGAACGGCAACTGCAGCCTCGACGTCGGTGTCGCCGATGACCTCGCCATCGGGGTGTACGCCGGCGGCTACGAAGGTCAGCAGGATTCCTGCGCCGCGGCGCAGAAGGTGGCGGCCGCCGTCGTCACCACGCTCAAGGGGGCCTGACGAGTGGACGGCAAGCAGATCTACGACAACTTCAGGCAGGGCGACACCTCCGGCCTCCGCGAGGCCGCGGGGAAGGTGTCCGAGCTGTCCTCGGCCTACATGACGCGCGCGCAGGGCATCAAGGCGCTGCAGGACCGGATGAAGCAGGCCTGGACAGGGAACGCGGCCGACGCCGCGAACGCCGGGGCCGGGCCCCTGGAACAGGCTTTCGCCGAGACCGCCGCGCCGCTGGACGTCACCCAGGTCTCCGTCGACACCCAGGCCGACATCTTCGACCACTCCGGCAACGCCGTCGTCGAAGTGCCGCCGAAGCCCGAGAAACCCAACCCGTGGACCACCGGGCTCAAGGCCGCCATCCCGATCGCCGGGCCGTTCATGGCCAAGGACGACATCGACAACTACCAAGAAGGCGTCGCCAAGTACAACGCGGCCAACGAAACCAACGTCCGCGTCATGGACCAGTACAGCAGTGTCACCAGCGGTACGAGGGCGGCGCTCCCGACGGACTACGGCGTGCTCGAGGCCGACGGTGCCGCCATCTCGGTCACCCGGCCGACGACGCCGGGAAAGGTGGTCCTGCCCGGGACGCCGCCCAGGAACAGCGGGGGCGGCGATTCCGGCGCGGACGACCACACGTCGACGACCAGCGTCGACACCACGCACACCGGCGGGCCCGACCGGCCGGGCGGCACCGACGGCCCGGGAGGGACCGACCGCCCGGGTGGCACCGACCGGCCCGGCGGCACGGATCGGCCGGGTGGGACGGACCGGCCCGGCGGGGGCGACGACACCACCCACACGACGCGCACGCCGGTGCCGACGCCGGTCAAGCCGGGGGAGCGGCCGGGCGACCGGCCCGGCAAGACCCCGCCGCCGTCCGGCGGGATCGACTTCTACCCGACCTCCACCGGCGGGGGCGGCGGTCAGAACTACTCGGCCACCTTCGGGGAGGAACCGGGCACCGGTCCCGGTGGGCGCGGGCCGAACAGCGGCAACGCCGGCGGGCGGCTGCTCGACCCGACCGGTCGCGGCGGAACCGGCACCGGCGGCGGGAGCGGCTCCGGGGCCGGCTCGGCGGGGGAGCGCGGGCTCGGCAGCGGGGGCCGCTCCGGGATGGGCAGCCTCGGCAACGCGGCCGCGGCCGAAGCCGCCGCGGCGCGGTCGGCCGCCTCGCGGTCCGGGCAGCTCGGGCCGATGGGCCCGGGCGGCCGCCGGGGCGAAGGCGAGGAAGACGACGAGCACCAGCGTCCGGACTTCCTGATCGAAGCGGACCCGGACGCGATCTTCGGCACCGACCAGCGGACCAGCCCGCCGGTCATCGGCGAGTAGGCGGGTGGACGTGGCAGCAGGCCGGGTGGACGTTCCGGTCGAGGCGCTGGCCGCACTGGCCGAGCGCGAACAGGCCGGCCAGTTGCACATCACCCTGCGCCCGGAGCCGCTGTGGCTTTCGGACGCCGAGCGTGCGGAGGCCGGCAAGCGGATCGACGCCGCGCTGGCGGAGGCCGGCCTGGTCGACGCCAAGGGCCGCACCACCGTCGACTTCCTCGACTGGCTCCCGTTGCTGGTCAGCCCGGCGCGGGAGTGCTACGGCTGGGTCGGCGCCGACGGGCGGACCTACGGGGTGCTCGCCGCGGCGAAGGGGCTCCAGGCGGTGTTGGCGGTCTCCGACGGGACCCACGTCGGCGTGCAGGAGATCGACCGGAACCGGCTCGCCGAAGCGCTCGTGGAGCAGCTGCCGCCGGTCGGCCCCGGCGGCGGCCACCCGCGCGCCGTCCGGGTGGCGGACCTGAGCGAGGCGGCCCGCCGCGGGCCGGACGCCTACCCGCTGGACCCGGCGATCGCCGACGTCGTCAGCCTGGTGCGGCGGCCGGTGACCGGCAGCGGCGAGCTCTACGCCGGCCGCCGCGACGACGTCGGGCGTCACTCCTGCCTGGGGCAGCCACTCCACTACGCGGACACCGACTGGGGCCGTTACCTCAGCTACACGACCGGCTCGGACGACGACGCGGTCATCCACATCGGCCCGGCCGGCCCGCGGGAGCTGGCCGAAACGCTCACCGAGCTGGCCGAAACCCTCGGCTGAGCCCGGAAAAGGCGCTAATGTGACAGCGCTGTCGTATTCCGGGGGAAGGGCGCCGATGGTGTATCCCGAGATCGAACCGTACGACCACGGCATGCTCGACGTCGGCGACGGACACCGGATGTACTGGGAGACCTGCGGGAACCCGGCAGGTAAGCCCGCACTGGTCGTGCACGGCGGGCCCGGCACCGGGTGCTCGGCGAACCTCCGCCGCTACTTCGACCCGGCGCGGTACCGCGCCGTGCTCGTCGACCAGCGCGGCTGCGGCCGCAGCACGCCCCACGCCGGCGCCGCGGTCGCCGATCTGTCGGCCAACACCACCGACCACCTGGTCGCCGACTTCGAGCGGCTCCGCACCCACCTCGGCATCGAGAAGTGGCTGCTGTTCGGCGGTTCCTGGGGATCGGTGCTCAGCCTGACCTACGCGCTGCGGCACACCGGCCGGGTCAGCGAGATCGTCCTGATGGGCCTGGCCACCGACCGTTTCATCGAGATCGAGATGCTCATCCGCGGTCTCGGCGCGTACTTCCCGGAAGCCTTCGAGAAGTTCCGCCGGGGAGTGCCGGAGAGCGAGCGCGACGGCGACCTGTCCGCCGCGTACCACCGGCTGCTGCTGGACCCGGACCCGGCCGTTCACCACAAGGCGGCCGGCGACTGGTGCGCCTGGGAAGACGCGATGCTCCCCGGAGTGCCGCCGCACGACGTGTTCGAGGACCCGTCCTACCGGCTCTGCTTCGCCCGGCTGGTCACCCACTACTTCAGCAACCGCGCGTTCCTCGAGGACGGTGTGATCCTGCGCGAGGCGGGCAAGCTCGCGGACATCCCCGCGGTGCTGGTGCAAGGCGTGCTGGACACGAGCAACCTCGTCGGCACGCCGTGGCTGTTGCACCACGCCTGGCCGGGCAGCGAGCTGGTGATGCTCCAGGACGTCGGGCACACGACGTCGGTCGCGCCGATGCAGGAGGCCCTGATCAACGCGACCGACCGCTTCGCGGACCGCGGCTGACCGTTACGGGATGAGCAGTCCCGGCTCACCTTCGGGGGCGAGTGCGGCTTCGGCCCGCCGGGCGCGGTTGGCCTCGGCCAGCTTGAGCCCGGTGAGGCGCAGCGGCAGGCGGTCCATGTTCCACTCCGCCAGCAGGAGCGCGACCTTCGCCTGCATCTCGGTGCGCAGCCGCAGGAACGAGTCGGCCGGGTCGGCGCCGACCTCGCCCAGCAGCAGCCACCACGCCCAGGCCGCCGCGCCCGCGTTGGCGACGAAGTCCGGCACGACCGCCACGCCCCGCGCCGACAGCGCGGCCTCCGCTTCCGGCGTCGTCGCCGCGTTGGCCGCTTCGACGACGACCTTGGCCTTGACCAGGTTTTCGTTGTCCGGGCGCAGGGCGTAGGAGATCGCGGCCGGCACGAAGATGTCCGCGTCGATGCCGACGACCGCTTCCCGCGCCAGCGTCCGGACCCCGGCAGGCAGCCGGGAACGGTCCACTTCGCCGAAGCGGTCGCGCAGCTCGAGCAGTGCCGGGACGTCGAGACCCTGCGGCGCGAACAGGGTGCCCGCGGCGTCCGCCACGGCGACGACCTTCATGCCCGCCTCGTGCAGGTACCAGGCCGCCCCGCCGCCCATCGTGCCGATGCCCTGGATCGCCACGGTCGTCTCCCCGGCGTCCCAGTCCCACGCGGCGGCGACGCCGAGGCACGCCTGCGCCACGCCGTAGCCGCCGACGACGTCGCCGAGCAGGAACCCGCCGGGGACCGGCGCGTTGAGGCCCGCCTGCACCCGGCGGAGGGTCCGGGCCGGATCGGCCGAACGGCGGATCGCGGCGTGGTACGACTGCTCCAGCCCCAGCTCGGCGAACACCGAGTCGATCAGGTGCTGCGGCACGCCGAGGTCCTCCGCGGTCACCCAGTGGGCGTCCAGCCACGGCCGCAGGAACGCGCAGAACCGCTTCAGGACGTCGAACGCGCGCGGGTCCTTCGGGTCGAAGTCGATGCCGCCCTTGGCGCCGCCGACCGGCAGGTTGAACGTCGCCGTCTTGCCGGCCATGCCCCGGGCGAGGTCTTCGACCTCGCTCATCGTGCAGCCGGCCCGCATCCGGGTGCCGCCGGTGGCGACGCCCGAGACCAGGCTGTGCACGACCAGGTAGCCGTGCGCGCCGGTGATGGGGTCGGTCCACGTGAGCCGCATCAGCGGTTCGGCGTTGCTCGGGGTCATCAGGCCACTCACCTCCAGGGGGGTCCGGGGCGGCCGGGGGTGACCGCCACCCTGAGCGTGCGCCCCCGGGCGCCCGCCCGTCCATTTAACGAACGTGCACGATCTCGTTTAGGTTTGGTGTATGGAGCTTTCGTTGCACCGCTTGCGGATGCTGCGCGAGCTGCACCGCCGGGGCACCGTCACCGCGGCGGCCGCCGCGCTGCACTACACCGCTTCGGCGGTTTCGCAGCAGCTCGCGCAGCTGGAACGGGACGTCGGCGCGAAGCTGTTCGAGCGGCTCGGCCGGCGCGTCCAGCTGACCGAGCTGGGCACCCTGCTGACCGAGCACGCCGAGGAGATCCTCGGTTCGGTGGAGCGCGCGACGCTCGCCCTGGAGGAGGCCCAGGAGTCCCGCACGGTCCGGCTGACCGCCGGGGTGTGGGCGTCGGTGGCCTCCGGCCTGCTCCCGACGGCGCTGACCGTGCTGGCAGGCGAGCACCCCGGCATCGAGGTGCGCACCCGCGAACTGGCCCCCGAGGACACCGCCGAGGCGGTCCGGGACGGCCGTCTCGACCTGTCGTTCGTGATCGAGTACTCCGACGCGCCGACGACCTGGGACGCCGGGCTCGAACGGGCCGTCGTGGCCGTGGAACGGCTGCACGCCGCGGTGCCGCGGGGCGCGGTCCCCTCGGGGTCGGCGTCGCTGGACGAGCTCGCCGAGCACCCCTGGATCCTGGCCAGCCCCAAGTCGCACTTCGGCCGCGCGATGCGCACGGCCTGCCAGCGGCACGGCTTCGCCCCGAAGATCAACCACGAGGTCGAGGAGCAGTCGACGGCGATGGCGATGGTCGGGGCCGGGCTCGGGATCACGCTCGTGTCGGATCTGGGGCTGCGGCTGCTGCGGCCGCCGGGGATCGACGTCGTCACGCTCACCACGCCGCTGCTCCGGACGGTTTCGATCGCCTACCGGCGCACCGCGTCCCGCCGGCCCGCGTTGCACCTGGTGATCGACGCCGTGCGGGCGTCGGCGGCTCAGCTCGGCCTGGGCACCGAGCCCGCATTGCCCTGATCCGGGAACGTCTTACGGAGTGGTGATCTGCTCCCGCAGCGCAGGATCGGCCCTGAATTTGTCGTACCCCGCGTGTAGCGTCCGAAGTCAAGAAGTTCCATCACACGGAACAGGAACGGACATGCAGACGGTGCACGATTTCCCCGAGAAGTCGGGTAGTGCGTCGAACCGCACCGCGCGGGTCCTGGCGGACCGCGCGGCCGGCGAGGCGTACGTCGCATCGGTGTGTTTCAAGCACGGACCACCCCGCCTGACCGGCGTGGAGCTGGAGTTCACCGTGCACCACGCCGACGACCCGGCCAGACCCCTCGATCCCGACGTCCTCGCCACGGCGCTGGGTCCGCACACCCCGCGGACGCTCCGCCCCGACAGCCCCGCCTCGCCCCTCCCGGCCGGCTCACCCGTGAGCCTCGAGCCCGGGGGCCAGGCCGAGATCTCGGCACTTCCCCAGGCCTCCCTGCGCGACCTCGCCGCAGCTGTCACGGCCGACCTCCACCACCTGCGTGACCGCCTCGCCCGGCACGGCCTCGAACTGGGCGAAACGGGCATCGACGCCCATCGTGCGCCACGCCGGGTCCTGCACACGCCGCGGTACGCGGCCATGGAACGCCGGTTCACGCCGATCGGGCCCGGCGGCGTCACCATGATGTGCAGCACCGCCGGCCTGCAGGTCTGCGTCGACGCCGGGGAGCCGGAGAACTACGCGGCGCGGTGGGCGGCCGCCCACGCGATGGGGCCGCCGCTGCTCGCCCTGTTCGCCAACTCCCGCGTCCACGCCGGGCGCGACACCGGCCACGCCTCCGCGAGGTGGCTGGCCGTGCACGACACGGAGGCGGTCCGCACGCGCACGGCGCGTGCCGACGGCGATCCGGCGGCGGCGTGGGCCGAGCGCCTGATGGACACCCCGTTGATGGTGCTGCGCCGCGGCGACCGGCCGTGGGACGCGCCGGAGGGGCTGACCTTCGCCGACTGGATCGGCGGCCGGGGGGCCGCGGCCCTGCTGCCGAGGCCCACGGTGGCGGATCTCGACTACCACCTCACCACGATGTTCACCCCGGTCCGCCCGCAGGGGTACCTGGAGATCCGGTACCTCGACGCGCAACCGCCGGACGAGTGGCTGCCCCCGGTGGCACTGGTGACCGCCCTGCTCGCCCGGCCGTCCACTGTGGACAAGGTGCGCGACCTCTGCGCACCGGTCGCGGACCGGTGGGAGACCGCGGCGCGCCGCGGTCTCGCCGACCCGGAGCTGGCGGCCACGGCGGCGGCGCTGGCCGACGTCGGGTGCGCCGAGCTGGGCGCGACCGGGCTGGCGGAGGAGTCGATCACCGAGATCAGCGAGAGCGTGCTGGGGCGCGCGTATCGATCGAGGAGCGAAGCATGAGCACAGAGGCCTTGGGAGAACGGACACTGGGCGAACTGAGCGCGCAGGACCTGCGCGCCCGCGCGGCGGAGGCACTGACCCGCGCCCGGGCACGCAGCGTCGCGCTGACCGACGCGGTCGACGACGAGGATCTGATCCGCCAGCACTCGAAGCTGATGTCGCCGCTGGTCTGGGACCTGGCGCACATCGGCGTCCAGGAGGAGCTGTGGCTGGTCCGCGACGTCGGCGGCCGGGAACCGCTGCGGCCGGAAATCGACGACATCTATGACGCCTTCCAGCACGCCCGCGCCGACCGGCCGGAGCTGCCGCTGCTCGGCCCGGCCGAGGCGCGCGCGTACGTCAAGCAGGTCCGCGAGAAGGCGTTCGACGTGCTGGAGCACGCGCCGATGGAGGGCAGGCGGCTGACCGAGCAGGCCTTCGCCTTCGGCATGATCACCCAGCACGAGCAGCAGCACGACGAGACCATGCTGGCCACCCACCAGCTGCGCAAGGGCGACCCGGTGCTGCACGCGCCCGAGCCGCCGCCCGCGCGGTCCGGCGCGCTGCCCTCGGAGGTCCTGATCCCGGGCGGGGCCTTCACGATGGGCACCTCGGCCGAGCCGTGGGCGCTGGACAATGAGCGCCCGGCGCACGAGATCGCTGTCGACGCGTTCTGGATGGACACGGTGCCGGTCACGTGCGGGGCCTACACCGAGTTCCTGGACAGCGGCGGCTACGACGACGAGCGCTGGTGGAGCCCGCCCGGCTGGGCGTACCGGACGGACAGCGGCATCACCGCGCCGCGGTTCTGGCAGCGGGAGCAGGACGGCTGGTGGCGGACCCGCTTCGGTGTCCACGAGCGCGTTCCCGCCGGCGAACCGGTCGTGCACGTCTCCTACTACGAAGCCGAGGCGTACGCGGCCTGGGCCGGGCGGCGGCTGCCGACCGAAGCCGAGTGGGAGAAGGCGGCCCGGTTCGACCCGGCGACCGGCCGTTCGCGCCGTTTTCCGTGGGGCGACGAAGAACCGTCGGCCGAACACGCCAACCTCGGCCAGCGCCACCTGCGCCCGGCGCCGGTGGGCGCGTACCCCGCCGGGGTGTCGCCGACCGGTGTGCACCAGCTGATCGGTGACGTCTGGGAGTGGACGAGCACGGACTTCCACGGCTACCCGGGCTTCGCCGCCTTCCCGTACCGGGAGTACTCGGAGGTGTTCTTCGGCCCGGAGCACAAGGTGCTGCGCGGCGGGTCGTTCGGCACCGACGCGGCGGCGATCCGGGGCACGTTCCGCAACTGGGACTACCCGATCCGGCGGCAGATCTTCGCCGGCTTCCGCACCGCGCGCGACGCGGCACCCGGCGAGGTGGAGTAGGCGCATGTGCCGCCACATCGGCTACCTCGGCGAGCCGCTTTCGCCCGCCGGGGTGCTCTTCCACGCGCCGCATTCGCTGCTGGTGCAGTCGTACAAGCCGGCGGACATGCGCGGCGGCGGCTCGGTCAACGCCGACGGGTTCGGGCTGGGCTGGTACCCCGGCCCGGGCTCGGCGCCGCTGCGCCACCGCCGGTCCACTCCACTGTGGACGGACGAGACGCTGCCGCCGCTGGCGGCCGCGGTGACTTCGGGCGCGTTCGTCGCCGCGGTCCGCAACGGCACCACCGGCATGCCGGTGACCGAACCGGCCGCGGCGCCGTTCACCGCCGGGCGCTGGCTGTTCAGCCACAACGGCTTCGTCCGCGGCTGGCCCGGCTCGCTGGCCGAGCTCGCCAAGGACCTGCCGGTCACCGAGCTGCTCACCCTGGAGGCCCCGACCGACTCGGCGGTGCTCTGGGCGATCCTGCGCGCCCGGCTCGCCACGGGCGAGGACCCGCTGGAAGCGGTGGCGGCCATGACCGTCGCCGTCGAGACGGCCGCGCCCGGCTCCCGGCTCAACTTCCTGCTCACCGACGGCGAAACGCTGATCGGCACCGCCTGGACCCACGCGCTGTCCGTGCTGGAAACCCCGGCCGGCGTGCTGCTGTCCTCCGAACCCTGTGACGGCGACCCCCGCTGGCGACCCGTCCCCGACCACCACGCCGTGCGCGCCACGGCGGCCGGCGTCGACCTGCTGCCCCTGACCGAGGAGCGTCCATGACCGAAGTCGATCTCGACCACCACCGCTCCGGCGACGCCGTCACCGCGGAACTGCGCGCGGACGTCGTCGCCGGGCTGACCGCCGCGCGGAAGTGGCTGCCGCCCAAGTGGTTCTACGACGCCGACGGCAGCGAGCTGTTCGAGAAGATCACCCAGCTGCCGGAGTACTACCCGACCCGCAGCGAACGCGAGGTGCTGGCCGCGCACGCCGGCGACGTCGCGGAACTGACCGGCGCGCACACGCTCGTCGAGCTGGGCTCGGGGTCGAGCGAGAAGACCCGGCTGCTGCTCGACGCGCTGACCGGGCACGGGACCCTGGAGGCGTTCGTCCCGCTCGACGTGTCCGAGTCCGCGCTGGCCGACGCCGCCGAGGCGATCTCGCGGGACTACCCGGGACTGACCGTCCGCGGTGTCGTCGGGGACTTCACCCAGCACCTTGCCCTGCTGCCGGACGGCCAGCCCCGCGTGGTGGCGTTCCTCGGCGGGACGATCGGCAACTTCCTGCCCGCCGAGCGCGCGGCCTTCCTCCGCTCGGTCCGTGAGGTGCTCGACGAAGGGGAGTGGCTGCTGCTCGGCACCGACCTGGTCAAGGACCCCGGGATTCTCGAACGCGCCTACGACGACGCCGCGGGTGTCACCGCCGAGTTCGACAAGAACGTGCTGCGGGTGATCAACGCCCGCCTCGGCGCGAACTTCGACCTCGACGAGTTCGAGCACGTCTCGCACTGGGACGCGGAGAACGAGTGGATCGAGATGCGGCTGCGGGCCCGGCGGGCACTCACGGTCGAGATCCCGGGCGCGGACCTCACGGTGACCTTCGCCGAAGGGGAGCACGTCCGCACGGAGATCTCGGCCAAGTTCCGCCCGAGCGGCGTCGAGGCCGAGCTGGCCGCGGCCGGGTTCGCGCTGGAGCGCTGGTGGACCGACTCCCAGCAGCGGTTCGGGGTGAGCCTGGCAAGATCCGTGCGTGGCTAATCCTCTCCGGGCACTGGCCCGGGCCGCCGGCACGAAACCGTGGCTGATGCGCACAGCCCGGTTCGTCGTCTGGGCGGACAAGAAACTGCACAAGGCGTTCGGCGGCCGGGTGAGCCTCGTGGCGCTCGCCGGGCTGCCGTCGCTGCGCCTGACGACGACCGGCCGCCAGAGCGGGCAGCCGCGCAGCACCAACCTGCTCTACTTCCCGCGCGGCGGCGACTTCGTGCTGACGGCGTCCAACTGGGGCCGCCCGAACGACCCGGCGTGGGCGCTGAACCTGCGTGCCGACCCGAAGTGCCAGGTGGCGCTGGCCGGCAAGCCGGTCGAAACCGTCGCGCGGGAGCTGCACGGCGACGAGTACGACCGGATGTGGGCCGAGCTGCTCGAGTTCTGGCCGGGGTATCGGATGGAGCAGCGGGAGGCGAACCGGCCGTTGCCGGTTTTCGTGCTGAACCGGCCGGTACGGTAGGCGCCCACCATCCGTTTGGCCGGTGACGGGATTCACCGGTTTGTGCCAGTCTCACCCGGGTAACGCGCCGTGACGGTCCGACCGTGCGGCCGTGACCTAGGGAGGATATGTCTTGCCGAGAACTGCAAAGGCCCGAGTGCGGTCGTTCGCACTGGTGGGGGCGCTCGTGGCGGGGGTGGGGCTGGCCGGGACGGCGGGCACCGCCGCGGCGGCCGAAGACTCGGTGGTCAAGCCCGCCGTCGTCGGCGCGACCGCCGCCGTCAACTGGGGAGCCTGCTCCGCGGACACGCTCGCCGGAGTTCCCGCGGACCAGGTGAAGTTCTACAGCTGCGCGCGCTACCGCGTGCCGATCGACCACGACAACGCCGCGCTGGGCACCATCGACATCGCGCTGCTGAAGCGCGCCGCCCGCACGCCCGACAAGCGCGTCGGCTCGCTGTTCCTCAACCCCGGCGGCCCCGGCGGTTCGGGGCTGCGGATGCCGATCAGCGGCCAGTACTACTTCCAGCCGCAGGTCCTCGACCGCTTCGACCTCGTCGGATTCGACCCGCGCGGCGTCGGGCAGAGCAACCCGCTGCGCTGCTTCACCACGCAGGAGGACGCCGACGAGGTCTTCTCGGCCCAGATCCCGGTGCCGCTGACCCGCGCGCAGATCTCCGGCACGCTGGCCAGCTACCGCGACTACGGCCAGTTCTGCAAGAACAACGCGGGTTCGCTGCTGAACCACATGTCCACCAAGGACGTCGTGCGCGACCTCGACACGCTGCGCGCGGCGGTCGGCGACCGGAAGCTGAGCTACGTCGGCTTCTCGTACGGGACGCTGATCGGCTCGACCTACGCGTCGATGTTCCCGAAGCAGTCGCGGGCGATCGTGATCGACGGCAACGTCGACCCGGCTCTGCGGACCAGCGACGGCGTCGAGTACGACCGGGAGCGGGCACAGGGCTTCGAAGTCTCGCTGGACGGGTTCCTGAAGCGGTGCGACCAGGTCGGCGCGAAGTGCGCCTTCAGCGACGGCTCGCCGCGGGCGAAGTTCGACGAGCTGCGGGAGTACCTGCGCAAGCAGCCGATCACCCTCCCCGGCGGCACGGTCGACATCAACCAGTTCACCGGCGGGGTCTCGGGCTCCCTGTACTCGCCTTCGGCGTTCCCCAGCCTGGCCGAGGACCTGCAGGCGCTCTACACCGCGATCCACCCGGCGGGTGCGCAGGCCCAGGCCGTACGGCCCCAGCAGCTGAAGGTGATCACGAAGGGCAAGCGGGGCCTGGCGGACCAGAACCCGGACAGCCCGTACCTCGGTGACGACTCGTACTTCGCCGTCAACTGCTCCGACAAGCCGTTCAGGATCAGCCAGGAGCAGGTGCCGTCGATCGCCGCCAAGTGGGAGCGTGAGTCGCCGACCTTCGGCCGCTACCAGACGTTCGCCGACACGGCGGGCTGCCCGGTGTGGCCGGCGAAGCGGCCGGACACCTACCGCGGCCCGTGGCACGCCAAGACCGACGTCCCGGTGGTCGTCGTCAGCAACTACTACGACCCGGCGACGCGGTACAAGTTCGGGCAGCGGATGGCGGCCGAGCTCGGGAACTCCCGGCTGCTGTCGGTCGACGCGTTCGGCCACTGCATCCTCGGTGACGCCCTCGGCGTCGACAAGGCCGTGGCCGACTACCTGACCGACCTCAAGGTGCCGGCGAGCGGCCAGGTGTTCCAGCCGAACGTCCAGCCGTTCGAGACGGCGGCGCAGGGCTGACCGACCGGAAGACAAGGGCCGGGTGCCGCCGATTTCGGCGGCACCCGGCCCTTTTCCTGCTTCGGGTCAAGCTCCGAGCAGCCGATCCAGCAGGTCGCCGGCGGCAGCCTCGCCTTCGGCGGCCGCGCTCGTGTGGTCTTCGGCCCGGGCGACCAGCATCGCGATCTCGTTCATCCCGGCGAGCAGCACGTGCGCGAACAGGTCGACCCGTGCGGCGGGGATCCGGCCGTCGAACCGCAACGCCGCCTTGATCTTGCCGAGGGTGCGTCGCTCGTCCAGTTCCCGCCAGCGTTGCCAGCCGAGAACGGCCGGCGCGTCGATGAGCAGCACCTGCCGCACGACCGGGTCCGCGGTGATCCGGATCCAGGCCCGGCACGCCGCACGCAACGCCGCCACCGGCTCGGTGATCCCTTCGACGGCTCGTGCGCCGTCGGCTTCGACTTGTTCGTAGACGGCGTCGAGCACGGCGGTGAACAGCGCGTCCTTGCCGGGGAAGTGGTGGTAGAGCGCACCGCGGCTCACCTCCGCGGTCCGCAGCACCGCCTCGATCGAGGTGCCGTCGTAGCCGTGTTCGGTGAACAGGCCGGTGGCGACCGCGACGAGGTGCTCGCGGGTCGCCTGGCCGCGGTCGATCTTCTTGTTCATGCGGGTCGGCTGCCTCCGTCGTTGACAAACCGACTGTCGGTCTGTTGATACTAGACCGACAGTCGGTTTACTTCTGGAGGGACTCTACCGATGGACCTGAAGACCTGGGCGGAGCAGCGTGGCCGCGTGTCGACCGCGTCCGGCGACGTGGCCTACACCGACGTCGGCGAGGGGCCGGTCGCCCTCTTCGTGCACGGCGTGGGGATCAACGGCCTGTTGTGGCGCAAGGCGATGACGGAGCTGGCGGGCGTGCGCCGCTGCGTCGCCCTCGACCTCCCGGGCCACGGCGGCTCGCCCGTGACGCCCGAGCAGGACCTCAGCCTGGGCGGACTGGCCCGGCTGCTCGAAGACTTCTGCGCGTCGCTCGAACTCGACGAGCTGGACCTGGTCGCCAACGACACCGGCGGCGCGATCGCGCAGGTCTTCGCCGTCCACCACGCCGACCGGCTCCGGACGCTCACCCTCACCAACTGCGACACGGAGGGCAACCTGCCGCCGGAGGCGTTCCGGCCGGTCGTCGAACTGGCCGAACGCGGCGAGCTGGCGCCGGTGTCCGTCCGGCTCGCCGCGAACCCGGAGCAGGCGCGGACGACCGTGCTCGGCGGCGGCTACGAACACCCCGAGCTGGTGCCGGAAGAACTCCTTCGTGCCTACGTGGAGCCGGTGTTCGGCACGCTGGAGTCGGCCCGGCAGTTCGAGCGCATGCTGACGTCGATCCAGGGGAAGGAGCTCGACACGATCGAGCCGCTGCTCGCGCGGTTCCGGGTGCCGACGCTGCTGGTGTGGGGCACCGGCGACCCGAACTTCGGCGTCGAGTGGGCGTACCGGTTCCGGGACACCGTCCCGGGCGTCACCGAGGTCGTCGAGGTGCCCGGCGCGAAGCTCTTCTTCCCCGACGAGCGGCCCGAGGACCTCGTGCCGCACCTGCGCCGCTTCTGGGCGTAGTGCTCGTCACAGCGCGGGGACCGGGTCCTCGGCTACAGCGACTTGGTTGCTGTTGTCGGTGCTGAGCACGGACCGGGAGGACCGCACGGTCGAGGTCCGCGCCGAGCTGATCGGCGACCAGCGCGACGACGCCCAGATGGAGGCGGCGGTGTCGCGGCTGTCGCTGGAACCGTCGGTGTCCAGCGTCCGCTGGGAAGCCGTGCCCGCTTAGGCGAGGAACTCGTCGAGCAGCTCGCCGAACCGGGCGGGCTGCTCGAGGTTCACCATGTGCGCGGCGCCGGGCACACGGGCATGGCGGGCGTGCGGCGTTTCGCGTTCCACGAGGTCCGCCACCGCGAAGATGTCCGTCGAATCCAGGTCGCCGGTCACGACGAGCGTGCGGGCCCGGAGTTCCGCGACGCGGCCGATCGCGCCCAGTTCGGTTCCGATGACCGGCGCCGGGTGCCCCTTCCGGGCGTTGTCCAGCAGCATGGTGCGGCAGGACGCCCGGACCTCCGGGTCGACCTCGGCGGGCGTGCGGTGCGGCCCGTCCACCCACAGCCGCAGCACCGATTCGAGGACACCGGGGCCATCGCCGGAGCGGGCCGCCTCGGCGGTCTTCGCCACCAGGCCGAGCACGTAGGGATCCCGGAACTCCATGCCGCTGATTCCGGGCGAGCTGAGGAAAAGGCCACCCACGCGGTCCGGGTGCGCCACCGCGAAGTCGAGGAACACGCGGCTGCCGAACGAACATCCGACCAGCACCGGCCGTTCGACGTCGAGGGTGTCGAGCAGCTTCTTCAGGTCCTCGCGGTGCGAGAACTCCGGCGGCGGATCCGACGAATCGCCCGCGCCGCGGGCGTCGTAGCGCAGGACGCGATGCGTCCCGGCGAGGTGGGCGAACTGCTCGTCCCACATCGCGCGGGTCATCCCGCCCGCGTGCAGGAAGACCACCGGCCGTCCGGTGCCGCGCTCTTCGTAGGACAGCGTGCCGTCGCCGAGATCGAGTTCCCCCATGGCCGCCACGGTACCGAAACGAAGGCCTCCCCACCTGCACGATGGGGAGGCCTTCGGAGCGGAAACCTTACGCCTGCGTCATCTTCCGCAGGACGTACTGCAGGATGCCGCCGTTGCGGTAGTAGTCCGCCTCGCCCGGGGTGTCGATGCGGACGTCCGCTTCGAACTCCACCTTGGTGCCGTCATTTTTGGTGGCGGTGACGTGCACCGTGCGCGGGGTCTCGCCGTCGTTCAGCTTGGTGATGCCCGAGATGTCGAACGTCTCCGTGCCGTCGAGGCCCAGCGACGAGGCCGACTCGCCCGCCGGGAACTGCAGCGGGATGACGCCCATGCCGATCAGGTTCGAGCGGTGGATGCGCTCGAACGACTCGGTGATCACGGCGCGGACGCCCAGCAGCGACGTGCCCTTGGCCGCCCAGTCACGCGACGAGCCCGAGCCGTACTCCTTGCCGCCCAGCACGACCAGCGGCGTGCCGGCCTTCGCGTAGTTCTGCGCGGCGTCGTAGATGAACGCCTGCGGGGCACCGTCGACGGTGAAGTCCCGGGTGTAGCCGCCCTGCACGTCGTCCAGGAGCTGGTTGCGCAGCCGGATGTTCGCGAAGGTGCCGCGGATCATCACCTCGTGGTTGCCGCGCCGCGAGCCGTAGGAGTTGAAGTCCTTCTTCTCCACGCCGTGCTCGGTCAGGTACTGCGCGGCCGGGGTGCCCGGCTTGATCGCGCCGGCGGGGGAAATGTGGTCGGTGGTGACCGAGTCGCCCAGCTTCGCCAGCACGCGGGCGCCGGTGATGTCGGTGACCGCGGCCGGCTCCGGCGTCATGCCCTCGAAGTACGGGGGCTTCCGGACGTAGGTGGACTCGGCGTCCCACTCGAAGGTCTTGCCCTCCGGGGTGGGCAGCGACTTCCAGCGCTCGCCGCCGTCGAAGACGTCCGCGTAGTCCTTGGTGAACATCTCCTGCGTGATCGCGTAGTCGATGGTCTCCTGGATCTCCTGCGCGGTCGGCCAGATGTCCTTCAGGAAGACGTCGGTGCCGTGCTCGTCCTGGCCCAGCGGCTGGTTCGCGAAGTCGAAGTCCATCGTGCCGGCCAGCGCGTAGGCGATGACCAGCGGCGGCGACGCGAGGTAGTTCATCTTCACGTCGGGGTTGATCCGGCCTTCGAAGTTCCGGTTGCCCGAGAGCACCGAGACCGCGGTGAGGTCGTTCTCCTGGATCGCCGCGGAGATCTCGTCCGAGAGCGGGCCGGAGTTGCCGATGCAGGTGGTGCAGCCGTAGCCGACCAGGTGGTAGCCCAGCTTCTCGAGGTACGGCCACAGGTTGGCCTTGGTGTAGTAGTCGGTGACGACCTGCGAGCCCGGCGCCATCGACGTCTTCACCCACGGCTTGACCGCGAGGCCCTTGTCCACGGCGTTGCGCGCGAGCAGCGCGGCGCCGAGCATGACCGACGGGTTCGAGGTGTTGGTGCACGAGGTGATCGAGGCGATCACCACGGCGCCGTGGTCGAGGACGAACTCGCCGCGGTCCGCCGTCGAAACCTTGACCGGCTTGCTCGGGCGGCCCGACGCGCCGTTCGCGGCGGAGCTGGTGACCGGCGCGGCGTCGTCCTCGGCGAACGACAGCGACGGGGCGTCGCTGGCCGGGAAGGACTCCTCCGAAGCCTCGTCCATCTTGGTGTGCGGCGTGAGGTCCTCGCCGTCCACGTAGTCGTGGATCGACTTGCGGAACGCCGGCTTCGCGTCCGACAGCTCGATGCGGTCCTGCGGGCGCTTCGGGCCGGCGATCGACGGGACGACCGTCGAGAGGTCCAGCTCGAGGTACTCGGAGTAGGCGGCCTCGCGCGACGGGTCGTGCCAGAGGCCCTGCTCCTTGGCGTAGGCCTCGACCAGCGCGACCTGCTCGGCCGAGCGGCCGGTCAGCTTGAGGTAGCGGACGGTCTCGTCGTCGATCGGGAAGATCGCCGCGGTGGAGCCGAACTCGGGGCTCATGTTGCCGATGGTGGCGCGGTTGGCCAGCGGCACCGCGCCGACGCTCTCGCCGTAGAACTCGACGAACTTGCCGACCACGCCGTGGCGGCGCAGCATCTCGGTGATGGTGAGCACGACGTCGGTGGCGGTGACGCCGGCCGGGATCTCGCCGGTCAGCTTGAAGCCGACGACGCGCGGGATGAGCATCGACACCGGCTGGCCCAGCATGGCGGCCTCGGCCTCGATGCCGCCGACACCCCAGCCCAGCACGCCGAGGCCGTTGACCATAGTGGTGTGCGAGTCGGTGCCGACGCAGGAGTCGGGGTAGGCCTGGCCGCCCCGGGCCATCACCGTGCGCGCGAGGTGCTCGATGTTGACCTGGTGCACGATGCCGGTGCCCGGCGGGACGACCTTGAACTCGTCGAAGGCGCCCTGGCCCCAGCGCAGGAACTGGTAGCGCTCGCGGTTGCGCTCGTACTCGATCTCGACGTTGCGCTCGAAGGCGTCGGGGCGGCCGAAGACGTCGATGATCACCGAGTGGTCGATGACCAGCTCGGCGGGGGCGAGCGGGTTGACCTTGTCGGGGTCGCCGCCGAGGTCGGTGACCGCCTCGCGCATGGTGGCGAGGTCGACGACGCAGGGCACGCCGGTGAAGTCCTGCATGATCACGCGGGCCGGCGTGAACTGGATCTCGATCGACGGGTCGGCGTTCGGGTCCCACGAGGCGAGCGCGCCGATGTGGTCGGCGGTGATGTTCGCGCCGTCCTCGGTGCGCAGCAGGTTCTCGAGCAGGATCTTCAGGCTGTAGGGCAGCCGCTCGGCGCCCTCGACCTTGTTCAGGCGGAACACCTCGTACGAGGCGTCGCCGACCTTCAGCGTGTCTTTGGCGCCGAAGCTGTCCTTGCTGGCAGGTGCGGTCACGTCTAACTCCAGTGGCGGGGACGCCGCGGCCGGTGCGGCCGGGCTCCCGGGTCAGTTCGGTCGGGTTCGGTGGGGGCGAGTGTCGCGCACCCCCACCGTAGGACCGGATCGGGGATGCCACACCTCGCGGTGCCCCAAACAGTACGCGCGTCCTGTTTGGGGTTCAAGACGACACGCGGTGTGGGCTGCGCCATCTGATGCGGGGGTCCCTCAATGAGGGGAATTGGTGCCTACGGTGTGTAAGTTTCCGCTGATGCTTGTGATAGTGGTGTGACTGCAGTGACGCACGGTGTGCGCAGGTGAGCGGAGGTGGCGGTCGTGGCGGGACAGCGCGGGGGACGCGACGTGCGGAAGGCGCGCCGTGGACTCACCGTGAGCACGCTCGCCCTGGTGATCTTGTTCGGCGCCGGCGGCACGGGCCTCGCGGCGCCCCCGCCGCCGCCCAACCCCAGCGACTCCGAGATCCAGGCGGGCAAGGCCGACGCGAACGCGAAGGCGGGTGAGGTCGGCCGGCTGACCAATCAGCTGGCCCAGGCCGAGCAGAAGCTGACGCAGCTGCGGGACGACGTCGAGCTCAAACAGGAAGAGGCCAACAAGGCCCTGGTCGACCTGCAGACCGCGCAGGACGCCGCGGCGCAGGCGGAGAACGACGCGAAGGCCGCCCGGACCGAGGCGGACGCGGCGGCCGCGGCGATCGAGAAGGCCCGCACCGACCTCAAGTCCTTCGCCGCCGCCAGCTTCCAGCAGGGCAGCACGGTCGGCTCGCTTTCGGCGTACCTCGGCGCCGACAGCCCCAAGGACATGCTCGCCCGCGCCCAGCTCCTCGACGCCGTCGGCGGGGACCGGCTCAACGCGCTGGACCGGCTCCAGCAGGCGCAGACCGAAAAGTCGAACAAGGACGCCGCGGCCCGCAAGGCCGCCGAGATCGCCCAGCAGAAGCAGGACGCCGCGCGGCAGGCCAAGAACGGCGCCGACACCGCGCAGGCGGTCGCCGTGCGGGCGCAGGACGACCAGGCGTCGCAGAACACCCGGCTCGAGAAGAACAAGTCCGACGTCGAGCAACAGCTCTACGCCGCGCAGACCAAGGTCAGCGGCCTGCAGGGGCAGCGGCAGCGCTACCAGGACTGGCTCGCCCAGAAGCAGCGCGAGGACGAAGAACGGGCCCGTCAGGCCGCGCTCGCCTCCGCCGGGGGCGGTGGCCGTCCGTCGGGTGGTCCGGCGCCCGCGGGCCCGGCGGGCTCGTCGATCGAGGCGGTGATCGCGCGGGCGCTGTCCCGGATCGGCATGCCGTACGCCTGGGGTGGCGGCAACGCGAGCGGCCCGAGCCGCGGCATCCGCGACGGCGGCGTCGCCGACAGCTACGGCGACTACAACAAGATCGGCTTCGACTGCTCCGGCCTGATGATCTACGCCTTCGCCGGGGTCCGTTCGCTGCCGCACTACAGCGGCTACCAGTACTCGGCGGGGCGGCAGGTGCCGCTGTCCCGGATGCGCCGCGGCGACCTGCTGTTCTGGGGCGGTCCGGGCGGCATCCACCACGTCGCGCTCTACCTCGGCGGCGGCCAGATGGTCGAAGCGCCGGAGTCCGGCCTGCGCGTCCGGATCGCGCCGGTGCGCTACGGCGGGATCATGCCGTACGCGACCCGCCTCGTCGGCTGAAAACTCGCTCGACGCCGGCGCCGTCCGACCCCCAAGATCGCTCCGGTGGACGACGAACTGAACGCGCTGCGGCGCACCCGGATGCGCTGGAACACACCCCTGTCCGAGGCCCATGCGGAGCTGTTGCTGGACCGGATGGCCCTCGAAGCGGGACACCTCGTCGACTTCGGCTGCGGCTGGGGCGAGCTGCTGCTGCGCGCCGCCGGGCGGGCGCCGGGGCTGCGCGCCACCGGGGTCGACACCGACGCGGCCGCGCTCGCCCGCGGCCGCTCGGCCGCCCGCGAACGCCGCCTGACCGCGCGGATCGAGTTCGTCGAGGCCGACGCGGCGACCTGGGACGAACCGGTCGAACGAGGGTTCTGCATCGGCGCGTCGCACGCCTTCGGCTCCACGAAGGCGGCGCTGGACCGGCTCGCCCACGTCGTGGCGCCGGGCGGCCGGCTGCTCTTCGGCGACGGGTTCTGGGCGGCTCCGCCGTCCCCGGCGGCGCTGGAGATCTTCGGTGACGGCATCCTCCCGCTGCCGGAGCTCCTCGACACCGCCGCCGCGGCCGGCTGGCAGGTGCTGCACCTGAGCGCCGCCGACCAGCTGGAATGGGACGACTTCGAGTCGACCTCGCGGGCAGCCCTCGCGGAGTGGCTCCTGGCCCACCCGGCCGACCCGCGGGCGGCGGAGGTACGGGAGTGGCTCGGCAGGCGGTTGCGCGAGTACGTCGGCGAATATCGGGGCGTGCTGGGCTTGACCTACCTCGTGGTGGGACGCTGAATCAGGCCTTCCTTCGCGCTTCGGCTTGCGCCGGCCGCCGGCCCGGTTGTCCGCGATGATCTGCCGGGTTTCGGTCACCTCGGGGTCCGCCGCGTGGACCGGCTCGCGGACCTCCCGGGACGCGCGGCTCGGCGGTGGAGGTCATGGCCGGCCTCCCTGGTCCGGGACCCCGGGTATGCCGGACGCGGGCTTCACCTCCCCTGTGCCGGGCCGCTAGTGTTCCCGGGATGCGCTACGCGGGGATCGTGGTGGCCGGGGGCTCGGCCCGCAGGCTGTCCGGTGTGGACAAACCGGCCCTCTCGGTGGGCGGGAAGCCCTTGCTGGCCCGCGCGATCCACGCCCTCGACGGCGCCGAGCGGGTGATCGCCGTCGGTCCCCGGCGCTCCGGCTTCGACGTCGTGTGGACCCGGGAAGCGGTACCGGGCAGCGGGCCGGTGGCGGCACTGGCCGCCGGGCTGGTCTTCGTGCCCGACGACGTCGAGGCGGTCGTGGTGCTGGCCGCCGACCTGCCGGGGGTCCGGAGGTCCACAGTGGACCGCCTGGTGGCGTCGATCGGCCCCGGCGACGGCGCGGTCCTGGTCGACGCGGCGGGGGAGCGGCAGTGGCTGCTGGGCGCCTGGCGCGTCGTGGCGCTGCGAGCGGCCCTTCCGGCGCAGGTGGAGAACGCGTCGGTGCGCCGGGTGCTGGGCGGGCTGGCCGTCACCGAGGTCCCGGCCGAACGGGGCGAAGCGGACGACATCGACACCCCCGAGGACCTCGAACGCCATCGCTGAGCGCGGGAACCGGACGTCCTTCACAGATGTCACACCGGTGACCGTGTTGGCTGATCGTGGGTGCCCGCGTGCCGGACGGACGGACGACCGGGGGACGCAGTACGGTCGCACCGCGTGATCACCGTCGCGGGGCGGCGCACGACTTTCGAGGAGGCAGAGTGACCGAGCCCGGCTACGCCGAGGGTGGGAACGGGCAGCAGCCCGCGACACCGGCCCGGGACGCCCAGTTGCTGGAGCGGACCGTGTTCGAGGTCAAGCGGATCATCGTCGGCCAGGACCGCCTGGTCGAGCGGATGCTGGTCGGCCTGCTGGCCAAGGGCCACCTGCTGCTCGAAGGCGTGCCCGGCGTGGCTAAGACGCTCGCGGTGGAGACCTTCGCCCGCGTGGTCGGCGGCTCGTTCTCGCGCGTCCAGTTCACCCCCGACCTGGTGCCCGCCGACATCCTCGGCACCCGGATCTACCGCCAGGGCGCCGAGCGCTTCGACGTCGAGCTCGGCCCGGTCGTGGCCAACTTCGTGCTCGCCGACGAGATCAACCGCGCGCCCGCCAAGGTCCAGTCGGCGATGCTCGAGGTGATGGCGGAGCGGCACGTGTCGATCGGTGGGCAGACGTTCCCGATGCCCGACCCGTTCCTCGTGCTCGCCACGCAGAACCCGATCGAGAACGAGGGCGTGTACCCGCTGCCGGAAGCGCAGCGCGACCGGTTCCTGTTCAAGATCGTCGTCGAGTACCCCACCGCCGAGGAAGAGCGCGAGATCATCTACCGGATGGGCGTCACCCCGCCCACTCCGCACGAGGTGCTCAGCCCGGGCGAGCTGGTCCGCCTGCAGGGCGTCGCGGCGCAGGTGTTCGTGCACCACGCGCTGGTCGACTACGTCGTCCGGCTGGTGCTGACCACCCGCACGCCGAACGAGCACGGCCTCGCCGACGTCGCCGGCTGGGTGTCCTACGGTGCCTCGCCGCGCGCGAGCCTGGGCATCATCGCCGCCGCGCGGGCGCTGGCCCTGGTCCGCGGCCGCGACTACGTGCTGCCGCAGGACGTCGTCGACGTCGTGCCGGACGTGCTGCGCCACCGGCTCGTGCTGTCCTACGACGCGCTGGCCGACGGCGTGCCGATCGACCACATCATCACGCGCGTGCTGCAGACCGTGCCGTTGCCGCAGGTCTCGGCCCGGCCGCAGGGCGGGCCCGGCCAGGGCGGCCCGGTCCCGGCGGGCGCGCCGGTCAGGTAACCCGGCGATGGCGAAGAACGAGAAAGGCCCCCGCCCTTCGTGGGCGCCCCCGGTGCTGCGGGGCGACCGGCTGGAAGCCGGGCTGCGGACGCTGGAGCTCGACGTCCGCCGCCGGCTCGACGGCCTGCTGCAGGGCAACCACCTCGGCCTGGTGCCGGGGCCGGGGTCCGAGCCCGGCGAAGCCCGCCCGTACCAGCCCGGCGACGACGTGCGCCGGATGGACTGGGCGGTCACCGCCCGCACCACGACCCCGCACATCCGGGAGACCGTGGCCGACCGCGAGCTGGAGACGTGGGTGGTCGCCGACCTCTCGGCGAGCCTCGACTTCGGCACCGCGCTGTGCGAGAAGCGCGACCTGGTGGTCTGCGCCGTCGCGGCGGTCGCGCACCTGACCGGGGGCGGCGGCAACCGGATCGGCGCGTTGATCTCCACCGGCGCCGACACGGCCCGCATCCCGGCGCGTGGCGGCATGGCGCACGCCCGCGGGCTGGTCCGGAAGCTGGCCGAGACGCCGCGCGCGCCCGAGGGCACCCGGGGAGACTTCGCCCAGGCGCTGGAGGCGTTGCGCCGTCCGCCGCGCCGCCGCGGCCTGGCCGTGGTGATCTCCGACTTCCTGGGCGACACGTCCTGGGAGCGGCCGCTGCGGGCGCTGGGCGGGCGCCACGAACTGATCGCGATCGAAGTCCTCGACCCGCGCGACGTCGACCTGCCCGAGGTGGGCACCGTCGTGCTGGCCGACCCGGAGACAGGGAAACAACGCGAAGTGCACGCTTCGGCCTTGCTGCGCAAGGAGTTCGGGGCCGCGGCCCACGCCCACCGGCAGAAGGTGGCGGCCGGGCTGCGGCGGGCGGGTGCGGCGCACCTGACGCTGCGGACGGACGCCGACTGGATCGCCGACATGGTGCGGTTCGTCGTCGCCCGCAAGCGCCGCTGGTCCGGGGGTGTGGCGTGAGTGAGCCTGCGAACGAACCATTCGACACAGCGTTGCCGGCTCAGGCTGCATCGAGCGTCAGCGAGGTGTGCGCATGAGTTTGACCGGCTTCACCGCGCCCTGGTGGTTCCTGCTGCTGATCGCGGTGGCCGCGGTCGCCGTCGGGTACGTCCTGGCGCAGCGCGCTCGCCGCAAGCGGACCATGCGGTTCGCGAACCTGGACCTCCTCGACAAGGTCGCGCCGAAGAGCCAGGGCTGGGTCCGGCACCTGCCCGCGGTGCTGATCGTGCTGTCGCTGCTGCTGCTCACCGTGGCCCTGTCCGGGCCGACCGCCGAGCAGAAGGTGCCGCGCAACCGGGCGACGGTGATGCTGGTGATCGACGTGTCGCTGTCGATGGAGGCGACCGACGTCCTCCCGACGCGGCTGAAGGCGGCGCAGGACGCGGCGACGAGCTTCGCGCGGAACATGACGCCGGGGATCAACCTGGGGCTGATCTCGTTCGCGGGCACGGCGACGGTGCTGGTCAACCCGACGACGGACCGCAACGGCGTGATCAAGGCGATCGAGAACCTGAAGCTGGCGCAGTCGACGGCGACCGGTGAAGGCATCTTCGCGGCGCTGCAGTCGATCGAGAGCTTCTCCACCGTCGTCGGCGGGGCCGACGGGCCGCCGCCCGCGCGGATCGTGCTGATGTCCGACGGCAAGCAGACCGTGCCGGAGGACCTGTACGCGGCGCGCGGCGGGTACACCGCGGCGCAGGCGGCGAAGCAGGCCGGGGTGCCGATCTCGTCGATCTCCTTCGGCACCACCCACGGCTCGGTCGACATCGACGGCAAGGCCCAGCCGGTGAGCGTGGACGACGAGTCGCTGCGCGAGATCGCCCGGCTGTCGGGCGGCGACTTCTACAAGGCGGCCAGCGCCGAGGAGCTGAAGAAGGTCTACGGCGACCTCGGCGAGCAGATCGGCTACGAGCTGAAGGACGCCGACGCGAGCAAACCCTGGGTCGTGGCCGGCACCCTGATCCTCATGATCGGCGCCGCGGCCAGCCTGTTCTTCGGGCAGAGACTTCCGTGACTCAGGCTCGGCGGACGCCGTACAGGCTTCCGCCGAGCAGGGTCACCCCGGAGAGGACGCCGCTGACGAACGGCACCCACGGCAGCGCGGGCGTGCCCAGCAGGGCGAGGCCGACGACGCCGAGCACGGTCAGGACCCCGCCGACCACCAGGATCGCGCGGGCCTTCCACGCGGACGCCAGCGCGACGAAGTGGAGCCCGACGACCGTCGCGATCCAGGCGACGTTGGCCTGCACCGGCGCGTCCAGCAGGCTGAGCACGAAGAACCCGGCGACGAGCAGCACGACTTCGCCGACGACGATGACCCGGTAGCTCGGCCCGAACATCGGCCGGCCTTCGAGTGTCGGCCGCCCGCCGGCGCGGACACCGAGGACGACCACGGCCGCGAGCGCCACGACGGCGAGAGCGCGAAGCACCCAGCCGGCCGCCGCGGGAAGCGGGTCGCCCGAGTTGACGACGACGAACACGGTGCCGAACGCGGCGCCGATGAGCGCCCCCAGGAACCCCTCCGCACTCGAGAATTGCTGTCGCATCCGGCGAACCTACCGGAGCCGGTCACGCCGCCCGCCCGGTGTCTTGAATGACTCATTCAGGACCTCGCAAGCCCTGAATGAGTCATTCAGGGCGCCGGGGCGGGGGCGGGTCAGGCCTGCGAAACCGCGAAGCCGTTCTGGCGCCAGGCTTCGTAGACCGTGATCGCGGCGGTGTTGGCGAGGTTGAGCGAGCGGCTCGTCGGCAGCATCGGCAGCCGCACGCGGTCGGTCACCTCGGGCGCTTCCTGGACCGCGGCGGGCAGTCCCACCGACTCCGGCCCGAACATCAGCACGTCCCCTGGTGTGTAGGCGACGTCCGTGTACAGCCGGGTCGCCGTGGCGCTGAACGCGTACACCTTCGCCGGCAGCAGCACTTCCCAGGCCGTGGCCAGTGAAGCGTGGACGCGCACCCGCGCGAGGTCGTGGTAGTCGAGCCCGGCGCGGCGCAGCTGCTTGTCCTCCAGCGTGAACCCGAGCGGCTCGACCAGGTGCAGCTCGCACCCGGTGTTGGCCGCGAGCCGGATCGCGTTGCCCGTGTTCGGCGGGATTTCCGGGTGGTAGAAGAGAATGCGGAACACGGCTCAGCCTTCGAGCAGGGTCGCGTAGACCTTGCGGACCGCGTCCGGCGGAGCCGTGGGCCGCAACGTGGCGGGGTCGACGAAGACGTACCGGAGGGTCGCCGCCTGGAGGAGCGTCTCGCCGCGATGGATCTCGAAGTCGAAAATCAGCGACGTCGTGCCGAGGTGGTTCAGGTACTGCGAGACGACCAGTTCCTCGTCGTAGCGGGCGGGGGCCCGGAACTTCAGGTTCGCCTCTGCCACGACGACGTCGGTACCGTGCACCAGGAACTGCTCGTGCGAGCCGAACAGCGCCTTCTCCGCCTCGAAGGAACACATGTCCACATAGGCCAGGTAGTGGGCGTTGAAGACGATGCCCTGGCCGTCGCACTCCTGGTAGCGCACGCGCAGCGGCATCTCGACGATGGGGCGGCGGGGTTCGGTCACGCGCCCAATCTAGTTCAACCGTGCAGTGCCCGGTACGCGGCCGCCGCGCCCGGCTGCAGCGGCACCGGCTGCGTCCCGATCAGCGTCCGCACGTCGAGGAACTGCGTCCCGACGGCTTCGGCGGGCACCAGGGCGGTGGCGCGTTCGACGAGCAGCCGGACCACAGCCGCGGCGACGTCGCCGGGCAGGGAAGGCGAGCAGACGAGCAGGTTCGCGACGCCGATCGTGCCCAGCGCGCCGACCCCGCGGTAGGCGCCGCCGGGCACCTGGACCTGGTCGTACACCGGTCCGTACGTGGCGCGCAGCGCGGGCACCACCGCATCGAGGGGCAACAGTGCGATCGGCGTGGTGCGGGTGAGGTCGGCGAGCTTCGGGGTCGGCACCCCGCCCGACCACAGCATGGCGTCGACCCGCCGTCCGGCCAGCGCGCGGACGGCGTCGTCGAACAGCAGGTGCCGGGCGTCCACCGGCACCCCGGCCTGGGCGAACAGGCGCTCCCCGAGCTGGGCGGCCCCGGAGCCGCCCGCGCCCAGGGACACCGGGCGGCCCGCCAGGTCGGCGAGCCGGCGCACCGGCCCGTCGGCCCGGACCACGAGCTGCAGGTAGTTCTCGTAGACGCGGCCGAGCGCGAGCAGCGGCACCGCCCCGGGGAACGGCGCGCCGCCGCGCAGCGCGGTCTGGGCGACGTCGGCGAGGACGAGCCCGAGATCGGCTTGCCCGCGCTGCACGAGACCGACGTTGGCGACGCTCGCCTCGGTCGGCACGGCGGTGGCGTGCAGCAGCGGTTCCGCGCGGCTCAGCTCGGCGGCCAGCAGCTCGGCGAAGGCCAGGTAGAAGCCGCCGGGCTCGCCGGCGGCGATGGTCACCGCCCGTTCCGGACCGGGATAGCCGGACGTCGAGCAGCCGGCCAAGGCCAGGCCGAGGCCGCCGAGCAGGGCGGTGCGGCGGGTGAGCGTCATCGCGGCACCTCCAGCGGCAGCGTGACGCGGGCTTCGAGCCCGTGGGGGAGGGCCTGGCGCAGCTCGAGAACCCCGCCGCGGGTGCGCACCTGCTGGTGCGCGATGGCGAGTCCGAGGCCGGTGCCGCGCGGGGCGCCTTCGCCGCCGGCGCGCCAGAACCGTTCGGTCGCTCGCGCCCGGTCCTCAGTGGACAGACCGGGCCCGTCGTCGCGGACGACGAGCGTTGCGGTGCCGGAGCCGGCTTCCCAGTCCGTAGTGATCTTCGCGCCGCGGCCGGCGTAGTGGACGGCGTTGTCCAGCAGGACGTCGAGGATCTGCGCCAGCTCGCCTTCGGGGCAGCGCACGGTCACCGGTTCGTCGTGGCCCGGCGGCGGCACGATCGCCGAACCGGCGTCCTCGGCGGCCGGCCGCCAGGCGTCGACGCGCTCGGCGAGCACGGACGCGAGGTCGCACGCCTCGTCCGCGCCCCCGGCCGCGACCCGGGTCGCGGTGCTTTCGGCGAGCGCGAGCGCCAGCAGCCCGTCGAGGAGCTTCTCGAGGCGCTCGACCTCGGCCACGGTCGCCCGGTACGTCCTGTCGTCGCCCTCGATCCGCCCGGCCAGGGAGTCGACGCGCAGCCGCAGCGCCGCCATCGGGTTCCGCAGCTGGTGTGAGGCGTCGGCGACCAGCCGGTGCTGCTGCTCGGCGGCTTCGAGCACGGCCTCGGACATCCGGTTGACCTCGGCGGCCAGCGACCGCAGCTCGCGCGGCCCGGCGCGTTCCGGGACGTGCGCGCGGTGCCCGGCGGCCACGGCCAGCACCCCGGTCTCCAGCTCGTGCAGCGGCCGCACCATCCACCGGGCCAGCACCACGGCGAGCAGCACGAACACCACCGCGACCAGCAGGGCGCCGGCCCCGATGGTGCTCCACCGGGTGGTGACGTCCGCGGCGGCCGCCGTCACCGACGCCCGCAGCACGACCACGCCGGACACCCGCGTGCCGGTGCCGACCGGCCGGGCGAAGTACGCCGATCCGGCCGACCACGGGCTCAGCCGCTCGACCCGCGGCGCCGGCTCGTTGCGCATCGCCGCCTCCACCAGCGTGCGCACCGCCGGGTCGCCCGCGGTCAGGCCGCCCGTCTGCACCAGCGGGAGCCGCCGGGCGTCGACGATGACGACGCCTTCGCCGTACAGCTGGGCGTAGCGCTCCGCGTCGCCCGCGAGGGCCGCGGGGTCATGGGTGTCGACGGCCTGCTGGGCGAGCACGACGAACCGGTCGACGTCGGCGGTGCGGGAGATGACCAGCTGCTGGGTGCGCTGCTCGGCGGTGGCGGTCAGCAGCGGCACGGCGAACGCGGCGACGACCGCCAGCGCGAGGGCGACCAGGACCACGAGGAGCCGGGTGCGCACGGGTCAGTCCCGGCCGAGCCGGTAGCCGAAGCCGCGGATGGTGGTGAGCAGCCCGGGCCGGTCGAGCTTGGCGCGCAGCCCGGTCAGGTGGACGTCGAGCGAGCGCGACACCGCGAGGTAGGCGTCGCCCCAGACCTCGTCCATGAGCTGCTGGCGGCTGATCGCGGTGCCGGGGCGCGCGGCGAGGACGGCGAGGATCTCGAATTCCTTGGTGGTCAGCCCGACGTCCTGCCCGGCGACCAGGACCCGGCGGGCGCCGAGGTCGATCTCGACGTCCTCGACGCGCACGACGTCGCCCGCGGGAGCGGTGCGGGCCACCGCGCGGCGCACGACGGCGTCCATCCGGGCCAGCAGCTCGGCCAGCCGCACCGGCTTGGTCAGGTAGTCGTCCGCGCCGAGCCGGAGCCCGCGGACGACGGACCGCTCGTCACCGCGGGCCGTCAGGACGATGACCGGGACCGGGGAGACGGCCCGGATCTTGCGCAGGACATCGAGGCCGTCGAGGTCGGGCAGGCCCAGATCCAGCAGGACGAGGTCGGCACCGCGGTGGTGGTGCAGGGCGTCGGCCCCGCGGCCGACGCTGGTGACGGGATGACCGCGCGCGTGCAGCGACTCGGCGAGCGCGCCCGCGACCCCCGCGTCGTCTTCGACGAGGAGAACCCGCACGGCCATCCCCTTCTCAGCGCTCTTCCAGCTCGGAGGTCTTCGAGGTTTCCCGCATTGTGCCGTAGACGATCAGGGAAACCAGGACACAGCCCGCGACGTACCAGAAGAACACCGTTTCGTGCCCGGCGCTCTTCAGCGCCTGCGCGATGAGCTCCGCCGTGCCGCCGAAGATCGCCACAGTCAGCGCGTAGGGCAGCCCGACGCCGAGTGCCCGGATCCTCGTGGGGAACAGCTCGGCCTTCACGATCGCGTTGATCGAGGTGTACCCGGCGACGACCACGAGCCCGGCCAGCACGAGGAAGAACGCGCCGACGGGGTTGCGGGTCGAGCCCATCACCGTCATCAGCGGCACGGTGAGCAGGGTGCCGCCGATGCCGAAGAACAGCAGCAGCGGGCGGCGGCCGATCCGGTCGGACAGCTTGCCGGCCAGCGGCTGCAGGATCGCCGCGACGAGGATCGCGCAGAACAGCACGATGGTGACCTGCCGGCGCGGGATGTGCGCGGTGTTCTCCAGGAACTTCTGGCTGTAGGTGGCGAAGGTGTAGAAGCCGACCGTGCCGCCGAGGGTCAGGCCGACGACGAGCGCGATTTCCTTGGGGTACTTGGCCAGCGCGCGCAGCGTGCCGCGTTCGCCCTTGTTTTCCCCGGCTTCGCGCTGGTAGCTCTCGGACTCGTCCATGCCGCGGCGCAGCCACATGACGGTGAGCGCGGCGATCGTGCCGACGCCGAAGGCGATCCGCCAGCCCCACGACGTCAGCTGCTGCTCGGTGAGGAGCGCCTGCAGGATCAGCTGGAGGCCCAGCGCCAGCAGCTGCCCGCCGTAGAGCGTCACGTACTGGAAGCTCGAGTAGAAGCCGCGCTTGCCGGGAGTGGCCACTTCGGACAAATAGGTCGCCGAGGTGGAGTACTCGCCGCCGACCGACAGGCCCTGGATCAGCCGGGCGGTCAGCAGCAGGATCGGCGCGGCGATCCCGATGGTGTGATAGCTCGGCGTGACGGCGATGAGCAGCGAGCCACCCGCCATCAGCGTCACCGAAAGAACCAGGGCGTTGCGGCGGCCGAACCGGTCGGCGAACCGCCCGAGCATCCACCCGCCCAGCGGCCGCATGAGGAACCCGACGGCGAAGACGGCGGCGGTCCCGAGGAACGCGGCGGTGGTGTCGGTCGTGGGGAAGAAGGACTTGGCGAAGTAGGTGGTGAACGCCGCATAGGCGTACCAGTCGTACCACTCGATCAAGTTGCCGATCGAGCCGCGCAGCACATTGCCGATCACGCGCTTTTCGCTGACGTCCGCCGGGGCGGCACCGCTGAGCCGGGTTGTCATCGTCGACCTCCTGTGTTGCGACTCACGGTGACCAACCAGCGGGTCACCAGCAAGGTCGGGAGGCAGTTCCTAACACCCGCTTAGGACGGTCGCCTCAGTGCCACAACAGAGAACCCGCCGGCGGATCGACGGGGCTTCGACTGGCCGGAGACTAGCGGCCGAGAACCGACACCATCCGGGTGAGGAGGTATGTGCACGCCCAGCGCGACTCGGTGCCCTTCGGCTGGATCGCGCCTTTGGCCAGCTTCGGCGCGAGCTTCCGAGGCTCGGGGATCGTCGTCGGATCGTCGGCACCGGCGAGCGCGACCTTCCAGTCGAGCTGCGTGAGGCGTGAGATCTCGGACGCGACGATCAGTCGCCGCACCTTCGGGTCGTTCTCCAGCACCTGGACGACGAGGTCCGCGTTGACCTTGCCAGGCAGCTTCGCGATCACGCTCAGCGAGTTCGTGCGCAGCGTCGCCGTGTCGCCCTCGACGGCCCACCTCCGGAACCACTCGGCGGCCTTCTCGGAGACGACCGAACCCAGGCTGACGTCCGTCCGGTGCGCGGTAGGCGTGTTTCGCAGCGGACCTGGGTCGCCCTTCTCGACGCCGGCCAGCAGGGTCGCGCGGCCGGCCTTGTCGACGATCAGCAGGTTCGAGTGCGTGATGTCCTTGCGCCACATGTCCACTCCTAAGACGCGTTCATACGCCGCGATCAGCTCCGGCGACGCCGTGCGCTGCTCATTTTCGACCATGCCGAGCAGCGACTTCGAGAACTTGATCCGGGTAGCCATCTCGGCCAGGGACAACCCGACGCCTTCGCGTTCGGCCCGCAGCCGGTAGCCCGGCACGGTCTCGGGTGTGGACACTCTGTGGACCCTTCTCCACTTCAACTCACGCTCTGCACTGGCGATGCTACAGAGGTGAGCCGCCGAACTGGAGAGCTGATGCCCGCCGTGATTCACGTTGACCTGACCGCCGTTCACCCGGTGATCGACGGCTTCTGGCATCGCACGCGGTTGACCGCGATCCCGAACCCCGGCCAACCCCTGGCCATGCTTTGCGGCCTTCAGGGCGTGGCGGCGTTCGAGTCGGTGGCCAACCGGGCGGCGCACGGCGTTCCACATCAGTGTCCGAACTGCGAACGGATCTACCGTCAGGAGCGAGGCATGGCTCCGAGCCCGATCAGGCGGAGCCGGTCGTGAGCTGGTGGATCCGTGATGACGGAACGGAAGTCGTGGAGGATGAGGACGGCGCTGTCATCGTCGATGACGAAGACGTCGTGGTGCGCCCCTGATCCCCGCTTGGGGCTAGCCTGCCGGCCACTCGTACGACAGCTCGTAGCGATCGGCCGCGAGCACCATGTCGTTCATTTCCAGCGGCGTGCCGTCGACGGCGTATGCGACTCGCGTGACCGTGATGACCGGTACGCCGTCGCCCAACTGAAGCTGGGACGCTTCGGCGGGGGTCGGCATCCGTGCTCCGACGCGTTCGGCGAACGACTCGATCGTCCGTCCGGCCTCCTCCAGCCGCGCGTACGTGCCGCCCGGGCCGGTGTCGATGTCCTCGATGGCGGTGCCACGCGTCAGTTCGCGAGACAGGTGCGACACCGCGAGCTGGACCACCAGTCCGTCGGCGCGCATCACGCGGTCCCGGACGGTGACCTCGGCTCCTTCGTCGATGGCCAGGTGACCGGCTACGCGTGCGTCGGCCGGTTCGAAGCGGATCTTGACGCTGGTCGACGGCGTGAAGCCACCAGCCGTGGCGTCGGCGAGGAACGCGCCGTGGTTGCGCTCGCGGGCTTCGCGAGACAGTCGCGACCGGGCGATGCGCTGAATGCTCGCCGGTGGCCGCACGAAGACGCCGCGGCCGTGCTCGGCGGTGACGAGACCTTCGCCGCGTAGCACGTCGACGGCCTCTCGGACGGTCGGCCGCGAGACGCCGTACATCTCGACGAGGTCGTGCTCACTCGGCAGCTTGGCGCCCGGTGCGAACTCACCGGTGACGATCTTCTCGCGGAGGTCGGCTGCGACCTGACGGAACGCGGGCACACCGCTCTTGCGATCGATCATCGCCCGATTCTCCCACTTGCCAACTTGTCTTGACAAGTCGATGGAGGCGGGGTGACGCTCTGTGGTCGGCGTCGCATGCTACCGGCGGGTTGTGTGGAAGAACGCACCGGTGACCTTTGGTTACCGGTGCGTTCTTTGATTGAGTTCTGGTGCGCTCCTGACTCCTGTTCAGGACGGCCGCGGGCGTGGGTGCGCGACCCGGCGGCGCTGCCGATAACCTCGTGCCCGACATCAGCGCGCGGTTCACGAAGAGGGAGAACACTGTGGGACGGTCGGTCTTGGTCACCGGGGGCAACCGGGGCATCGGTCTGGCGATCGCCCGGGACCTCGCCGGGCAGGGGCACCAGGTCGCCGTCACGCACCGTGGTTCGGGTGCGCCCGAAGGGCTGTTCGGGGTTCAGGCGGACGTCACCGACACCGAGCAGGTCGACGCCGCGTTCAAGCTCGTCGAGGAGCACCAGGGCCCGGTCGAGGTGCTCGTGTCCAACGCCGGGCTGACCGACGACACGCTGCTGATGCGGATGAGCGACGAGCAGTTCGAGCGCGTCATCAACGCGAACCTGACCGGCGCCTACCGGGTCGCGAAGCGCGCGTCGCGCGGCATGCTGCGCGGCAAGTGGGGCCGGTTCATCTTCATCTCCTCGGTGGTCGGGCTCTCCGGCTCGGCCGGCCAGGCGAACTACGCGGCGTCGAAGGCAGGCCTGGTCGGCTTCGCGCGTTCGCTGGCCCGTGAGCTCGGTTCGCGCAACATCACCTCGAACGTGATCGCTCCCGGGTTCGTCCACACCGACATGACCGACGAACTGCCCGAGGACCGCAAGAAGGAGATCCTCGCGCAGGTGCCCTCCGGCCGGTACGCCGAGCCGTCGGAGATCGCCGCCGCCGTGCGCTACCTGGCTTCGGACGAGGCCGGCTACGTCAACGGCGCGGTGCTGCCCGTCGACGGCGGCCTCGGCCTCGGCCACTGATTTCCGCAACCGAACCAAGACTTGGAGGACCCGTGCCCGGACTGCTCGAAGGCAAGCGCCTGCTGATCACCGGCATCATCACCGACGCGTCGCTCGCCTTCCACGCGGCCAAGATCGCGCAGCAGGAGGGCGCGAAGGTGGTGCTGACCGGCTTCGGCCGCATGTCGCTGGTCGAGCGCATCGCGAAGCGGCTGCCCGAAGAGGCGCCGGTGATCGAGCTGGACGTCACCAATCAGGAGCAGCTTGACGGCCTCGCCGACAAGGTCCGCGAGCACGTCGACGGCCTGGACGGTGTGCTGCACTCGATCGGCTTCGCCCCGCAGACCTGTCTCGGCGCGCCGTTCCTCGACGCGCCCGCCGAAGACGTCAAGACCGCGATCGAGATCTCGACGTACTCGTACATGTCGCTGGCGAAGGCGTGCCTGCCGCTGCTCGGCCGGGGCGCCTCGTACGTCGGCATGGACTTCGACGCGCGCGTCGCGTGGCCGGTCTACAACTGGATGGGCGTGGCGAAGGCCGGGCTCGAGTCGGTCAACCGCTACCTGGCCAAGGAGCTGGGGCCGCGGGGCATCCGCGTCAACCTGGTCAGCGCGGGCCCGATGAAGACGATGGCCGCGAAGTCCATCCCGGGCTTCGTCGACCTGGAGGACGGCTGGGGCGAGCGCGCGCCGCTCGGCTGGGACAGTACGGACCCGGACCCGGTGGCGAAGAGCGTCTGCGCGGTGCTGTCGGACTGGCTCCCCGCCACGACCGGCTCGATGATCATGGTCGACGGCGGCGTCCACTTCCTCGGGATCTGAGCCTCACACGACTGCCGGCTCACGGTCGTCGCTCCGCTGGACGGCGGCGGCGACCGTGAGCGCGGCCAGCGTGGCGACGCCGAGGCCCATGCCCGTCCAGGCGACGCTCGGGAAGCCGAAACCCGCGCCGATCGCCACGCCGCCCAGCCACGGGCCGACGGTGTTGCCGACGTTGAACGCCGCCGTCGTGCTGGCGCCGACGAGCGTCGGCGCGTCACCGGCGACCTGGTAGGCACGGACGTTCAACGCCGGGTTGGCCCCGAACCCCGCCACCCCGAAGACGAGCACGGCCGCGACGGCCACGAGCGCGTCGGTGGTGAGGGCGAGCACGAGCAGGGCCGCCAGCGCGAGCGCGAGACAGCCGTAGAGCGTCGCGAACGGCCGCCGGTCGGCGAGCCGGCCGCCCGCGGTGATCCCGATCAGCGCGCCCACGCCGAACAACGCGAGGACGCCGGGTACCCCGTCCTCCGGCAGCCCGTCGGTCTCGGTCAGCAGGGGTGCGAGATAGCTGAACGCGGCGAAGATCATGGCCTGGCACAAGGCGATCACGCCGAGTGCGAGCCAGACGCGGCCGCGCCGGTACAGCCGCAGTTCCCCGCGGACGCTCACCGCGTCGCCGGTCGTCTCCGGCACGAGCGCCGCCACGCCGGCCGCCGCGAGCAGCGTCACCGCCGCCACCGCCCAGAACGCCGCGCGCCAGCCCGCGTGCTGGCCGAGGAGGGTCCCGGCGGGCACACCGGCGATGTTCGCCACCGTCAGGCCGCCGACCAGCACGGCCATCGCGCGGCCACGGCGGCCGACCGGAACCAGCGCGATCGTCGTGGCCGCCGCGACGGCCCAGAAGCCGGCGCAGGCGAGGGCGGCGACCACCCGCGTCGCGAACAGGACCGTGTAACCCTCGGCGAGCGCGCCGACGACGTGCGCCACGACGAACACGCCGAGCATCGCCAGGAGCGTCCGGCGGCGGGGGAGCCGGAGGGTGCCGATGGCCAGCAGCGGTGCGCCGACGACCATGCCGACGGCGAACGCGGAGATCAGCAGCCCGGTGTCCGGGATGCCGACGCCGAGGTCGGCGGCCATCCCGGGGAGCAGGCCGGTGATCATGAACTCGGACGTGCCCAGCGCGAACACGCTGAGCCCGAGGACGAAGACGGCCAGGGGCACGGGTCCTCCTTGGTTGTGGATCGTTCAGTCCAAAACTCGCGCAGCGGGCCGGTGCTCCCGCGGCGACGCGGGTTCAGTGAGCGGTGATCGCCGAGAGGGCCAGGTCGGCGACGTGGTGCATGGCTCGACGGCTCGAGCCCCGGCGCGCCATCACGCGAATGCCCGAAATCGTGCTGAGCAGGAACTCGGCCACGTCGGCCGGGTCCAGGCCGTCCCGGAGGCTGCCGTCGAGCACGCCCTCCCGGACGCACCCGGCGAACATCGCCAGGTTCTGTTCGGTGTCGCGGCGCAGCGCGGCGCCGACCTCGTCGTCCGGAAGGCCGAGTTCGGCGAGGGTGTTCACGACGAGACAGCCGCGGCGGCGGTTTTCCAGGTCGGCCACCACGGCCGTGTCGAGCACCTCGGCCAGCCGTTCGGCCGCGGTGCCCGGGCCTTCGAGGATCGCCTTCCGCTTGCCGAGCTCGCGGGCGGTGTAGTGCTCCAGTGACCGCCGGAAGAGCGCTTTCTTGCTGGTGAACGTGTTGTAGACGCTGCTGCGCCCGAGCCCGGTGGCCGCGCAGAGGTCCTGGGTCGACGTCGCGTCGTAGCCGTGGTCCCAGAACGCGTGCATCGCGCTCTCGACGGCGGCGGACTCGTCGAACTCCCGTGGCCTGGCCATACCGCCACCGTACCAAAGTTTTGGACTGGTCGATTCATAACCGGCCCCCGTCAGCGTGGGGCGGGCCACATCGGCAAGATGACGGGGTGGGATACGACGCGTTGCTGTGGCTCTCGTTCGGCGGTCCGGAAGGACCGGACGACGTCATGCCGTTCCTCGAGAACGTCACCAGGGGCCGGGGCGTGCCGCGGGAGCGGCTCCTCGAAGTCGCCGAGCACTACCGGCACTTCGGCGGCGTCTCGCCGATCAACAAGCTGAACCGCGACGCGATGACGGCGGTGGAGAAGCAGCTCGCGGCCGCCGGCATGGACCTGCCGGTGCACTTCGGCAACCGCAACTGGCACCCGATGGCCGAGGACACGCTGTCCGCGCTGACCTCGGAAGGCGCGAAGCGCGTTCTGGTGTTCCCGACGAGCGCGTACGGCGGCTATTCGGCGTGCCGTCAGTACGACGAAGACATCGAGCGGGCCCGGGCCGCGGCCGGTCCGGATGCCCCCGAACTGGTGAAAATCCGGCAGTTCTTCGACCACCCGCTGTTCGTCGCGGCCGTCGCCGACGGCGTCCGGGCGGCGCACGCTTCGCTGGGGAACGCGGCGGGGATCCGCACGGTGTTCACCGCGCACTCGGTGCCCGAGAGCGCGGACGCCGCCTCGGGTCCGCCGTCGGAGGGCGGCCGCCGGTACTCGAAGCAGATCGCCGAGGCCGCCCGGCTCGTCGCGGCCGAGGCGGGGGTCGCCGAGTACGACGTCGTGTGGCAGTCGCGGTCGGGGCCGCCGCAGGTGCCGTGGCTGGAGCCGGACATCCTCGACCACATCGACGCCCTGCACGCCGACGGCGTTCCCGGGGTGGTCGTGTCGCCGATCGGGTTCGTCTCCGACCACCTCGAGGTGATCTGGGACCTGGACAACGAGGCGGCGGAACGCGCTGACGAGCACGGAATGGCGTTCGCCCGCGCCGTGACGGCCGGTTCGGACCCGCGTTTCGCCGAGCTGGTGGTGGAGCTGATCCGCGAGCACACGCACGGCGTGGCGCCGCGGAAGCTGTCGCCGTTCCCGGTGGCGGGCTGCACGGTCAACGGCGCGCCCTGCGCGATCGGCTGCTGCGAGCCCGCCCGACGCCCCGGCCGCTAGTTCTTGCGCCCCACCAGGTGGAAGATGCGGCTGAGCCGGCGGTAGGGATCCCGGCGGCCGGCTTCGAGCTCGACGGCCGCCACCCGCTCGGTTTCGGCCGGGTCCAGCTCCGCTCCGCTGAGGTCGAGCCAATCGACGAAAAGCCAGACTCCGTACCACTGCAGGGGTTCCACGCCGCGGCTGCGGACGGACTCGCGGAGTTCGTCCACCGTGCCTGCCCGGGTCGGCAGGCCCAGCACCCCGACTTCGGCGCGGGCGTCGAACGCTTCCAGGGCGTCCTCCCAGCGTCGTTCCATGGCCGGGCGCACCGCCGCCGCGTCGGCGTTGCCCGCCATGATCGACACGATTCCGCCGGGAGCGGCGCAGCGGCACAGCTGGTCGAGGACCGGCTCCGGCTGCTCCAGGTAGCCGAGCACGCCGTGGCACAGGACGGCGTCGAAGCGACGGCCGCCGACCGCCTCCTCGGCGTCCGCGCCGTCGGCTTCCACGAAGGTCACCCGGACGTCGTCCGGTAGCTGCCGAAGCCGCTGCCGGGCCTTGTCCAGCATCGCCGCCGACGGGTCGAGCAGTGTGACGTCGTAACCCGCGCGAGCCAGGGGGAACGACTGGTGGCCCGCGCCGCCGCCGACGTCGAGCACCGACGCCGGCGCGGCGGGCAGGTGCTCCAGCAGCTGCCGGTGCATCACGTAGGTGCGTACGCGCCCCTTCACGGTGGCGTAGGCACCATCGGCGAACTGGTCGGCCAACGCGGCCCAGGTGTCCTCGACCATGGTGCGACCGTACCGGCGGTCACCGCCGGGACGTCAGCCCTCGCGGGCCGTCTGCTCCCCGAAAACCCGCACCGCTTCGTTGACCGCGGCGCACCGGGCGGTCCGGACCGCGTCCGACAGCGGCCGCAGCGCCTGGGCCCGCAGCGTCGACGCCGAGGCCGACAACGCTCCGCCCGGGTCGTCGGACGAAGCGATCGCCAGGATCGCCGCGATTTCCTCGGCCCGCTGCAGCACCCGCAGGGCACGCCCGGGCGTGCCGGCCGGCCAGTCGACGTCCGGGCGGGACCGCAGGTGGGCCGACAGCTCGGCCCGCACGCCGGGCCGGTCCGAAGCCACGTTCAGCGTCTGCAAAGCCCCCGCGCTGGCCCGGATAGCGTCCGTCAGCCCGTGCTCGGCGTCGCCGAGCGCCACGTACTCCGGGGCCGTCGGCGAAGGCAGCGAGTAGACCGTCCAGCGCACCAGGCCTTCGGCGATCGGCTCCGGCACCAGTCCGAAACCGAGGTCGGAAAGCACGAGCGCGTCGCCGGAGCGCAACGCCGCTTCGGTGAACGGCCCGCCACCGCCGAGGCCGCGGACGTCGCCCGGCACCGGCAGGACGAGGTGGAGGGATTTCGCTCCCTGCGAACGCAGCGCCACCAGCAGCTGCACCGGCGTCGCGGCCCGGTTGAAGGCCAGCGGGAGGCCGAACGCCTCCGCCGCGGCCGCGTCGGCGGCGACCACGTCGTGGGCCTCACCCCACGCGAGCAGGGCGTCGAGCACATCGTCGGACGCCGCGGCTCCGTTCAGCCACGCGCTCGACCAGACCGCGAAAGTCGCACTGGGACGGCACACGACGCCCTATTTTACCGGTCCGCCCGGGAAGCCAGGCGCGCGCCCACGCTGGAGTCGCTCCACATCGACGGGCCGCCGATCCGGCAGTAGCGTCGAACGGGTGAACGCAGTTCCAGATGCTCTTCCCCGCACCGCCGGGGCCCTGCGCGCGGCCGGGTACGAGCCCCGCCCGATCGCGCAAGAGATCCACGACAACCTCCTCGAGGCCCTCAAGACCGGCGCGGACGCCTGGCCCGGCATCGTCGGGTTCTCCCGCACCGTGCTGCCGCAGCTCGAACGCGCGCTGCTGGCCGGCCACGACGTCGTCCTGCTCGGCGAACGCGGCCAGGGCAAGACCCGCCTGCTGCGCACCCTCGCGGGCCTGCTCGACGAGTGGACGCCCGTCATCGAAGGCGCCGAGCTGGGCGAACACCCACTGCAGCCGATCACGCCCGCGTCGATCCGCCGCGCCGCCGAGCTCGGCGACGACCTGCCGGTGACCTGGCGGCACCGCTCCGAGCGCTACACCGAAAAGCTGGCCACGCCGGACACTTCCGTCGGCGACCTGATCGGCGACGTCGACCCGGTGAAGGTCGCCGAAGGCCGCAGCCTCGGCGATCCCGAGACCATCCACTTCGGCCTGGTCCCGCGCGCCCACCGCGGCATCGTCGCCATCAACGAGCTGCCCGACCTGGCCGAGCGCATCCAGGTCGCGCTGCTCAACGTGATGGAGGAGCGCGACATCCAGGTCCGCGGCTACACGCTGCGGCTGCCGCTGGACGTCCTGCTCGTCGCCACCGCGAACCCCGAGGACTACACCAACCGCGGCCGGATCATCACCCCGCTGAAGGACCGCTTCGGCGCCGAGATCCGCACCCACTACCCCCTGGACGTCGAAGCGGAAGTGGCCGTCGTGCGGCAGGAGGCGCACCTGGTCGCCGAGGTCGGGGAGCCGCTGCTGGAGGTGCTCGCCCGGTTCGTGCGCAACCTGCGCGAATCGACGGCGATCGACCAGCGCTCGGGGGTCTCGGCGCGGTTCGCCGTCGCCGCGGCCGAAACCGTCGCCGCCGCGGCCCTGCGCCGCTCGGCGCTGACGGGCGAGGAGCCGGCCGTGGCGCGGCCCGTCGACCTCGACGCCGTCCCGTCGGTGCTGCGCGGCAAGATCGAGTTCGAGCCCGGCGAAGAAGGCCGCGAGATCGAGCACCTGGTGCACCTGCTGCGGCTCGCGATCGCCGAGACCGCCCGCGACCGGTTCGCCGGGCTGGACCTGCGTCCGCTGGCCGACGCGGTCGCCGACGGCCACCTGGTGTCCACCGGCGAGCGCGTGCCGGGCAAGGACGTCCTCGAAGCGCTGCCGGAGCTGCCGGTGCTGCACGAGGTCGCCCGGCGCGCGGGCGTCGCCGCCGACGAGCCGGCGGGGCGGATCGCGGCCGCCGTCGAACTCGCCCTCGAATCGCTGTTCCTGTCGCGAAGGCTCGCCAAGGACTCCGACGACACGACGACCGTCTACGGCCGATGACCGCGGTCCCGCTTCCCGACGGCTACTCCTACGGCCCGTGGCACGACGGGCCGGACCCCCTCGCGCCGCCCGCCGACCTGCGCGACGCGCTCGACGAGATCGGCCGCGAGGTGATGGCCGGGGCGTCCCCGCGGTCCGCGCTGGAGGAGCTGCTGCGCCGCGGCACCCAGCGCACGTCCGGCCTGGACGAGCTGACCCGGCGCCTGTGGCAGCGCCGGTCGCAGATCCAGCGCCGCAACAACCTCGACGGCACCCTGCAGGAGGTCCAGCGCCTGCTGCAGGAAGCCCTCGACGCCGAACGGCGTGAGCTCTTCCCGGACCCGGACGACGAAGCCCGCTTCCGCGAGGCCCAGCTGGACGCGCTGCCGCCCGGCACGGCGGCGGCCGTCAACGAGCTGTCCGAGTACGACTGGCGCTCCGAACAGGGCCGGGAGAACTACCGGAAGATCCGGGACCTGCTCGGCCAGGAGCTGATGGAGTCGCGGTTCCAGGGCATGAAGCAGGCGCTGCAGAACGCCGGGCCCGAGGACGTCGAGCGGATCAACGAGATGCTCTCCGACCTCAACGACCTCCTCGACGCGCACGCCCGCGGCGCCGAGGACATCCAGCAGCGCTTCGAAGACTTCATGGGCAAGCACGGCGAGTTCTTCCCGGAGAACCCGCGGAACGTCGAGGAGCTCATCGACGCGCTCGCGGAGCGGTCGGCGGCCGCGCAGCGCATGCTGAACTCGATGTCGGCCGAGCAGCGGGCGGAGCTGGCCGAGCTGACCCAGCAGGCGTTCGGCGACCCGCGTCTCGCGCAGCAGCTGTCGCGATTGGACAGTCAGCTGCAGGCGGCCCGGCCGGGCGAGGACTGGACCGGCTCGGCGCGCTTCCGCGGCAACAACCCGCTGGGCATGGGCGAAGGCGCCCAGGCGATGGCGGATCTCGCGGAGCTGGACGCGCTCGCCGAGCAGCTCGGCCAGTCATATCCCGGCGCCCGGCTGGAGGACATCGACCTGGAGGCCCTGGAAGCCCAGCTCGGCAAGGACGCGGGCGTCGACGCCCGCCGGCTGGCCGAACTGGAACGCGAATTGCGCCGCCAGGGCCTGTTCGAACGCGCCGCCGACGGCTCGCTCCGGTTGTCGCCCAAGGCGTTGCGCAGGCTCGGCGAGACGGCGCTGTCCGACATCGTCAACGCGCTGCGCGGCAAGACCGGCGAACGCGAGACCGAGTCGGCGGGCGCGGCCGGCGAGCCCACCGGCGCGTCGCGGCTCTGGCGGTTCGGGGACATGCAGCCCTGGGACGTGCCGCGGACGATCCGCAACGCCGTGCTGCGGTCGGTTTCGGTGGGGGAGCGGCAGGTGCGTCTCGACGTCGAGGACGTCGAGGTGGTCGAGACCGAGCACCGCTCCCGCGCGGCGGTGGCGCTGCTGGTCGACACGTCGTGGTCGATGGTGCAGGAAGGCCGCTGGCTGCCGATGAAGCGCACCGCGCTCGCGCTACACCAGCTGATCAGCACGCGCTTCCGCAACGACGCGCTGCAGCTGATCACGTTCGGCCGCTACGCCCAGTCGGTGGAGCTGCCGGAGCTGATCGGCCTGGAGGGCGCCTGGGAGCAGGGCACGAACGCCCACCACGGGCTGCTGCTCGCCGGGCAGCACCTGCGCCGCCACCCCGACGCGCAACCGGTGGTGCTGATGGTCACCGACGGCGAACCGACGGCTCACCTGGAGCCCGACGGCGAGGCGGTGTTCGACTACCCGCCCCAGCCCCGGACCCTCCACAAGACACTGTCCGAAGTGGACCGGCTGGCCAAGCTGGGCGCGTCGATCTCGGTGTTCCGCCTGGGCGACGACCCGCGGTTGACGGCGTTCGTGGACCTGATCGCCCGCCGGTCGGGTGGCCGGGTGGTGGCGCCGGACCTCGACGGCCTCGGCGCCGCGGTGGTCGGCGACTACCTGCGCGCCCGGCGGTAGCCGCCGCCCCGCTCAAGTGTCGTGAACGACTCTTTCACCTCGTCCGACGCCAGGAAAGAGTCGTTCACGACATCCGGCGAGCCCGAACGCCGGCCCGGTGATGGTCGTGGTCACGGCGGCCACGGTAGAAGTTGACACCGTGTGAAGGTCAACTTCTAAGGTGGGTGCATGCAGTACTCGATCAGCCAGGTCGCGAAGGCGTCCGGGGTGTCGGCCCGGATGCTGCGCCACTACGACGCGATCGGCCTGCTCACGCCGGCTTCGGTGGCGTCGAACGGCTACCGCTGGTACGGGAGGCTCGAACTGCTGCGCCTCCAGCGCGTCCTGCTCCTGCGGCGGCTCGGGCTCGGCCTGGCCGAGATCGGGGCGATCCTCGGTGAACAGGTCGACGAGGTGGCCGCGTTGCGCGGGCACCTGGCGCAGCTGGAGGAGGAGCGGCACCGGCTCGACCGGGTCATCGCCACGGTCGTGGAGACGATCGCGGACCTCGGCGAAGCCCGGATCGAGAATCCGGAGCGGTTCTTCGCCGGGCTGCGCAAGGACAGCGCCGCCATGCGGCAGACCTACCGCGAGACCTTCGGCGAGGGCGCCACGGTCGCCTTCGACGTCGCGCAGGCCGCCCAGCAGGGGCTCACCACCGCGGACTACGAGCACGCCGCCGCCCAGAGCGCGGCGCTGTTCCGGCGGCTGGCCGGCGTCATGCGCTCCGGCAAGGCGCCGGAGGACCCCGCCGCGCTCGACGCCGTCGCCGGGCACTACGAGTCGGTGAGCCGCTTCTGGCAGCCGACCGCTTCGGCGTACGCCGCGATGGGCGGGCTCTACGTGACCGACCCGCGGCAGCGGGAGCTGGCCGCCCGGGCCGACCCGGAGCTTCCGGCGTGGCTCGCGCGGGCCATCGAAGCCTACGCGCGCGTGAGGCTCGTCCCACCGCTCGGGAAGGTATGAGGCACCAGCCCTTACAGTCGAGGTATGCAGACTTGGTCATCGGTCGACGTGCCCCGCATCCCCGGCACCCCCCGCCCGCTGCGGCTCCACGACACGGCCACCGGGCAGATCCGCCCGACCGCGCCCGGCGCCACCGCCCGGATGTACGTCTGCGGCATCACGCCCTACGACGCGACGCACCTGGGGCACGCCGCGACGTATCTCGCCTTCGACCTGGTGAACCGCATCTGGCGGGACAACGGGCATGACGTCCATTACGTGCAGAACGTCACGGACATCGACGAGCCGCTGCTGGAGCGGGCCGAGCGCGACCAGGACGACTGGGTCGTGCTGGGCATGCGGGAGACCGCGCTGTTCCGCGAGGACATGACCGCGCTGCGCGTCATCCCGCCCCGGCAGTTCGTCGGCGCCGTCGAGAGCATCCCGGAGATCGTCGAGGTCATCGCGAAACTGCTGGCCAACGGCAGCGCCTACCGCGCGGACGACGCCGAGTTCCCCGACATCTACTTCGACCACACGGCGACCGGCAGGTTCGGCTACGAGTCGAACTACGACGCCGAGACCATGGCGAAGTTCTTCGCCGAACGCGGCGGCGACCCCGGCCGCGCCGGCAAGCGCCACCCGCTGGACGCGCTGCTGTGGCGCGTGGCCCGCGAAGGCGAGCCGTCGTGGGAGTCCGAACTCGGCCCGGGCCGTCCGGGCTGGCACATCGAGTGCAGCGCGATCGCGGTCAACCGGCTCGGCCTCGGCTTCGACCTCCAGGGCGGCGGCTCGGACCTGATCTTCCCGCACCACGAGTACAGCGCGGCGCACGCCGAAGCCGTGGCCAAGGACGGCCCGTTCGCCCGGCACTACGTGCACGCCGGGATGATCGGCCTCGACGGCGAGAAGATGTCGAAGTCGCGCGGGAACCTGGTGTTCGTCTCGCGGCTGCGCGCCGACAAGGTCGACCCGGGCGCGATCCGGCTCGCGCTGTTCGCCGGCCACTACCGCCACGACCGCGCGTGGACGGCCGGCCTGCTCACCGAGGCCGAGGCCCGGCTGGCCCGCTGGCGCGAGGCCGTCTCGCTGGAGACCGGCCCGGCGCCGGAGGACACGGTGACGCGGCTGCGCGACCACCTCTCCGACGACCTCGACACCCCGAAGGCCCTGGCGGCGATCGACGCGTGGGCGAGCGAGGCCCTGCGCCGCGACGGCACCGACCCGGCCGCCCCGGGCCTGATCCGCGACGCCGTCGATGCCCTCCTCGGCATCACCCTTTGACTGTCCGTGAATGGCACATTGAGGGACTTAGAGTCCCTCAATGTGCCATTCACGGCTTTTGGTGAGTGTATAACGGCCTATACGGCGGCGGGTTGGCCTACGGCCAGCTCCAGGTGGTCGCCTGACCAGTCCCGGCGCAGCCAGCGGTCGTGGGACGCCATGACGACGGCGCCCGGTGCCGTGTCGAGCGCGGCGAACAGCTCTTCCGCCAGGGTCAGCGAAATGTGGTTCGTCGGCTCGTCCAGCAGGAGGACGTCCGGCGGCTCGGCGAGCAGGATCGCCAGCGCCAGCCGGCGGCGCTGGCCCACCGACAGTGCCCCGACGGGCTGGCGCAGGTCGCGGGAAGCCAGCAGGCCGAGCCGGCTCAGCGGGGGAGCGTCCTCGCCGAGCGCGTCCCGGTACACCTTGGCCGCATTCCGCTCCGGGGCGGGGAACACGACGTCCTGCTCCAGCAGCCCGGCCCGCACGCCGTGTCCGAAGTGGACGGTTCCGCCGGCGGGCGCCAGCCGTCCGGCCAGCACGTGCAGGAGCGTCGACTTCCCGGCTCCGTTGCCGCCGGTGACGAGCAGCCGGGCCGAGCCGCCGATGTCGAGCCGCGGCAACCGAAGGCGCCCTGGAACTTCCAGGGCACGCACCCGTAGAGTTAGTCAACTCGATATGGCCTGGGTCACATCCGGCAGCTGCATGGTCGACCGTTCGGCCGCCGCGGTGCCGTCGGTGAGGAACTCGAGCAACGCCGTGAGCTGCCGGCGGTCGAAGCGGGCGAGCCGGTCGCCGACGAACCGGGCCATCGGCGCGTACAGCTCGGCGAGTTCGGCCATCCGGTCGGGCAGGGGCCGGACGACGAGCCGGCGGCGGTCGGCGGGATCGGGGGCGCGTTCGGCGAGCCGGTTCCGTTCCATCCGGTCGAGCAGCCGGGTGAACGCGCCCGTGGACATCCCGAGCAGCCGGGCGAGCTCGGTCGGGGAGTCGCTGACGCCGCCGTGCAGCAGGTGCAGGCAGTGTAGCTCGGTCGGGGTGACGGCCATCCGCTCGGCGACCGCCGCGTGGAAGAGCGCGGTCGAGCCCACGAACCGGGGGAGGGCGAGGGCGGCGGCGGTGGCGAGTTCGCGCTGGTCGGGCAACGTCCATCCAAGGTCGGGTGACGACGCAGTCACTGCTCCGGGCAGTCACTGCCCTGCGAACGATAGCGGACCCGGTTGACAAACCCGCAGGCGGGACGAACTATGAAAGAGTACTTTCGAAAGAGAGCTTTCAGATTGGGGCACCGATGGCCGAGCTGCCGCCGCGCAAGCGGATCGAGGACGTCGAGCTGCTGCGTGCCCTGGCGCACCCGCTGCGGTCGGCGCTGCTGAACCACCTCACCGCCGTCGGCCCGCGCACCGCGAGCGAGTGCGCCGAGGCGGTCGGCTCGACGGCGTCCAACTGCAGCTGGCACCTGCGGCAGCTCGCGCAGTACGGCCTGGTCGAGCGGGCCGAGGCCGAGGACGGTCGCGAACGGCCGTGGCGCGCCCGGCAGGTCGGCCTGGAGATGGGGGAGCTCGCGGACGACCCGGCGCACCGGGCCGCGCAGCTGGGCATGGTCGGCGCGACGCTGACCCACGAGCAGGAGCTGACCCAGCGGTACCTGGACTCGCTCGACGACCTCGACCCGGCCTGGCGCGCCGCGACCGGGCTGTCGACCTACGCCCTGCGCGTCACGCCGGCGGAGCTGACCCGGCTGACCGAAGCGATCGACGCGCTGGTCCGTCCGTACGTCGGCGCCATCCGGACCGACGCGCCGCCGGACGCGCGCCCGGTGCACGTCGGCCTGCGGGCGTTCCCGCGCATCGAACACTCGGGGAAGGCGGAGGAATGAAGCAGCTGCTGGGGGTTCCGGCGTTCGCCCGGTTGTGGGTGGCCGCCTTCTTCGGTGAGACGGCCGAGTGGATGCTGCAGGTGGCGTTGCCGGTCTACGTCTTCCAGCGCACCGGTTCCGCCGCGACGACGGCACTGAGCATCGTGCTCGGCCTGCTGCCCGCGGTGCTGCTGAGCCCGGTCGCGGGCGTCGTCGCGGACCGGTGGAACCGCCGGGCGGTGCTGTTCGGCGTCTGCTGCGGGCTCGCCGTCGTGGCGCTCCCGCTGCTGGCCGAACCCGGCGTCGTCGTGGTGTACGCGGTGATGGCCGCGCAGGCGTCGCTGGCGTCGGTGTTCGAACCCGCGCGCAACGCGCTGGTCCCGGAACTGGTCGGCGTCGGGGAAGTGACCGGCGCCAACGGGCCGATGAGCGTCAACGGCAGCGTCGCCCGGCTGGCCGGCGGCTGGGCGGGCGGCGCGCTGCTGGGCTTCGGCGGGCTCGCGGACGTCATCACCGGCTACCTGGCCGTCCTCGTGGTGGCGGCGGCACTGCTGGCCAAGCCGTTCCGCCGGGTCAGTGCCCCGGCGCCGGCCGCGGCGCGGGAACCGGTGGTGCGCGCCTGGCTGGACGGCCTGCGGGAGCTGACGCACAACCGGCGCCTGTGGCGCACCGGGCTCGCGCTGGTGTTCACCTCGCTGGCCCAGGGCATGTTCCTGGTGCTGTTCGTGGTGTACGTCCTGGACGTGCTCGGCGGCAGCGAAGCCGACGCCGGGCTGCTGCGGGGCGTGCAGGCCCTCGGCGGGCTCGCCGCCGGGTTCGCCCTGGCCACCGTGGCGCGGCGGGTGGCGCCCGCCGCGCTGCTCGGCTGGGGTTCGATCGTGCTCGGCCTGGTGTCCGCGGTGATCTGGAACCTCTCCGCGGTCACGACGGCGCTGGGTGTGTACGTCGGGTTGTTCGTGCTGGCGGGCGCCCCCGGCGTGGTCGTCGGCGCCGGAGTGCTGTCGGAAGTCCAGAGCGCGGTCGCGCCCGGGCGCGCCGGGCGGGTGCTGAGCACGACGTTCGCCCTCGTCGCCACGTTCACCACCGCCGGCGCGCTGCTGGCGGGCACCCTGGTCGCCACGACCGGCCCGGCGCTGTTACTGAACGTCCAGGCCGGCGTCTACGTCCTCGCCGGAATCGTCGCGCTCGGGCCGGGAACCCGGGGGAACCGCAGGTTTCGCGAGGCCCCCGCCCCCGCGGTGGTTACGGTGGAGGGGTGCCGCACCTCTTCGCCACGAGCGACCTCCACGTGACCCATGAGGGCAACGGCCCGATCCTCGACGGAGTCGTCCCGGAGACGCCCGAAGACTGGCTGCTCGTCGCCGGTGACGTCGCCGAGCTGGCCGAAGCGACCATCGGGACGTTGAAGACCCTGCGCGACCGGTTCGCGAAGGTCGTCTGGGTCCCGGGCAACCACGAGCTGTGGACGACGAAGAACGACGAGTGCCAGCTGCGGGGCCAGGCTCGCTACGAGTATCTCGTCGAGCAGTGCCGCGAGATCGGCGTGCTGACGCCGGAGGACGAGTTCCCGGTCTGGCGGCACGGCACGCGGCCGCTGACGATCGCGCCGCTGTTCTTGCTCTACGACTACAGCTGGCGGACCCCGGAGGCGGCGGGCAAGTCCCTTCAGGAGGCCCTGCGCCAGGCCAGGGAGGCCGGTGTGGTGTGCACGGACGAGTACTTCCTGCACCCCGACCCGTACCCGAGCCGGCAGGCGTGGTGCGCGGACCGGCTCAAGATCAGCACCGAACGCCTCGACGCGATCCCCGAGGACCACGGCACGATCCTGATGTCGCACTGGCCGCTGCACCGGCACCCCACGGCGCCGCTGTACTGGCCGGAGTTCGCGCTGTGGTGCGGCACCACGAAGACCGAGGACTGGCACGTCCGCTACCGCGCGGAGATCGCCGTCTACGGCCACCTGCACATCCCGCGCACCACCGAGGCCGACGGCGTCCGCTTCGAAGAGGTCTCGCTGGGCTATCCGCGGGAGTGGCGGAAGCGGGCGCGGGGCGCGGTGCCGATGCGCCGCATCCTCTGGCCGTCATGAGGGGCACCCTCATGGTTCTCAAGTCCATGAGGGTGCCCCTCATGGAACGGGCGCTCATGATCCGTCGCGCCGCCGCTCCCTGAGCGCGCGCACGCGGCCCCGGCTGGCGCAGGCGGGGGAGGGACACCAGCGACGCCGCCCGCCCGGATCGGCGAAGACACCGCGGCAGTCCTGCTCGGGGCACGCCCGCAGGTCCGCCCGCAGCGGTCCGGTGAGCCAGTCCGCGGCTTGGTGCGCCAGCCGGCCGAGCGCGTCGCCGGCGGTCGCGGGGGCGCTGCGGTGCAGCCGGTCGAGCGCGGCGAGGTGGACCGGCTCGGTCTTGAGGAAGGCCGTCAGCGGGCTCACCTGGTCGGCTCTCGGCGGAACCCCGTCGGTCGCGCCCAGTGCGAGTTCGCGTAGGATCTCGCGGAGCCGGTGGGCCGTGCGCAGGTCGGCGTACGTGACCGGCGCGAGTGGCGTCAGTTCAACCTGGGCGAGCCAGTCACGCAGCCGCTCGACCGTCGGGATCCGTTCGACCGGCTGCGGCCCGAAGTGGCGGCCGCGGGTGGCGAGCAGGTTCAGCCAGGGCGCCCCCATGTCGAGGCGGAAGTCGTCGGGCACCTCGCCATCGTAACGGTTGAGGCGTTACACTCGCGATCGTGACCGGGGAACCCAAGGTCCGCACGGTGCTGGGGGACATCGATCCCGCCGAACTGGGCGTGACGAACTCGCACGACCACCTCTTCTTCGCCTCGAAGCTGCTGCCGGGCCAGGAGCTGGACGACCCGACGCTCGCGATCGAAGACCTCCTGGGCTTCCAGGGGATGGGTGGGGCGGCTGTCGTGCAGTGGACACCGTTCGGCCTCGGGCGCCGGACCCACAAGCTGGCCTGGATGGCCGAGGAACTGGGGATGCACGTGGTGGCGGCCACCGGCCTCCACCGGGCCGCGCACTACTCGCCGGCCGTGCTGAACGGGGTGGTCGACGACCTTGTCCGGGTCTTCGTCGACGACCTGGTCGAAGGCACTCCGCCCACCGACCTGCCCCACGAACCGCGGACCGGGCCGCGCGCCGGGCTGATCAAGGTCGCCGGCGGCTACCACGGGGTCGACTCCCACGCGCGGCTGACGCTGACGGCCGCCGCGGTGGCGCACGACGAGACGGGTGCGCCGATCGCCGTTCACCTGGAATTGGGCACCGCGGGCCTCGAAGTCGCCGACCTGCTGTGCGAGAAGCTGGGCGTGCCACCCGACCGGGTGATCCTCGGCCACCTCAACCGCAACCCGGACCCGAGGGTCCAGCGCGAGATCGCCGAAACCGGCGTGTTCCTGGCCTTCGACGGCCCGTCCCGTGCCAACCACGCGACCGACTGGCGGCTCGCGGACGGCTTGGAGGCACTGGTCGCGGCCGGGCACGGCGGTCAGCTCCTGCTCGGCGGAGACACGACGACGGCCGCGGCCCGCTACGCCGCCGAAGGCCCGGGGATGCGTTACCTGCTGACCACGCTCGTGCCGCGGCTGACCAAGCGGCTCGGCGGCGACCTCGTCACGGCCATGCTGGTGGCGAACCCCGCCCGGGCGTTCGCCACCAGCTGGCGCAAGTGACTCAGCGCAGGCCGAAGCCTTCCTGGCCGCCGCCCCGGCCGCGGCGGCGGAGGTACCGCTCGAACTCGGCGGCGATCTTGTCGCCGCTGACGTCCTGCTCGGCGACCTCGCTCTGGGCGTCGCCGCGCTCTTCGAGGCTGCGGACGTACTCGCTGATCTCTTCGTCCTCGTCGGCCATCTCGCTGACCGTGCGCTGCCACTCCTCGGACTGCTCCGGCAGCGCCCCGAGCGGGATCTCGACGTCGAGGATGTCCTCCAGCTTGTGCAGCAGGGCCAGCGTCGCCTTCGGGGACGGCGGGTGCGACACGTAGTGCGGCACCGCCGCCCAGATCGAGACGGCCGGGATGCCCGCCTGCACGCAGTAGTCCTGCAGGATGCCGACGATGCCGGTGGGGCCCTGGTAGTTGTTCAGGTCGAGCCCGTAGAGCGAGGCGGTGTCCTTGTCGTACGCCGTCCCGGTGACCGGGACCGGCCGGGTGTGCGCGGTGTCGGCGAGCAGCGCCCCCAGCGTCACGACCGTCGCGACGTTCAGCTGCTCGATGTGCTTCAGCAGCTCGGCGCAGAACGCGCGCCAGCGCATGTTCGGCTCGGGGCCCTGGACGAGGACCACGTCGCGGTCGAAGCCGTCGGGACGGCACACCGAGAGCGTCGTGGTCGGCCAGTCCACCCGGCGAGTGACGCCGTCCACCATCCGGACGGTCGGGCGGCTGACCTGGAAGTCGTAGTAGTCGTCGGGCTCCAGTTCCGCCAGCTGCGTGGCGTCCCAGTTCAGCTGCAGGTGCTCGACCGCCCGGCTGGCCGCGTCACCTGCGTCGTTCCAGCCTTCGAAGGCGACCACCATCAGCGGCCGGGAGGGTTCGGGGCGGTCGCCGGGCGGCCGCGGGGTCTCGTCGACGGGCTCACTCACCGGACCAGCCTACGACCACCGGCCTTACGCTGTTCAGCATGTCCGATCGCCTGTCGTCGCCGTTCCTCGATGCCCTGCGCTCGCGCGTCCTGGTGGCCGACGGGGCGATGGGCACCGCCCTGCAGGCCCACGACCTGAGCCTGGCCGACTTCGGCGGCCTGGAGGGCTGCAACGAGATCCTCAACGTGACACGCCCGGACGTGGTCCGCTCGGTCCACCGCGGGTACCTCGAGGCCGGTGCGGACGCGGTCGAAACGAACACTTTCGGGGCCAATTTCGCCAATTTCGCCGAGTACGACATCACCGAGCGGATCTTCGAACTCTCCGAGGCCGGCGCGCGGCTGGCCCGCGAGACCGCCGACGAGTTCGCGACGCCGGACCGCCCGCGGTTCGTGCTCGGCTCGGTCGGCCCGGGCACGAAGCTCCCGACGCTCGGGCACGCGCCGTTCACCACGCTGCGTGACGCCTACGCCGAAGAGGTCCGGGGCCTGCTGGCCGGCGGCGCCGACGCGGTGATCGTCGAGACCACCCAAGACATCCTGCAGACGAAGGCGTCGATCGTCGGCGCGAAGCGGGCGATGGCCGCCGAAGGGCGGCACGTGCCGATCCTCGCTTCGATCACCGTCGAAACGACCGGCACCATGCTGCTCGGCACCGAGGTCGGCGCGGCACTGGCCGCGCTGGAGCCGCTCGGCATCGACGTCATCGGGCTCAACTGCGCCACCGGCCCGGCCGAGATGAGCGAGCACCTGCGGCAGCTCGCCAAGCACGCCCGGGTGCCGCTGTCGGTGATGCCGAACGCCGGCCTGCCGGAGCTGGGCCCGGGCGGGGCGGTCTACCCGCTCGGCCCGGAAGCCCTGGTGGCGGCGCTGACCGGGTTCGTCCGCGAGTTCGGCGTCGGCCTGGTCGGTGGCTGCTGCGGCACGACCGACGAACACATCCGGCAGCTCGCCGCGGCCGTCTCCGAGACGAAACCGGTGCCCCGGCGGCCCCGGCCCGAGCCGGGCGTGTCGTCGCTCTACCAGGCGGTGCCGTTCAAGCAGGACGCCAGCGTGCTGATGATCGGCGAGCGCACCAACGCCAACGGCTCCAAGGCGTTCCGCACCGCGATGCTCGCGGGTCATTTTGACGACTGCGTCGAGATCGCCCGCGAGCAGACCCGCGACGGCGCCCACCTGCTCGACCTGTGCGTCGACTACGTCGGCCGCGACGGCGCCGCCGACATGGCCGAGCTGGCCGGGCGCCTGGCCACGGCGTCGACCCTGCCGATCATGCTCGACTCCACCGAGGTGCCGGTCCTGCGGGCCGGGCTGGAGCGCCTGGGCGGCCGGTGCGCGGTCAACTCCGTCAACTACGAGGACGGCGACGGCCCGGAGTCCCGGTTCGCCCAGGTCATGGCGCTGGTCAGCGAGTTCGGCGCGGCCGTCGTCGCCCTGACCATCGACGAGGAAGGCCAAGCACGGACCGCGGAGAAGAAGGCCGCGATCGCGACCCGGCTGATCGAGGACATCACCGGGAACTGGGGCCTGCGCACCTCCGACGTCATCATCGACGCGCTGACCTTCACCATCGCCACCGGCCAGGAGGAGTCGCGTCGCGACGGCATCGAGACGATCGAGGCGATCCGCGAGATCAAGCGCCGGCACCCCGAGGTGCAGACCACGCTGGGGTTGTCCAACATCTCCTTCGGCCTCAACCCGGCCGCGCGGCAGGTGCTCAACTCGGTGTTCCTGCACGAGTGCGTCCAGGCCGGGCTGGACACCGCGATCGTGCACGCGTCGAAGATCCTCCCGATGGCGCGGATCCCCGACGACCAGCGCGCGGTCGCCCTCGACCTCCTCTACGACCGCCGTCGCGAGGGCTACGACCCGCTGCAGGAACTGATGGCCCTGTTCGAAGGCGTCAGCGCGGCGTCCTCGAAGGCGTCGCGCGCCGAGGAGCTGGCCGCGTTGCCGCTGTTCGAACGCCTGGAGCGCCGGATCGTCGACGGCGAGCGCACCGGCCTCACCGACGACCTCGACGCGGCTCTGAAGCAGCGGCCCGCCCTGCAGATCATCAACGACACCCTGCTGTCCGGCATGAAGACCGTCGGCGAGCTGTTCGGCTCGGGCCAGATGCAGCTGCCGTTCGTGCTGCAGTCCGCCGAAGTGATGAAGGCCGCCGTCGCGCACCTCGAGCCGCACATGGAGAAAGACGACGATTCGGGCAAGGGCCGGATCGTGCTGGCCACCGTCCGCGGCGACGTGCACGACATCGGCAAGAACCTCGTCGACATCATCCTGTCCAACAACGGCTACGAGGTCGTCAACCTCGGCATCAAGCAGCCGATCACGACCATCCTCGACGCGGCGCAGGAGAACGGTGCCGACGCGATCGGGATGTCCGGGCTGCTGGTCAAGTCCACGGTGATCATGAAGGAGAACCTCCAGGAGATGAACTCCCGGGGCGTCTCCGCGCGCTGGCCGGTGCTGCTCGGCGGCGCCGCGCTCACCCGGTCCTACGTGGAGAACGACCTGAGCGAGCTGTACCTCGGCGACGTCCGCTACGCGCGGGACGCGTTCGAGGGGCTGCGGCTGATGGACGCGATCATGGCCGCCAAGCGCGGCGAATCGCCGCTGGTGGACGCCGACGCGGAGAAGAAGCGTCAGGAGCGCAAGGAACGCCGCGAACGCTCGCTGCGGATCGCCGAGGTGCGCAAAGCCCGCGCGGCCTCGGCGGAAGCGCTCGAAGGGCCGCCACCCGCGCGGTCGGACGTCGCCACCGACGTCCCGCTGCCGACGCCGCCGTTCTGGGGTTCGCGGGTGGTCAAGGGCGTCGCGCTCGCCGACTACGCCGCGATGCTCGACGAGCGGGCGACCTTCATGGGCCAATGGGGCCTCAAAGGCGCCCGCGGCGGCGCCGGGCCGACGTACGACGAACTCGTCGAGTCCGAAGGCCGGCCGCGGCTGCGGTACTGGCTCGACCGGCTGACCGCCGACGGCGTCCTGGCCCACGCGGCCGTCGTCTACGGCTACTTCCCGTGCCACGCCGAGGGTGACGACCTCGTCGTGCTGGCCGAACCCTCACTCGACGCGCCGGAGCGGCTGCGGTTCACCTTCCCGCGCCAGCGCCGTGACCGGCGGCTGTGCCTGGCCGACTTCTACCGGCCCCGCGAGTTCGCCTCAGACGGTGTCGTTGACGTCGTGCCCTTCACCGTCGTCACCATGGGCCAGCCCATCGCCGACTACGCGAACGAACTGTTCGCGGCCAACGCCTACCGCGACTACCTCGAGGTCCACGGCCTCGGCGTCCAGCTCGCCGAGGCACTGGCCGAGTACTGGCACTGCCGCATCAGGCAGGAGCTGACCTTCCCCGGCGGTGTGGCGGTCGCCTCAGAGGACCCCGACGACGTCGAGGACTTCTTCAAGCTCGGCTACCGTGGGGCGAGGTTCTCACTGGGCTACGGCGCCTGTCCCGATCTCGAGGACCGGGCGAAGATCGTCGCGCTGCTCGAGCCGGGCCGGATCGGCGTGAAGCTGTCCGAGGAGTTCCAGCTGCACCCCGAGCAGTCGACCGACGCGATCGTCTGCCACCACCCGGAAGCCAAGTACTTCAACACCTAGACCCTGGAGGATCCACTGTGGACGGACTCGATGCCGTGCTGTGGGACATGGACGGCACACTCGTCGATTCCGAGAAGCTGTGGGACATCGCGCTGTACGAGACGGCGGAATGGCTCGGCGGCAAGCTTTCCGAGGAACAGCGCATGACGCTCGTCGGGTCCAACATGGACGACACCTCGGCGTACCTCCTCGAGGTGGCCGGTCTCCCGGTGACGCCCGAGGCGATTGCTTCCACGGGCGAGGAAATCCGCCGCCGCACGGCGGGCCTGTTCGACGACGAGCTGCCGTGGCGCCCGGGCGCGCGCGAAGCCCTGACGGCGGTCCGCGAGGCGGGCCTGCGCTCGGCGCTGATCACCTCCACCGAGCGCGACCTGACCGAGCTCGCGCTGAACACGATCGGCCGCGAGTTCTTCGACGTCACGGTGTGCGGGGACGAGGTCGAGGGGTTCAACAAGCCGCACCCGCGCCCGTACCTCAAGGGCGCGGAGCTGCTGGGCGTTTCGCCCGAGCGGTGCGTCGCGGTCGAGGACTCGCCGCCGGGCACCGCGTCCGCCGTCGCGGCGGGCTGCACGGTCTTGGTCATCCCCAACGACGTCCCCGTCGAAGCGGGGGAGCGGCGGGTGTTCCGCGACTCGCTGGTGGGCATCGACGTGCCGGCGCTGGCGGCCCTGCTCGGCTGAGCACCACCATGTCGCATTTCCGCTAGCCCCGGGTCGCCGGAGTCCGCGATGCTGACGGGGTGCATGAGGACTTCGAACGGTGCGTGCGGGCCGTGCAGGCGAAGGACGCCCGGTTCGACGGGTGGTTCTACACCGCCGTCCTGACGACGAAGATCTACTGCCGGCCCAGCTGCCCGGTGGTGCCGCCCAAGCCGCGCAACATGAGCTTCTACCCGAGCGCCGCGGCTGCCCAGCAGGCCGGGTTCCGCGCCTGCAAGCGCTGCCGCCCCGACGCCAGCCCCGGTTCGCCCCTGTGGAACGAGCGCGCCGACCTGGTGGCGCGGGCGATGCGGCTGATCGCCGACGGCGTCGTCGACACCGAAGGCGTCCACGGCCTCGCCGCCCGCCTCGGCTACAGCGTCCGGCAGGTCGAGCGCCAGGTGTTCGCCGAACTCGGTGCCGGGCCGCTTGCGCTGGCGCGGGCCCAGCGCGCGCAGACCGCGCGGATCCTGATCGAGACGACCGCCCTGCCGATGACCGAGCTGGCCCTGGCCGCCGGGTTCGGCAGCATCCGGACGTTCAACGACACCGTCCGCGAGGTGTTCGCCCTGTCGCCGACCGAACTGCGGCAGCGCGCGAAGGGCACGCCGTCGGCCGCGGCCGGGGCGCTCGTCCTGCGGCTGCCCTACCGGAAGCCGCTGTGCCCGGACAACCTGTTCGGGCACCTGGTGGCGACCGGCGTGCCGGGCGTCGAGGAGTGGCGCGACGGTGCCTACCGCCGGACGCTGCGGCTGCCGCACGGCCACGGCGTCGTCTCGCTGCGGCCGGATGACGGCCACATCGCCTGCCGGCTCACCCTGGCCGACCTCCGCGACCTGCCCGCCGCCACCAGCCGGTGCCGTCGCCTGCTCGACCTCGACGCCGACCCGGTCGCCGTCGACGACCAGCTCGCCACCGACCCGCTGCTCGCGCCGCTCGTCGCGGCCGCACCCGGTCGCCGCGTCCCGCGCACGGTCGACGGGCCCGAGTTCGCCGTGCGCGCCGTGCTGGGACAGCAGGTCTCGACGGCGGCGGCGCGGACCCACGCCGCGCGGCTCGTCGTCGCGCACGGCGAGCCGGTCGACGACCCCGAAGGCGGCCTGACCCACCTGTTCCCCTCGCCCGAGGCCCTAGGTGCGCTGGACCCCGAGACCCTGGCCATGCCGCGCAGCCGCCGTCGCACGCTGCTCGGGCTGGTCTCGGCGCTGACGGACGGCCTCGACCTCAGCGCGGGCAGCGACTGGGAGGCGGCCCGGGCCGCGCTGGGCGCGTTGCCCGGCTTCGGGCCGTGGACGGTCGAGAGCATCGCGATGCGGGCGCTGGGCGACCCGGACGCGTTCCTCCCCACCGACCTCGGCATCAAGTACGCGGCGGAAACCCTCGGCCTCGGCGGCCAGGCCGCCGTCATCGCCCGGTCCGCGGCGTGGCGGCCGTGGCGCGCCTACGCCACCCAGCACCTGTGGGCCACCGGCGATCACGCGATCAACCGGATGCCCGCGGCATGAACCCGACAGGAGAAATGATGCGTACCCACGCCGTCGTCGACAGCCCGTGTGGCCCGTTGACGCTGGTCGCCGAGGGCGACGCGCTCTGCGGCCTCTACATGGTCGACCAGCGTCACCGCCCGGACGAGCTGACCTTCGGCTCGAACGATCCCGGCGCCGACATCTTCGCGCTCGCCGAAACCGAACTGAAGGAGTACTTCGCCGGGCAGCGCCACGAGTTCGAGGTACCGCTGGCCTTCGCGGGCACCCCGTTCCAGCAGCTGGTCTGGGCGCAGCTGCGCAAGATCCCCTACGGCACGACGATCTCGTACGGCGAGCTGGCCGACCGGCTCGGCAACCCGGCGGCGTCGCGCGCGGTCGGGCTGGCCAACGGCAAGAACCCGATCGGCATCATCGTGCCGTGCCACCGGGTGGTCGGCGCGAACGGCTCGCTGACCGGCTACGGCGGCGGTCTCGAGTGCAAGCGCTACCTGCTGGATTTCGAGCAGGGCGCGCTCTTTTGATCCCAGCTCGTGGGAACCGGCGTCCACGGTGGTGTGAGATCGGCAGCATCCGGGGCGGGGCGGGGCGCCAGGGCCCGGTCCGGGATGGAAGGATTCCGGACCGTGAAGACCTTCGATGAGCTGTTCGCGGAGCTTGCCGAGCGCGCGCGTACCCGTCCCGACGGGTCCGGCACCGTCGTCGCCCTCGACGCCGGGGTGCACGCCCAGGGCAAGAAAGTGCTCGAGGAAGCCGGCGAGGTGTGGATCGCCGCCGAGCACGAGTCCGACGAGCGCCTCGCCGAGGAGATCTCCCAGCTGCTGTACCGGGTGCAGGTGCTGATGCTCGGCCGCGGCCTGTCGGCCGAGGACGTCTACCGCTACCTGTGACGGGGTTACGCCCGGTGCTGGACCGGGCGACGATCGAGGAGAAGAGCGAAATGCTGCGTGTTGCCGTGCCGAACAAGGGAGCCCTCGCCGCCGCGGCGACGGAGATGCTCGGCGAGGCGGGCTACCGCAAGCGGCATGAGCAGCGCGACCTGACCGTGCTCGACCCGGTCAACGAGGTCGAGTTCTTCTTCCTGCGCCCCAAGGACATCGCCATCTACGTCGGCTCCGGCGAGCTGGACCTCGGCATCACCGGCCGCGACCTCGCGCTCGACTCCGGCGCCCCGGTCGAAGAGGTCCAGGCGCTCGGCTTCGGCGGCTCGACGTTCCGCTACGCGGCCCCGGCCGGGCGGGACTGGAAGCCGGCGGACCTGCACGGCAAGCGGCTGGCGACGTCGTACCCGCGGCTGGTCCGCGACGACCTCGCCCGCCACGGCGTCGAGGCCGAGGTGATCCGTCTCGACGGCGCGGTGGAGATCTCGATCCAGCTCGGCGTGGCGGACGCGATCGCGGACGTCGTCGAGTCCGGCCGGTCGCTGCGGCAGCACAACCTGGTCGCGTTCGGCGACCCGATCTGCGTGTCGGAAGCGGTGCTGCTGAAGCGCCGGGGCACCGAGGAGAGTAAGGCGAAGACGCAGCTGGCCGCGCGCCTGCGCGGGGTCGTGTTCGCGCAGCAGTACATGATGCTGGACTACGACTGCCCGCGCTCGCTGCTCGAGCGCGCGATCGCCATCACGCCGGGCTTGGAGTCGCCGACGGTCGCCCCGCTCGCCCAGGAAGACTGGGTCGCGGTGCGGGCGATGGTGCCGCGCAAGGAGGTCAACCGGATCATGGACGAGCTGGCCGAGGTCGGCACGAAGGCGATCCTGGCGTCGGACATCCGGTCCTGCCGCCTCTGACCTGCCGCCGGTCGTGAGTGTTCAGGCGGGTTAGAACCCGCCTGAACTCACGACCGGTCAGCGCGGGCGGTGGGGTTTCTTCGGCAGCAGGTCGTACAGGCCTTTGCGAGCCCCGTTGTCGTTGACGTTGCGGGCCACCGCCACCTCCGAGATGAAGTCCTCGAAGACGAACTCCTCGTCGGCGGGCACGACGGCCGGCGCCTGGTTCTGCTCCAGGTAGCCGTCCAGCGTCGTCGCGATCTCGCGGAACGACAGCGCCTGCAACGTCTCCGGGGCGTACGTCGTCACCGGGACGCCGTGCGCGGCCGCTTCGTTCATCACCACGCCCAGCGGCAGGTGCGAGAGCATCGGGATGCCGAAGTCGTACATCTCCTGCAGCGCCGCGGCCGCGTAGTGCGAGATCGGCCGCCGGTACAGGCTCGGCACCAGGCCGAACCACGACAGCGACGGACGGCCGACCGTCTGCTCGACGTACCGGACCTGGTCCGCCAGCAGCCGCAGCGCGCGGATGCTCGTCTTGTCCGGCTGGACCGGCACCAGGATGCCGTGCGACGCCGCCAGCGCGTTGTTCGTCAGCACGTCCAGCGCCGGCGGGCAGTCGATGACGCAGTGGTCGTAGTTGGCGAACTGAATGACCCGGGCGAGCTGCCAGCCGGGCACGCGGAACGAGTCGAGCCGCCGGATCAGGTCGAACATCCCCGGCGACGTCGGCACGACGTCGAGCGCGCCGCCCTTGCCGAGATTGCTGCGCGGGTGCGGGACGACGATCTCCTCGATCGGGCCCTTCCACGTCTTGGCCAGCGCTTTCGCCAGGCTCGGCCGGTCCGGGGGGACCTCGGACAACCCGAGCATCTCGGTCGTCGCGTGGCCCTGCGGGTCGAGGTCGACCAGCAGCACCCGCCGGCCCCGCTCGGCCAGGGCCGCCGCGGTGCCGACGCTCAGTGAGGTCTTGCCGACCCCGCCTTTCTGGTTGACCACCGAGGTGATCTGCATGCCGGAGCGCTCCTCAAGTCGGTCGTTCCGCGAAGGTTATTGGATGCGGGCCCGTTCTGGGTGGCTATCCGCCCCCGGCCTGTCGCGGCCGGACCATCAGCGCCTGGGCGCCGGTGGCCACCGGGCCGTCCGCGTCGTGCAGGATGCTCGTCGCCGTGCCGGCGCCGTGCCGCCCGACCAGCGTGACCGCGTCCAGGCCGATCCACTCCCCGGACGGCGTCCGCCGCAGGTGCACGGTCAGCTCGGCGTTGATGAACCACCACTTCCGCGGGTCGAGGTAGTTCGACACGCCGTTGCCGGAGTCGGCGACCGTGAACAGCCGCTGCAGGCCGCTCGGTTCCTCGCCGTCGACCAGCGGGACACGCTGGCGCGCCCACACCGCCGCCGGCCCCGGGACGTCCATGCCGCCGCGCACCGCGCGCCACTCCACCGCGTCGAGGTAGCCGCCCTGCCAGCCCTCCGGCCACGGCGACTCGCCGACGCTGCCCGGTGACGGCAGCAGCGGGCCGGCGTCGGTGGCGATCTCCGCCGTGTCCGCCGTCGCGATCCGCCACGCCGAGGCTCGCGCCACGACGCGATCCGCGCTCACCAGCTCGGCCTGCAGCAGTTCGACCGACCGGCCGGGCCGTTCCACGCGGGCCCGCACGGTGAGTTCGGCGACCGGGGCCGGGCCGAGGATCTCGACCGTCACCCTGGCCAGCTCCGCCGGGTGCGTCTGTTCGACGTTTTCGAGGGCGTGGACCAGCAACGCCGACGGCGGGCCGAAGTGCTGGGCGTCCGGGGTCCACGGCCCGGCCGTGTGCCCGGTCGCGGAGAACCGGCCGCCGCCGAGCGGGACGTAGAAGGCGTCGGCCATCAGTCCGCCCGGTCCAGCGGTGTCTCGTCGCCCGCGTCGGGCTCCGGCCAGCCGGGGTATTCCGGCGGCGTGCCGCCGTACTCGGGGCAGTGCGCCTGGTGGTCGCACCAGTTGCACAGCTTGCTCTTGTTCGGCCGGAAGTCGCCCGTCTTGCCCGCCTTGAGGATGGCCTGCCAGATGGCTTCCAGCGTGCGCTCGAAGCGGAGCAGCTCGGCTTCGTCGGGCGTGTAGGCGAGGGACTGGCCGTCGGTCAGGTACATGAGCTTGAGCTGGCGGGGCACGATCCCGCGCAGCCGCCACAGCACCACGGCGTAGAACTTCATCTGGAACATCGCCTTGGCCTCGCCGATTTCGCGCGGCGCGGCGCCGGTCTTGTAGTCCACGACCCGGATCTCGCCGGTCGGCGCGACGTCGAGCCGGTCGATGTAGCCGCGCAGCAGGACGCCGGAGCCGAGCTCGATCTCGACGTGCAGCTCGCAGGCCTCCGGTTCGAGCCGGCGCGGGTCCTCCAGCTCGAAGTAGGCGTCCAGCAGCTTTTCCGCCGACCGCAGCCATTCCTCGTGGTCGCCGGGCTTCTCGCCGTCGAACAGCTCGGTCCACTCCGGACGGTCCGCGGACAGGTCCGTCCACGCCGGGCCGAGCAGCTCGCGAGCCCGCGGCGGGACGCGGTCGGCGGCGGGCAGCGCGAACAGCCGCTCCAGGACCGAGTGGACGAGCGTGCCGCGCAGCTGGGCCTTGGTCGGGACCTCCGGCAGCCGGTCCACCGCGCGGAACCGGTAGAGCAGCGGGCACTGCTTGAAGTCACTGGCCCGTGACGGCGACAACGCGGGCCGCCGCCGTACCTCGGTGGCGACGGCGGAAGCGGTGGGCGGGCCGGTGGTCACAGTGTCGGCGTCGGGCATGGGCAGAGCGTAACGCCGGGGTCCGACAGTTCCGGCGACCGCAACGCCCGCCACCTCGTCCCGCACCGGACGTGTCGTCCATCCCGGTACGTGTGTCGTCCGGTCGCGACACCACCGGGGCCGGATCACCCGCTACCCACACCGGGGGCTCTAGGCTCTCGGGATGGCCGCGACCAGTGAGCAGGGCACCGGGGGCACCCGGCGGGCCGTCCTCCCGGACGGCGGCCTCCTGCTGTTCCGGGTCGCCGGGGTGCCGGTGCTGCTGGCGCCGTCCTGGTGGATCGGCTCGCTGATCGTCGTCGTGCTGTACGCGCCGCTCGTCGGACGGCTGCTGCCGGACGCCACGGCGCCGACGTCGTGGCTGCTGGCGGGCGCGTTCGCGCTGCTGCTGGGTCTGTCGGTGCTCGCCCACGAGCTCGGGCACTGCCTGGTCGCGCTGCGGCTGGGGATCCCCGTGCGGCGGCTGCGCCTGTTCCTGCTCGGCGGCCTGTCCGAAGTGGCCCGCACGCCGAAACGGCCCGGCGACGAAGGTCTGGTCGCCGCGGCCGGCCCCGCGGTGTCGCTGCTGCTCGGCGGGTTCTGCGGTCTCCTGATGTTCGCCGTCCCCCCCGGACGGCGCGGTCTGGCTCCTGGTGGCCGAATGCGCGGTGGCGAACCTCGCCGTCGGCGTGTTCAACCTGCTGCCCGGACTGCCCTTGGACGGCGGCAGGCTGGTCCGCGCCGGTGTCTGGGCGGTCACCGGCACTCGCGCGAAGGGGACGCGCGCCGCGGTCGCCGGCGGCGCGGTCGTGGCGGCGGGCCTGCTCGTGTGGGCGCTGTGGGGCCTGGCGACGGCGAGCCCGGACCGGTGGCTGCGGCTGGGTGTCTGCGTCGTCACGGCGTGGTTCGTGATCCTGGGCGCGCGGTCGGAACTGGCCGCCGAGACACGCCGGACGTGGCCGGAGGGTCTCGTCCTCGGCGAACTCGTCCGGCCGGTGCTGCAGCTGCCGGCCGAGAGCCCGGTGTCGGACGCGCTGGCCGCCTCCGCCGGCCGGGGCGTGGTGCTGGTCCGCGCCGACGGAGTGGCGGCCGGGCTCCTCGACGAGGGCGCCGCGGAGCGGCTCGCGAGCACGTCGCCGCACGCGCCCGCCGAACTGGCGGCCGAGCCGATCCGGGCCGAGACCGTGCTCCTGGCGTCGGAGCCCGGGGAGGACGTCGTCGAGCGGGTCCGCGAGACCCCGGCGTGGCAGTTCCTCGTGGTCGACGACGAGGGCCGCCCGGCGGGCGTGCTGCGCCGGGACGACCTGCGTGCCGCGCTGAACCGCCGTACCCGCTGAGGCCCCGGCCCGCGCGGCCTGCGAAGATCTGGCGTCGGCCAAACGGGTTACTGAGTCGACAAAAGCAGCCGATTGGTAACGAACGGCACAGTACAGGAGGAAGTGTTGTCGGTCAGCGGACCGTTTCGCGCGGGTGATCGGGTGCAGTTGACCGACTCGAAGGGGCGGCACTACACCCTGACGCTGGCCGACGGCGGTGAGTACCACACCCACCGCGGCGGCTTGGCCCACGACGACCTGATCGGCCGTCCCGAAGGGTCGGTCGTCACCTCCGCGGGCGGGTCGACCTACCTGGCGCTGCGCCCGCTGCTGCCGGACTACGTGCTCTCGATGCCCCGCGGCGCGCAGGTGATCTACCCGAAGGACGCCGCGCAGATCGTGATGTGGGGCGACATCTTCCCGGGCGCCCGCGTGCTCGAAGCCGGGGCCGGCTCCGGCGCGCTGACGTGTTCGCTGCTGCGCGCGGTCGGCCCGGCCGGGCAGGTGCACTCCTACGAGATCCGCGACGACCACGCCGAGCACGCCGAGCGGAACGTCGTGAAGTTCTTCGGCGAGAAACCGGCCAACTGGTCGCTGACGGTCGCCGACCTGGCCTCGCACGAGGGCGAGGTCGACCGGGTCGTGCTGGACATGCTGGCCCCGTGGGAGCAGCTGCCGAACGTGGCCGCCCACCTCGTGCCGGGCGGCGTGCTGACGGTGTACGTCGCGACAGTGACGCAGCTCTCGCGCGTCACCGAGTCGCTGCGCGAACAGCAGTGCTGGACCGAGCCGGAGTCGTGGGAGACGCTGATGCGCCCGTGGCACGTGGTGGGCCTGGCGGTCCGCCCGGACCACCGGATGGTCGCGCACACGGCGTTCCTGCTCACCGCGCGCCGGTTGGCGGACGGCACCGTGTCCCCGCGGGTGTCCCGCCGGCCGAGCAAGGGCAAGGGCTAGCCGGGGTGTCTCCGCGCCGGAAGGCCGGGTTCACGGTGGCGGCGGCCGTCGTGACCGGCCTCGCGGTGCTTTGCGTGGTCTTCGTGCCGTCCTGGCTCGTCGGGACCGCGTCGGGACTGGGACCGGTAGACCGGCTGAAGGCCGTCAACGACGTCCGCGCCACGCTGTTGCAGGCGCTCGGCGGCCTCTTGGCCCTGGCGGGCGTCGGGCTGGGTGCGCTCCTGACGTCCCGGCAGCTGCAGCTGAACCGGGACAGCCGGTCGATCGACCTGTTCACGAAGGCGATCGACCAGCTCGGCGCGGAGCAGGTGCCGACCCGGCAGGGCGCCGTCTACGCGCTGGAGCAGCTGGCCGACCTCGATCCCCGCTATCGCGGGCACGTCCACGCGCTGCTCACGTCCTTCATCTGCTTCCGGGCGCCCTGGCAGCCCGGAACGGCCCGCCGCGAAGGCGGTCTGGCCGACGACGTCGCGGCCGCGGTCGCGGCACTGGGCCGTGGCGGGATGATCGAACCGGGCGCGGGGTCCGAGCTGGAGCGAGTCGACCTCCGGGGCGCCGACCTGACCGGCTTCGCGATTCCGCGGGTCTGTTTCGTGGGAGCGAACCTCGAGGGCGCGGTGCTGCGGAACGCGAACCTCGCCGGCGCGACCCTGACCGGCACGCTCCTGCGGGACGCGGATCTGCGCGGCGCCGACCTCACCGGCGCCGACCTGACGGACGCGGACCTGACCGGGGCCCGCACCGACGGCACCACCCGCCTGCCGGAGGGCTTCACACCGCCCGCTTAGCCCGGCACGCACCAGTGGCCGGTCTCCTTGTGCAGCGGGAAGGGCGTGTCCTTGGTGCCGCCCGCCGCCTCGACGTGGACCACCGCCGTCGCCGACTCGCCGCGCACCTCGGGCGGCCGGGGGAGCGTCGCGGTGACCGGGCCGGCCGCGTCCCACATCCGCTGCAGCCTCGCCAGGGCTTCGGCGGTCTGCGGGCGGCAGGTGAGCTTGCCGAACGCCGCCGAGTCGTGCCGGGCGATCGCGTCGACGATCGCCTTGGCCAGCACGCTCACCGCCGCCGTGTCGGCCGCGTCGGGTACGGGCGGTGGCGACGAGCGGGTCGGCACCTGGCCGGTCTTGCTCGACGGTGTGGGCGGGGCGCCACCCGGGGCGACGAGCAGCAGGCCCAGCACGACACCCGCGCCGGCCACGCCGAGCAGGACCAGCCCGGCGGCGAAGACGCGGTTCACCGCCTGCGGGGGCTCACGAGCCGTCCGCCTGCACGTTGGACAGGCACCACAGCCCGGATTCCTTCCGCGCCGACATCGTGCCGATCTTGGTCTTGCTGCCGTCGGTGGCCGAGTAGCGCACGGTGGACTTGTCCCCGCTGTCCTGGGGCGTGCCGGTCAGCTTCACCGTGACCTTCGGGATGTCGCCGGTGGTGCCTTCGAAGACGCTCCGGCAGATGGTGTCGGCGAGGGACTTCTCGTCACTCGCGTTGTAGGCGGAGATCGTCGAATCGAACAGCTCCCGCGAGCTCGGCTTGCCGCCGGGGGCCGGGCCGCCCGCGGGCTTGCTGCTCTTCGACGTCGGGCTGGTCGGCGCGGTGCTCTTCGGCTTGGGGGTGGACGCCTTCGGCACGGTCGTCGGCGCCGCGGAACTGCTGCTCGCGGGCGGTGCCGCGGCCTGCTCGCCGCCGCTGTTCGTGAGGGCCAGCGCCGTCACGCCGCCGCCGACGAGGACCACCGCGCCCGCCGCGATGGCGATGATGAGCCCGGTTTTCTTCTTCTTGGGCGGGGGAGCGTCGCCGAAGCCACCGCCGCCGTACGGGTCGTAGCCGCCGAAGCCCTGCTGCGGCTGGCCCCACTGGTCCTGCTGCCCGTACTGGGGGTGGCCCTGCTGGGGCTGAGGGCCCGTCTGGGGTGGGTAACCGCCCTGCTGGGGCTGCCCGTACGGATCGGGCTGCCCGAACTGCTGGGTGCCGCCGTAGCCCGGCTGCGGCTGGGGCCCGCTCTGGGGGTAACCGCCCGGCTGCGGTTGACCGTAGGGCCCGGGCTGCTGCCCGTAGCCGCCGGGCTGCCGGCCGTAACCGCCCGGTTGCTGCGGCGGGTAGGTCATGAGTGGTGCCCCCTAGCGTTCCTTCGACGTGACCCGGGCCTGACTTCCGGTCCGGCGTCGGCCCGATGCTAGCCACCGGGGCCGCCCACCGCGCGGTTAGGGCGGAACTGGCCGGAATTGCCCGGATCCCGCAGGGTTGGCGGCCCCGGCGGCGGGGTACTCCCGTCGTGCTTGCTTCGCCCCGGCACGCCCGGACCCGTCTCGCACCATCGCCACGGCACCGAAATGGCCGCTTGCGCTGCGGGAATGTCCGTGCTGGGGGAGGCTCAGAAACCGCGACGCGCCGATCTTGTGATGCGGAAAGGGCTTTTCTTGTCGGTGATCGCCGGTACCGTGGAATGAAAAGCACTCCGAGGAGGTGCCCGATGCATCATGACCTTCCCGGAGGTCGGCGCGAGGAGGCCGACCCTTCAGCAACATCCGGAGCTGGGACGACGGCGGACGAGCAAGCTCGGCAGATCCGTTTTCTCGAGGAGGAAGTGGCGCTGCTGCGCCGCAAACTGACCGACTCGCCAAGGCAGAACCGAGTTCTCGAACAGCGACTCGCCGAGGCCTCGGAAAGGGTGAGCCAGCTCACCGAGCGCAACACCAAACTGGTCGAAACCCTGCGCGAAGCGCGAGGACAGCTCCTCGCACTCCGCGAGGAGGTCGACAGGCTGGCCCAGCCACCGTCCGGGTACGGCGTCTTCGTCGAGGCGTACGAGGACAACACGGTGGACGTCTTCACGGCCGGCCGGAAGATGCGGGTGTCGGTTTCACCCGCGGTCGAGCTCTCGTCGTTGCGCCGTGGTCAGGCGCTGCGGCTCAACGAGGCGCTCACGGTGGTCGAGGCCGGCGGCTTCGAACGCGTCGGTGAGGTGTGCGCGTTGCGTGAGGTGCTCGCCGCCGACGTCGAGGGCGGCAGCCTTCGCGCACTGGTGGTCGGGCACGCGGACGAAGAGCGGGTGGTCCTGCTCTCCGATCTGCTGGCGGAGCAGCCGCTCAAGCCGGGCGACTCGCTGCTGGTCGACTCCAAGGCCGGCTACGCGTACGAGCGCGTGCCGAAGGCGGAGGTCGAGGACCTGGTGCTGGAGGAGGTGCCCGACGTCCGCTACGAGGACATCGGTGGCCTCACCCGGCAGATCGAGCAGATCAGGGACGCGGTCGAGCTGCCGTTCCTGCATGCCGACCTGTACCAGGAGTACCAGCTGCGGCCGCCCAAGGGCGTCCTGCTCTACGGCCCGCCGGGCTGCGGCAAGACGCTCATCGCCAAGGCGGTGGCGAACTCGCTGGCCAAGAAGGTGGCCGCGGCACGGGGCGACAACGAGGACGGGAAGTCCTACTTCCTGAACATCAAGGGTCCCGAGCTGCTCAACAAGTTCGTCGGGGAGACCGAGCGGCACATCCGCCTGATCTTCCAGCGGGCGCGGGAGAAGGCCTCCGAGGGTACCCCGGTGATCGTGTTCTTCGACGAGATGGACTCGATCTTCCGGACCCGTGGGTCGGGCGTGTCGTCCGACGTGGAGACCACGATCGTGCCGCAGCTGCTGTCGGAAATCGACGGTGTCGAAGGCCTGGAGAACGTCATCGTCATCGGCGCCTCCAACCGCGAAGACATGATCGACCCGGCGATCCTGCGGCCGGGCCGGCTCGACGTCAAGATCAAGATCGAGCGTCCGGACGCCGAAGGCGCGAAGGACATCTTCTCCAAGTACCTGGCCGAAGGCCTGCCGATCCACGCCGACGACCTCGCCGAGTTCGGCGGCGACGCCAAGGCGACGTTCGACGCGATGATCCAGCACACCGTCGAGCGCATGTACGAGGAGAGCGACGAGAACCGGTTCCTCGAGGTGACCTACGCCAACGGGGACAAGGAAGTCCTGTACTTCCGTGACTTCAACTCGGGCGCGATGATCCAGAACATCGTGGACCGGGCGAAGAAGTCGGCGATCAAGTCGGTGCTGGAGACCCAGCAGCCGGGTCTCCGCGTGCAGCACCTGCTGGACGCGATCGTCGACGAGTTCGCGGAGAACGAGGACCTGCCCAACACCACCAACCCGGACGACTGGGCCCGGATCTCCGGCAAGAAGGGCGAGCGGATCGTCTACATCCGCACGCTCGTCACCGGCAAGAACCAGGACTCGGGGCGGGCGATCGACACCGCCACGAACACCGGTCAGTACCTGTAGTTCCGACGCGCGATGGGGCGGCTGCTTAGGCAGCCGCCCCATCGGCGTGTCTAACGACGGACGAGTTCGGCTCGCTGCTTCGGCGCGGGCGCAACCTCCCGTGGGCGGCGAGGATCCCCAGCACCACGAGCAGTGCGCCGGCCGGCTGGTTCCAGCTCACCGGTTCCCCCAGCACCAGCACGCCGAGCAGGACCCCGACCACCGGGGTCAGGTACGTCACCGCCGAGGCGTTGGCCGCACCCCAGGCGGCGATGATGCGGGTGTTCCAGGCATAGGCCAGGCCCGTGCCGAAGACGCCGAGCGCGATCATGCTCGCCACCACCGGCAGGTCGAGGTGCACCGGCGTCGCCGCGATCGCGGGGGTCAGCAGGCCGAGGATCACCGTCGCCGACGCCGTCTGCCCGAACGCGACGACCACCGGATCCGTCCCCCGTGGTGAGACGAACCGGCGCAGGTACACGAAACACGCGCCGTAGCACGTCGTCGCGCCGAGGCAGGCCAGCTGGGCCGTCAGCTGGTGGGACACGTCGATGCCGTGCCACACCCCGACGATCATGAGCACGCCGAGAAACCCGAGCAGCAGGCCGAGCACCCGCGGCGGCGTGAACCGCTCCTCCGGCAGCGCCGCGGCCGCCAGCAGCATCGTGACCAGCGGCGTCGTCGCGTTGAAGATGCTGGCCAAACCGGACGAAATGTACTGCTCCGCCCACGAGAACAGCAGGAACGGCACCACGCACAACAACACCGACACGGCCGCGAGGTGACCCCACAGCACGGGATCACGGGGGAGCGGCCGCCGGCGCACCGCCAGGACCACGGCCAGCGCCAGCGCGCCCAGCGCGACGCGGGCGAGCGCGACCTGACCGGGGGAGAGCCCGCCGAGACCGACCTTGATGAACAGGAAACTCGCACCCCACACCAGCGCCAGCAGCGCGAACCGCACCGTGACCCCGAACTCCGCCGATCGCATGGGCGCAGTCAAACCGGCGAACCGGCCGCGATGCCAGCGGTTTCCCGGCCCCGCGTTGTGTATAACGACCTATACCGCCACGGCGGTAGGGTGCCATCCATGGCGGGGAGAACCGCACGGCGGTGGCCGGAAGCCGTCAGGCATGTCGCGGACCGGGTCGCCGGGCCGCCGCTGCCGGCGGACCTGGACGTCACGATCCACTTCCACCCGGACCGGCTGGTGGGGGAGAGGTCGCTGCTGCGGCACTGGCTGACGGACGGTGTCTACCGCTCGCAGTTCGAGACGGGCACGAGCAACGGCGGCCTGACCGCGCGCCCCGGCGGGGATCGGTGGCACTGGGAACACCGGATGTTCGGCGGCGTCTACGACGAACTGCCACCGTCCGCCCGTCCGAAGTACGGCTCACTCAACCACCGCCGCCGCCCGGCCGGCGGCTCGGTGCGGTTCGGTTCGGCGCACTTCCGGCTCAAACGCGAAGTGCTGGGGCGGACGACGTTCTGCTATCCGGACAGCTTCAACGAGCCGACGCACTTCGGCACGAGCACGCACATGCCACTGATCCCCCTCGTCGAGGCGGACGCCCCCGACGAGCTCGACGACTACATCGAAGCCCACGTCCACGGCCCGCTGCGGCTGCCGGACGACGTCGCGGCCCTGGTGCTGGACCCGTCCTTCCGGGGCACCGACGTCGAAGCGGCCGCCGCGGAGTTCCGGTTCCCGATCTGCTGGCACCACGGGTTCCGGCTGCCGGTGGCCAAGCTCGCCGAGCACGCGGACTACCGCGGCGCGGACGCCGTGCGGGCCGGCGAAGACATCGCCCAGGGCGGGTGGCTGGATGCCCGCGTCATCGGCGACGCCGTCCGCGCCGGCCGGCACGACCCCCAGGTGCTCAAGCGCGTGTGGCACTGCACCGCGCGGTTCGGCTCACCCGGCTAGCAGCACCTCGGCCAGTCGCCGCCAGTGCGGCATGGCCGAGGTGCCCGGCTCGACCCCGACGACCTGGACGCCCACGTGGTCGGCGCCCGCGTCGAGGTGTCCGCCCAGCTTCGCGGTGATCGTCTCGAGATCGCCCCAGAACACCAGGTCGTCGACGAGACGGTCGCTGCCGCGGCCGCCGTCGATGTCCGCTTCCGTGTAGCCGAGCCGCCGGAACTTCGCGACGTTGTACTCCGAGGTCAGGTACAGGTGCAGGTGGGCGCGGGCGACCTCCCGCGCCTTGGCCGCGTCGGTTTCGAAGAGCACGGCCTGCTCGACGCCGAGGAACGGGCTGTCACCGAGGATCTCGCGCGCCTGGGCGGTGTGTTCCGGGGTCACGTGGTAGGTGTGGGCGCCCGCCGATCGGTCGCGGGCCAGCTCCAGCATCTTCGGGCCGTACGCCGCGAGCAGCCGTCGCATCGGTGCGCGTGGCCGGGGGTTGCCGTTGGTGACGGTGTCCAGGGCGTCGAGGTAGTCGTTCATCGCCCGAAGCGGCTTCGCGCCGGGCTTCCCGGCGCCGAAGCCGAGGCCGAGCAGGTGGCGGTCCGCGTAGGCGTCCGCCAGCAGCAGGGCCGCACCCCGGGTCCACTGCGGACCACGGGACCAGATCTGCGCGATCCCGTTGACCACGGCGAGGCGTTCGGTGGCCGACAGCAGGAACCCGGCGTGCGTCAGGGCTTCCCGCCCGTCGCTCTCCGGGATCCAGATCGCCGGCCAGCCGAGCTCTTCCAGCTCCTGCACGGAGTCCCGGATCAGGGCGGCCGGCTGGTCCTCGAAGTCGAACGTCCAGATCCCGTAGCGGCCGAGCCGCATGTCCTCGATCGTACCCATACTTCGAAGTATCGCAGATTTTCGATATGAGTGGCCGGGCGGGTGGTGTAGCGGGGGAGGGGAGGGGTCAGAGGGAGTGGCCGAGCATCGCGACGAACTCGGCGATCCGGGCTTCGTCGCGCTTGTAGTGCGTCCACTTGCCGACGCGCGTGGCCCGGACCAGCCCGGCACGCTGCAGCGACGCCATGTACGCCGAGACCGTCGACTGCGCGAGCCCCAGCTTCTCCTGGATGTGGCTCACGCACACGCCGACCTCCACCGGGTCGGCAATCGCCCGCTCCACCGGGAAGTGCCGTTCCGGCTCCCGCAGCCACTGCAGTACCTGTAGCCGCACCGGGTTCGCGAGCGCCTTGAACACGTCGAGCAGCTGCTCGACGTCGGCCTGGGATTCGGTGCGCGTCGTCATGGTGTCGCTCCCAGTATATCGGCGTATAACGACCTATACTCACGGGCGTGAGCGAAGAAACCCGGCGGCCGCGCGCGCCGATCACGGAGTCCGACATCCTGGCCTGGCTGGAGACGGCCGCGGCCGCCGTCCAGGCGGGGGAGGTGAACGCTCAGGAGCTCATCGACCTCCTCGGCGAGTTCCGCCGGGCGTCCGCCGCGTGCGCCGACGCGTCGGACTGGCTGCTGCTCGCCGCCCGCGAAGGCGGCGCCAGCCTCCGCCAGATCGCGCCGGTCTTCGGCAAGGGCTACGTCCGGGCGCCGGCCGCGCGGCTGGAAAAGCTCCACCGTCAGGCCCAGAACTCCGATCAGTGGCTGGCCATCCTCCGGCACAAGCAGACGGCGTGAGGGGATCCGTGGACCGCATCGCGCTCGGCCTGGCGGCGCTGGGCAGGCCCGCCTACATCAACCTCGGCCGGGACGGGGCGCTGCCGCCGGTGCGGGACGTCGCTTCGATGCGGGCGGCGACGTCCGAGGTGCTCGACGCCGCCTACGCCGCCGGTGTCCGGCACGTCGACGTGGCCCGGTCCTACGGGCGTTCGGAAGAGTTCCTGGCCGGCTGGCTCGCCGAACGCGGGCACGCCGACGTCGAGGTCTCCAGCAAGTGGGGTTACGCGTACGTCGGGGACTGGCGGCTCGACGCCGACGTGCACGAGGTGAAGGAGCATTCGGCGGCGCGGTTCGCCACGCAGTGGGCGGAAACCCTGGCGCTGCTGGGGGATCGGGTGGGTCTTCACCAGGTGCATTCGCTCACTGTGGACAGTCCTTTGTTCACCGACGAGCCGCTCCTGGAAGCGCTGGCGGAGCTGTCCGCGAACGGTGTCGCGGTGGGGTTCTCGACGTCCGGGCCGGCGCAGGCGGACGCGATCGAGCGGGCGTTCGCGCTGGAAGCCGCGGGACGCCCGGTGTTCTCGGCGGTGCAGTCGACGTGGAACGTCCTCGAGCCGTCGGCGGGCCGGGCCCTCGCCGCGGCACACGCGGCCGGGAAACGGGTGCTGGTCAAGGAAACCCTGGCCAACGGCAGGCTGGCGGTCGAAGCGCCGTCCGTCGTGCGGGACATCGCGGCGGCGCACGGGACCGGGCCGGACGCGGTCGCGGTGGCCGCGGCGCTGGCGCCGGACTGGGTCGACCGCGCGGTCATCGGCCCGGCGAGCACCGCGCAGCTGGCGGCGAACCTGCGGGCCACGGCGCTGGACCTGACCGCCGCGGAACGGGACGCGCTGGCCGCGCTCGCCGAGGAACCGGGCGAGTACTGGCGGCACCGGTCCTCCTTGGCGTGGGACTGAAGGGCTGCACTACCCTTCGCTGCACGCCAAGGACGACAGGAGGCCGGAGCAGGTGCGTCATCGGCAGGCGATCGCGTTGGCCGCGGTCGCGTTGGTGGGACTCACGGGCTGCGACGGGCCCGATCCGAACAACCTGGAGACGTACTACGACGATCCGGTGCCCACGTCCTCGGCGGTCCCGCCCGTCTCGGACGCTCCGGTGAGTGCCGCGAAGGCGGCTCCGGTCACGCCTTCCGCGGTAGTGCCCGATCCCGGCCGGCTCGCGGAGCGGGCGTTGCTGTCCGACACCGACGTCGCCGAGGAAGGTGTGCAGCCGGGCTCGGGTGAGGCTTCGGGGTGCCTGGCGGACGGGCCCTCGGCGAGCAGCCGGACCGCGACCTGGCGCTACCCCAGCGGGTCGGTGCTGAGCCACCGCGTCGTCGCGTACCCGGACGGGACGGCCGCCCGGGTCGTCGCGGAGGCGGACTGCGCGGGCAAGACGGTGACTGTCCCGGCCCAGCCGGGCGTCGAGCTGCAGCGTGCCTGGTGCGACGGCAAGACCTGCACGGTGTTGCTGGCCAAGGGAAGGCTCGTGTCGGGGCTGACGGTCTCGGCGAGCACCGAGGCCCGCGCGGTGGACGCGGCCAAGCGCCTGCTGCCCGCGATGACGGCGAAGCTGACGGCTCAGCCGTAGCGGCGGAACCATTCCTGGACGCCTTCGCGGCCGTCGGGGATGAACGGCAGTTCCGGGGCCGGGTCGTCGACCCAGGCGCGCAGGTCCGCCAGGGTGATCCAGCGGCCTTCGGCGATCTCTTCGGCCTGGTGGCGGATGGGGCCGTCCCAGCGGACCTCGAAGGCGAAGTTGTGGCAGCGGTTGCGGCCGTCGTCGTAGATCTTGGTGAACAGCGGGACGGGTTCCACTCCCTGGACGCCGAGCTCTTCGGCGAGTTCGCGGCGGGCGCACTCGGCCGGGGTCTCGCCGGCGGCGACCATGCCGCCGGCCCAGCAGTCCCAGGTCGACGGGAAGACGTCCTTCCCGGGGTGCGGAGGTGCACGTAAACGGCCTTGCCGTCACCCGAACGGACCAGGACGACGCCGGCGGCGTGCCACAGGCCCTCGGCGCGGACGCGGGCGCGGGTGGTCTCGCCGGCCACCGAGCCGGCCTGGTCATAGAGGGCAACGAGTTCGTCACTGCCTGGCATGGGTGCATCGTTCCACCAGTTCGACCCCGTAGGGTGGGGACATGCGGCGGATCATGGGAACCGAAGTCGAGTACGGCATCTCCGTGCCGGGCGACGCGACGGCGAACCCGGTACTCACCTCCACCCAGGTCGTGCTGGCCTACGCGGCGGCGGCCGACATCCCGCGCGCCCGGCGGGCGCGGTGGGACTACGAGGTGGAGAGCCCGCTGCGGGACGCGCGCGGGTTCGACCTGACCGGGCCCGGCGGGCCGGGGCACGATCCGGACGTCGAGGACCTGGGCGCGGCGAACGTCATCCTCACCAACGGCGCGCGGCTGTACGTGGACCACGCGCACCCGGAGTACTCGGCGCCCGAGGTGACGAACGCGCGGGACGCGGTCATCTGGGACAAGGCGGGCGAACGCGTGATGGAGGAGGCGGCGATGAAGGCCGCTTCCGTGCCGGGCCAGCCGCCGTTGCAGCTGTACAAGAACAACGTCGACGGCAAGGGCGCGAGCTACGGCACGCACGAGAACTACCTGTGCGCGCGCTCGACGCCGTTCACGGCGATCATCGCCGGGCTGACGCCGTTCTTCGTGTCGCGGCAGGTCGTGACCGGCTCGGGCCGGGTCGGGATCGGCCAGCAGAGCGAGGAGGCCGGGTTCCAGCTCTCCCAGCGTGCGGACTACATCGAGGTCGAGGTCGGCCTGGAGACGACGTTGAAGCGCGGGATCATCAACACCCGCGACGAACCGCACGCGGACGCGGACAAGTACCGCCGGCTGCACGTCATCATCGGCGACGCGAACATGTCGGAGTACTCGACGTACCTGAAGGTCGGGACGACGGCGCTGGTGCTGGACCTGATCGAGTCGGGCATCCGGTTCGACGACCTGAAGCTGGACGAGCCGGTCAAGGCGGTCCACCAGATCAGCCACGACCCCACGCTGAAGCAGCAGGTGGCGCTGGCGAACGGCAAGAAGTACACCGCGCTGGACCTGCAGTTCGCCTACCACGAGATCGCTTCCCAGAACCTGGAACGCACCGGTGCGGACCAGGCGTCGAAGGAGGTCCTGCGGGTCTGGGGCGAGGTGCTGGACGCGCTGGCGCGCGACCCGCAGGAGTGCGCGGACCGGCTGGACTGGCCGGCGAAGCTGCGGCTGCTGGAGGGGTACCGGCAGCGCGACAACCTGGCCTGGGGCGCGCCGCGGCTGCGGCTGGTCGACCTGCAGTACTCGGACGTGCGGCTGGCGAAGGGCCTGTACAACCGGCTGGTCACGCGCGGGTCGATGAAGCGGCTGGTGGCGGAGGAAGAGGTGCTGGCCGCGGTGACGACGCCGCCGTCGGACACCCGGGCGTACTTCCGGGGCCGGGCGCTGGAGAAGTACGCGACGTCGATCGCGGCGGCGTCGTGGGATTCGGTCATCTTCGACGTGGGCCGGGAGTCGCTGGTGCGGATCCCGACACTGGAGCCGCTGCGGGGGACGAAGGCGCACGTCGGCAAGTTGCTGGACAACTCGGCGACGGCGGAGGAGCTGGTGGAGGCGCTCACCGGTTCGGACTAGGCGGTCGGCACACCGGCGTTGCCCCGAATGTCGGGGCCGCTGGGTAGGCTAGGAAACATCAGCCACACCGGGAGGCGAGATGGCCCAGGAAAAGATCGAAAAGCACGGCGGTGGTGACTCCGACGAGGAGTTCGAGGACACCGGCGCGGCGGGTCAGGAGCGGCGCGAGAAGCTCGGCGAGGACGTGGACACGATCCTCGACGAGATCGACGACGTGCTCGAAGAGAACGCCGAGGACTTCGTCCGGGCCTACGTGCAGAAGGGCGGCGAATAGCCGCCTGGGGCCCCGTGCCCTTGCCGACCGTTCAGCCGGCGGCCGGGGTCCCGCGTGGTGGTGGCCTGGAGGCCGCCCGGCGCGGGGCTGCGGCTTGCCTGGCCCGCACAGATGGGATTTTTGAGCACGTATGGACAACACCAGGGGCATCTCGGGTCCCGCGCTGCCTGCCGCATACTTCTCGTCGGCGACGTCGTCGTTTTCGGACTTTCTGCGGGTACAGGCGCCGGAGCTGCTTCCGGAGCGGCGGGTGGCCGGCGGCACGGCGGAGCTGGGTGTGCCGCACGGGACGACGATCGTCGCGTGCACCTTCGCGGGCGGGGTGCTGATCGCGGGTGACCGGCGGGCGACGTCGGGGAACCTGATCGCGAGCCGCGACATGGAGAAGGTGCACGTCACCGACGAGTATTCGGCGGTGGGCATCGCGGGCACGGCGGGGCTGGCCGTGGAGATGGTGCGGCTGTACGCGGTGGAGCTGGCGCACTACGAGAAGATCGAGGGCGTTTCGCTGTCGCTGGACGGCAAGACGAACAAGCTGGCCGGGATGGTCAAGGCGAACCTCGAGATGGCGATGGCCGGACTGGCGGCGATCCCGTTGTTCGTGGGGTACGACCTGGACGCCGAGGACGCGAAGCACGCCGGGCGGATCGTGTCGTACGACGCCGCGGGCGGGCGATACGAGGAGAACGGCGGCTACGCGTCCATCGGTTCGGGTTCGCTGTTCGCGAAGTCGGCGTTGAAGAAGCTGCACGACCCGGACGCCGACGTCGAGAGTGCGGTGCGGGTCGCGGTGGAGGCGCTGTTCGACGCGGCGGACGACGACACCGCCTCGGGCGGGCCGGACCTGGTGCGGCGGATCTTCCCGACCGTCGTGACGGTCACCGCGGAGCACGGCGCCGTGCAGCTGCCCACGGCCGAGGCGGCGGCGGTGGCGGAAGCCGTCGTGGCGGGGCGGATCGAGCGTCATCAGCGCCGGGTTTCGTGACCGGAGCCGGACCACAGTGAACGTTGGAACACCGAAAGACCTGGAGCGCACACCGTGACGATGCCGTTGTATGCCTCTCCCGAGCAGCTGATGCGGGAGCGTTCCGAGCTGGCGCGCAAGGGCATCGCGCGCGGCCGGAGCGTGGTGGTGCTGAAGTACGCGGGCGGCGTGCTGTTCGTGGCGGAGAACCCGTCGGCCACGTTGCACAAGGTTTCCGAGATCTACGACCGGATCGGGTTCGCCGCGGTCGGGCGCTACAGCGAGTTCGAGAACCTGCGGGTGGCGGGCATCCGGCACGCGGACCTGAAGGGCTACCAGTACGACCGGCGTGACGTGAGCGCGCGGGCGCTGGCGAACGCGTACGCGGCGACGCTGGGCAGCATCTTCACCGAGCAGCTGAAGCCGTTCGAGGTGGAGGTCTGCGTGGCGGAGGTCGCGGCGAGCGCGGCGGAGGACCAGCTGTACCGGCTGACCTACGACGGGTCGATCTTCGACGAGCCGCAGTACATCGTGATGGGCGGGCAGAACGAGAAGATCGCGGCGAAGCTGAAGGAGACGTTCGAGGACGGCCTGGACCTGCAGGCGGCGCTGGGATTGGCGGTGGCCGCGCTGCGCACGCCGACCCAGCCGGCGCCGGCGTCCTCGTCGAGCGGGTCTTCGTCGTCGAACGCCCCGGCGAACGGGAACAGCGACGCGGACCCGATCAAGCTGGAGGTGGCGGTCCTGGACCGCGACCGTCCGCGGCGGTCGTTCCGGCGGCTGACGGGTGCGGCGCTGGACACGCTGCTGCCGGTCCCGGACCCGCAGGGCGAGGAGCCGGAGGCGAAGCCGGAAGGCGAATAGTTTCGCGGTGAAGACGCCGGGTGTGGCCGAGTGGCCGCACCCGGCGTTTTCCTGCTGTGCTCGGCCGGCCCGGTCGCGGAGTGTGTGACGAGGTCGATGCTCAAGCTTCCCGGCCGCGGCAACCGGGTTTCAGGACACCGCGGGCGAGGCCCGGAAGTTCTGGTCGGCGAAGGCCAGCAGGTACGGCAGCGTGGCGCGGGCGGTGTGCCAGGTGTGGTTGAAGCCGCGTTCGGCGTGGACGACCGCTTCCTGGCCGCGGGCGCGCAGCGCGTCGGCGATCCGCCGGGCGGTGGTGACGTCGGTGGGGGCGCCGGTGCCGACGGCGAGCATCACCGAGATCGGCGCGCTGAACTTCATGCCCGGCAGGTAGCGCCGGGGGGTGTTGGCGGCGATCGCGGCCTGGTTGCCGTCGAGGATGCCGATGGAGTCGTTGAGGTCGTCGTAGGGCAGGGCGATCACCAGGGTGGCGAACTCGTCGACGTGGTGGAGGCCGATGTTGAGCGCGCCGAAGCCGCCGCCGGACATGCCGCCGAGCGCGCGGTGGGCCCGGTCGGCGATGGTCCGGTAGCGGTGGTCGACGGCCGGGACGACGGTCGAGGCGAGGTAGGTCTCCAGCTGGGGGCCGCCGGGCACGTTCAGGCATTCCCAGTCGGTGCTGGGGTTGCCGGCGGTCAGGTCCACGCTGACCACGATCATCGGGGCGGTGACGTTGGCCTGCTGCAGCGCCGAGAGCGTGCCGGGGGCGTCGCCGGAGGTGAGCCAGTCGCGGGGGCCGCCGAACGGGTAGCCGTGGATCAGGTAGACGACCGGGTAGCGGCGGGTGGTGTCGGTGCCGTACCCGGGCGGGAGGATGACGTAGTTGCTGCCCGACGGGACCCCGTGGGCGGGGTCGGGAAGGTTGACGACGTCGATCCGCTGGCCGGCCGCGGCGGCCGTGCCCGTGCCGGCGTGCGGCGCCGACGACGAGTCCGATGAATCCGGCGACGAACCCGAGGACGGTTCGGGAGCTTCCTTGCCGTCGTCGAGCAGGTGGCCGGCGAGGTTGACGACGCCGGGGCCGCGCTGCAGGAGGCGGGCGAGGTCGTCGGAAGTGCGGACGTACCCGACGTAGCTGTTCAAGGCGGTGACCGCGGCCAGCAGCAGGAGCACGCCGAACGCGGTGAACCCCCAGCGCCGGACGCGGCGGTGGTACCAGAGCGCGACGACGACGGCGAGGACGGCGACGGCGGCCGAGGCGAGGGCCAGCCAGATGAGCGGCGACTCGAGCGGCCCGAGGTCGCGGGCGCGGGCGGTGACGTCGCCGGGCAGCACCGGATCGGTCCCGGCCCGGTGGATGACGCTCGCCAGGCCGTGCCCGTCCATCGAATCCCCGCTCGTCCCCTGGCTGTGACAACCGGGGCTCCGCCACCCGGAACCCCCGAAATGCCCGCCGCGGGCATGGTTGCCCGCAACTCGAACGCGAAGCTAGCGGGGAGTAGCTGTGGGTTCGTTGAGAGAAGGTAAAGAGCCGTTAAAGCCGGTAGAGGGTGAGGGCGCTGGGCCGCGACCGGAAGCGGAACCGGTTGCCGAGCGGGCCGACCTCGCCGTCGGTGGCGACGCGGCGGTTGCCGTCGAGCAGCTCGACGTCCAGCTCCGGCAGGTCGAGCTCGTGGTAGACGTGGCTGGCGGCGAGGCTGCGGGTGATCATCGCGAGCAGGAACCGGGCCCGCGAGTACGGCAGGTCGGCGCGCAGGTAGCGGATGTCGAGCAGGCCGGTGTCGAGCGCGGGCCGCCGGCTGGGCGCGAAGCCCTTCGGCGCGTACGTGCCGTTGCCGACGAACAGCAGCCAGACCTGGGTGCGCTTGCCGTTGAGCCGGACGGTCAGCGGCTTGGCGTGCCGCAGCGTCCGCGCCAGCGCGATCGCGGCCGAGGGCCACTTGGGATGCCGCTGCTGGAGCTTCTCGCGCAGCCGCACCATCTCCGGGTAGCCGCCGAGGCTGGCGGTGTTGACGAACCAGCGGTGGGCGGTCCCGTCGGCGCCCTCGATCTCGACTTCCCCCAGGTCGACGCGGACGGCGTTGCCGACTTCGGTCGCCGCGTCGGCTTCGGGCATGGAGCTGACGCCGACGTCGCGGGCGAAGTGGTTGAGCGTGCCCGCCGGGACCAGCGCGAGCGGCAGGTCGCGTTCGGCGGCGACCGCCGCGACAGCGGCTACGGTGCCGTCCCCGCCCGCCACGCCGAGCGCGCGGACCGTGCCGCGGGCGTCGATCTCGGCTTCGAGCTGGGCGCGGAGGTCCTGCTGGGGGTCCGGGTAGAGCAGCGTGGCCTTGGGCCAGGCGAAGCGGACGTCTTCGGTCGGGTCCTGCCCGGCCACCCCGGAGTTCGGGTTGACCACCGCGAGCATGTCGTCGCCGTCGACCATCTCGGGGGCGTCCGCGTCGTGGGCCGTGCGGCCCGGGACGTCGTCGTGCAGCGGCCACCAGTGCCGGGTGGCCAGGCCCACGCCGACGCCGATCCCCAGGCCGACGCCGACGTCGGAGGGCCAGTGGACGCCGGTGTGGACGCGCGAGTAGGCCACCGCCAGCGCCACCGGGATCACCGCTAGACCGGCCCGGGGCGACTCCATCGTCACGGCCGTCGCGAAGGCCGCCGCGGACGCGGAGTGGCCGGACGGGAACGACGAGGACGTGGGCCGTTTCCGCAGGCGGCGGTGCATCGGCACCTCTTCCTCGGCCGGGCGGCGGCGGGGAAAGAGCGGCTTGCCGACGAGGTTCGCCACGGCGCTCGCCCCGGCGATCGCGACGACCCCGCGCAGCGCGCCCCGCCGGGCCGCGCCCTTGCGGGTGGCCAGCAGCGCGGCGACGCCCCACCACAGGCGGGACTTGTTCGCGGATCTCGACAGTGCCATCAGCGCGTCGTCCGCCCGTGAGACCGGCAGCGAGGCGCTGCGCCGCATCAGCGCGCGATCGGTCCGGCCGACCCGCCGGAACGTCCGGATGAGCTGGTGTGCCAAGAGGTCCGCCTTCCGTGTGCCGTCAAGAGCCGTGCTCCAATCGTGCCTGATTCGGGGAGATTTCACCGTCTGTGGCGTACTGGGGGCGTGTCGACGCCCGAACGGCCCACCGTCGGAGGGGGTCCAGCGCCTACTCTGGTGGAATGCAGCGGCGGATCTTTGGCATCGAGACCGAGTTCGGGGTCACGTGCACCTTCCACGGACAACGCAGGCTCTCGCCCGACGAGGTGGCGCGGTACCTGTTCAGGCGGGTCGTGTCGTGGGGACGCTCCTCCAACGTGTTCCTGTCGAACGGCTCGCGGCTCTACCTCGACGTCGGCTCGCACCCCGAGTACGCGACAGCCGAGTGTGACGACCTGGTCCAGCTCGTCACGCACGACAAGGCCGGCGAGCGGATCCTCGAGGACCTGCTGGTCGACGCCGAACGGCGGCTCGCCGACGAGGGCATCGGCGGCGACATCTTCCTGTTCAAGAACAACACCGACTCGGCGGGCAACTCGTACGGCTGCCACGAGAACTACCTCGTGACCCGCGCGGGGGAGTTCTCCCGGATCGCGGACGTGCTGCTCCCGTTCCTGGTGACCCGCCAGCTCATCTGCGGCGCCGGCAAGGTGCTGCAGACCCCGCGCGGCGCGGTCTACTGCCTCTCCCAGCGTGCCGAGCACATCTGGGAGGGCGTGTCGAGCGCGACGACTCGCTCGCGGCCCATCATCAACACCCGCGACGAGCCGCACGCCGACGCCGAGCGCTACCGGCGGCTGCACGTCATCGTGGGCGACTCGAACATGGCCGAGCCGACGACCATGCTCAAGGTCGGCTCGGCGAACCTGGTGCTCGAGATGATCGAGGCCGGCGTCCAGTTCCGCGACTTCACCCTCGACAACCCGATCCGGGCGATCCGCGAGATCAGCCACGACCTCACCGGCCGCCGCCAGGTGCGGCTGGCCGGCGGGCGCGAGGCCTCGGCGCTGGACATCCAGCGCGAGTACCACGCCCGCGCCGTCCAGCACCTCAAGGACAACGGCTCGACCGCGGCGAACGAGCGCGTCGTCGAGCTGTGGGGCCGCGCGCTGGAAGCGGTCGAGCAGCAGGACTTCGGCAAGATCGACACCGAGATCGACTGGGCGATCAAGCATCGGCTGGTCGAGCGCTACCGGCACAAGCACGACCTCGACCTGTCCAGCCCGCGCATCGCGCAGCTCGACCTCGCCTACCACGACATCCGCCGTGGCCGGGGCATCTTCGACCTGCTGCAGCGCAAGGGCCTGGTCCGCCGCGTCACCGACGACGGCGAGATCGAGGCGGCCAAGGACACCCCGCCCCAGACGACCCGGGCGAAGCTGCGCGGCGACTTCATCGCCGCCGCCCAGGCCGCGGGCCGTGACTTCACGGTCGACTGGGTGCACCTGAAGCTGAACGACCAGGCCCAGCGCACGGTCCTGTGCAAGGACCCGTTCCGCTCGGTCGACGAACGCGTGGAACGCCTGATCAGCTCGCTCTAGGCCAGGTCCGTGAATGGCACATTGAGGGACTTGAAGTCTCTCAATGTGCCATTCACGGCTTTGCGTGGACGCGACGAAAGTCGGGGCGGGACTGCGGCAGGATCGGCCCCATGCGTCTCGTGCTGCTCGTGCTCGCCCTGCTCGTCTCGGTGGCCGCTCCGGCGTCGGCGGGGGAGCGCCTGCCGAAGTGGGAGCTGACGCCGACCGGCGTCACCGCCCAGTTCCGCGGCCTGTCCGCCGTCAGCGCCCGGGTGGCGTGGGTCAGCGGGACCCAGGGCACGGTCCTGCGGACGACCGACGGCGGGGCCACCTGGCAGTCCGTCGGCCCGCCCGAAACCGGAACCCTCCAGTTCCGCGACATCGAGGCGTTCGACGCCGACCACGCCGTGGTCCTCTCCATCGGCTCCGGGACCGACTCCCGCGTCTACCGGACCGACGACGGCGGCGCGCACTGGCGCCAGACCCTCCAGAACACCGACGCCGCGGCCTTCTACGACTGCCTCGCCTTCTTCGACCCGTGGCGCGGGCTCGCGATGAGCGACCCCGTCGACGGCCGGTTCCGCGTGCAGGCCACTTTCGACGGCGGCCGCAGCTGGCGCCAGGTGCCCGACAGCGGCTTCCCGCCCGCGCTGCCCGGCGAGGCCGGGTTCGCGGCCAGCGGCCAGTGCGTCACCACCGCCGGCCCGTTCGACGCCTGGCTGGCCACCGGCGGCGGCGCGACGGCCCGCGTCCTGCACTCCGGCGACGGCGGCAGGCACTGGACGGCGAGCGACACGCCGTTGCCGTCCAGCCCGTCCGCCGGCGTGTTCGCCGTCGCCTTCCGCACGCCCGGCCAGGGCATCGCGATCGGCGGCGACTACGCGAACCCGGCCGCGCCCGGCCCGGCCGTCGCACTGACGCGGGACCGCGGCCGCACCTGGCACACCCCGGCGCAGTACCCGGCCGGCTACCGCTCCGGGCTGGCCTGGCGCGGCGGCGGAGTGCTGGCGGTCGGCCCGGGCGGCAGCGACTACAGCCCCGACGGCGGCCGCCACTGGACCTCGTTCGACACCGGCAGCTTCGACTCCGTGGACTGCGCGGGCGCGAACTGCTGGGCGAGCGGCGCCCAGGGGCGCGTGGCCCGCCTGCGCTAGAGCACCTGGCCGGTGGGACGGACCAGGATCTCGTTGACGTCCACCGAGGGCGGCTGGGACAGCGCGTAGAGCACGGCACGGGCGACGTCGTCCGGCTGCAGCGTGGGCTTCTTGCGCTGCTCGTCGCTGAGGATGTCGGTGTCGGTCATGCCCGGGTTGACGAGCGTGACCCGCACACCGGTGCCGACGGCCTCCTCGCGGATCGCCCCGGCCATCCCGGTCACGGCCCACTTCGTCACCGAGTACATGCTGGCGTTCCGGATGTACCGCCCGGCGACCGAGCCGGTGATCAGCAGGTGCCCGGCCGACTCCTTCAGCGCGGGCAAGGCGGCGCGGGCGGTGTAGGCCGCGCCGAGGACGTTGGTGCGGACCATCTCCTCCCAGGCCCGCGGGTCTGGGTCATCGTCGCCGAAGAAGGAGGTCCCGACGCCGATCCCGGCGTTGGCGAAGGCGGCGTCGAGCCGGCCGAACCGCTCGATGGTCCGATCGACGGCACCGGAGATGCCCGGCCAATCGCCGACATCGGCACCGAGGGCGAGGGCCCGCTCTTCCCCGAGTTCGGCCGCGAGGCCGGCGACGGACCCGGCGTTGCGGGCGACGAGGGCGACCTTGAACCCGGAGGCGGCGGCCAGCCGCGCGGTCGCGGCGCCGAGGCCGCGAGAGGCACCGGTGACGAGGAGAACGCGATCATCCATGCGCTCCAGGCTAGTGCGGTGATCGCCACGCCCCGAGCGCCCCAACGTGGCATTGAGTGCGCTGGACGCACCCAATGTGGCATTGGGTGCGCTGGACGCAACCAGCGCCACATTGGGGCGCTTTGGCCCTTACGGTGTCAGCACGAGCCGGCCGCGCAGGCCGCCCGCCGCGAGCCGCTCGTGGGCCGTCGCCGCCTCCGACATCGGCAGCACCTCCGCCACCCGCAGGGGCAGTACCCCCTTCTCCGCCAACCGGGACAGCTCGGCCAGCCGCTCGCCGTCCGCCCTGATCCAGACGCTGCTCACTCGTACCCCGCGCAGCGGGATCGGCGCGGCGCCCGCCGCGAAGGCGACGAACTCCCCGCCCCCGCGGACCGCGTCGAGCGCCTCCAGCCCCAGCAGCGCCGGGTCCAGGACCGCGTCCACCCCGCCCGGCACCAGCGCACGCACCCGATCGCCGAGCGAAGGCCCGCGCGGCAGGAACTCGTCCGCGCCGAACCCCCGCACCAGCTCCTCGTCGGCGGCCGCGGCGACCGCGACCACCCGGAGCCCACGCACCTTGGCCAAGGCGACGGCGTACCCGCCCACCGCGCCCGCCGCCCCGGTGACCAGCACCGTCCCGGTCGTCTCGACGAGGTCCAGCGCCTGTGCGGCGGTCAGCGCGTTGAGCGGCAGCGTCGCGGCTTCGCAAAGAGAAACACCCGCCGGGGCCGGAGCGACCGCCGACGCGTCCAGCACGATCCACTCCGCGTACGCGCCCAGCGGGGTGGCGATCCGGTCGCGCAGGCCGACCACCGCGTCACCCGCCGCGAAACCCCCGCCGGCGGTTTCGACCACCCCGGCGACGTCCCAGCCCAGGCCGAGCACCTCCCGTGGCGGGACCACGCCAGCCTCGGTCAGGAGCCCGGCGCGGGTGGCGAGGTCGACCGGGTTCACCGCGGCCGCCGCCACCCGGATCCGCACCTGCCCCGGACCGGGCTCCGGCACCGGCACCTCGACGGGCTCCAGGACCTCCGGGCCACCGAACCGGCGGACCACCATCGCACGCATCTTCATCTCCGTTCCCGTAACCGGACCTTCCCCACGAACGTAAGGGGAGCTACTCTCCATCGGGAAGTACGCACTCGCAGGTGCCCACCCCACCAGGAGGTACGTCCGGTGCCCACGCGCACGGCGGAACAGCGGCGGCAGGCCGAACGAGCCGCCTACGACGCCTATCTCGCGGCCTGCCCCACCCGGAAGCTCCTGGACGAGATCGCCGGCAAGTGGGTCAGCCTCGTCCTGGTCGCGCTCGGTGACGGCCCGCGGCGCTACAGCGACCTTTCGCGGCGCATCGCCGGGGTCAGCCAGAAGATGCTCACCCAGACCCTCCGGGTGCTCGAACGCGACGGCCTGGTGCGCCGCGAGGTCACCCCGTCGGTGCCCGTCCGCGTCGACTATTCCCTTACGCCGCTGGGGGAATCCCTGCGCGCGCTGGTGGCCGGGTTCAAGGACTGGGCCGAGGCAAACTTCGACGCCGTCGACGCCGCCCGCGCCGACTACGACGCGCGTACACCGGACCTCACGATCGAGCCGGGCGGCGCGGGCTAGGCTCTACCGGGTGTCCACCGCACGCGCCGAACGGCTGGTCAATCTGGTGCTGGCCCTCCTGTCCACCCGGCAGTACCTCACTGCCGAGCGGATCCGCGGCATCGTGCCCGGCTACGGCGACGCCGTCAGCGACGATGCCTACTTCCGGATGTTCGAACGGGACAAGACCGAGCTGCGCGAGCTCGGCATCCCGCTGGAAACCGGCCGCAACTCCGCCTTCGACGCCATCGAGGGCTACCGCATCGCCCGCCGCGACTACGAGCTCGGCGAGATCGACCTCGCCCCCGACGAAGCCGCCGCGGTCGCGCTGGCGTCCCGGCTGTGGGACTCCCCGGAGCTGACCGGGCAGGCCCACGGCGCGCTCGTGAAGCTGCGCGCCGCCGGACTGGAGGTCGACGACCAGGCGCCCACGATCGTCGAGCCGCGCGTGCGCGCCGAGCCGGCGTTCGGGCCGCTGCTGGCCGCGGTCCAGAACGGCCAGGCCGTGCGGTTCGAGTATCGCCGCAGCGGCTCGCCCGAGCGGATCATGCGCACCCTCGAACCGTGGGGGGTGGTGTCGTGGCGGGCCCGCTGGTACGTCGTCGGGCACGACCGCGACCGCGGGGCCACCCGGTGCTTCCGCCTGTCCCGGGTGACCGGCCAGGTCCGCGCCGTCGGGAAACCCGGCGAGGTCAAGCGCCCCGAAGGCGTCAACCTGCTGAAGCTCGTCACGGCGACCGGGGACACTGAGCAGTCGCCGGTGACCACCGCCCGGCTGTGGGTCGCCGACGGCCGCGCGGCCGGGGTCCGCCGCCGCGGCACCGTCGTCGGCCGGTGTGCCGTCGACGGCGAAGAGGGCGACCTCGTCGAGATCGGGCTCTACTTCCCGGAGTCGGCGGCCGACTGGATCACCGCGCAGGGCCCCGACGTCGTCGTGCTCGAACCCGACGTGCTGGCCAAGACCGTCCAGGACCGGCTCGAAGCCGTCGTGGCCCGGCAGGGGAGCGGCCGGTGAGCGGGTCCACCGACCGGATGCCGAGGCTGCTCGCGCTGGTGCCCTACCTGCTGGCGCGCCCGGGCATCCGCGTCGACGACGCGGCGCAGGACTTCGACGTCACGCCGAAACAGCTGCGCAAGGACCTCGAGCTGCTGTGGATGTGCGGGCTGCCCGGCTACGGGCCGGGCGACCTGATCGACCTGTCCTTCGAGGGCGACACGATCGTCGTCACCCACGACGCCGGGATGAACCGCCCGCTGCGGCTGACCGGCGGCGAGGCGACCGCGCTGCTGGTGGCGCTGCGCGCGCTGGCCGAGACGCCGGGCGTGGTCGACGGTGACGCCGTCCGCCGCTCCATCGCCAAGATCGAGTCCGCCGCCGGGCAGGCCCAGCCCGCCGGCGTGGTCGTCGGCGGGGGAGTGCGCGAAGGCAAGAAGACCGCGCGGACCCGCGAGGAGGTCGCCCGGGCCCTGCGGGACGGGCGAGCGCTGCGGATCCGCTACTACACGGCGTCCAAGGACCAGATCACCGAGCGCACGGTCGACCCGATGCGGCTGCTGATCGTCCAGGCGGTCGGCTACCTCGAGGCCTGGTGCCGCCGCGCGGAAGGCGTCCGGCTGTTCCGGCTCGACCGGATCGACGAGCTGACGGTCCTCGACGAGCCGTCCCGGCCGCCCGCGCACGCCCACCCCACCGACATCTCCGAGGGTGTCTTCCGCGAACGTCCCGACCAGCGGGAGGCGGTCCTGGTCCTCGACCCGGACGCACGCTGGGTAGCCGAGTACTACCCGTGCGAGGAGCTCGACGAGCTCGACGGGGGGCGGCTGCGCATCCGGATGCGCTACGCCGACCAGTCCTGGATGGTGCGCCTCGTCCTGGGACTGGGCGGAGAAGCGCTGGTGGAGAGCCCGGCCGACCTCGCGTCCGACGTCGGTCGCCGGGCCGCCGGCGCCGTGGCCCGAGCCCGTCACCTTCCGTCAACCTGCGACCACTAGGCTGCTCGCGTGCCTTACCTGCCCACCATCGTCCTCGCCGCGGCGGGACTGCTCCTCCTCGTCGTCCTGCTGGTGCGGACCACCCGGGTCTTGCGTGGTTTCAAGCAGACCGCGAGCATGGTGGCTACGAACACCCAGGACCGGGCGGGGTTGATCCGCGCCCGGGCGGCAGGGTTGCGCGTCGCGTTCGCGCAGCGCCGCCGGAAACCGGAAAACCAGTAACATCCCTACCAGACGCAGATAGGAGGCCACCATGCTGAACGGATTGCAGCCGTGGCATTTGATCATTTTGGTGCTGCTCGTCGTGCTCCTGTTCGGGGCCAAGCGGCTTCCCGATGCGGCGCGGTCGATCGGCAAGTCGATGAAGATCTTCAAGGCCGAGACCAAGGACCTCGCGGGCGACAAGAGCGCCTCGCACGAGGACGCCGAGCCCGTCGAGACCAGGCAGATCCCGGCGACGCCCGCCCCGTCGGCCACGACCGACCAGCAGGTCGCCGACCTGCAGCGGCAGCTCGACGAACTCAAGAAGCAGCAGGCCGCCGACCAGCCGCAGAAGAACGCCAGCTGAGCGGCTAGGCCACACCCGGTCCCTGGTCCACGGAGCGCGCCCCAGCCGGCGCGCTCCGGCGGACACCGACGAGAACGGAACAACCCGTGGCGGAACCCGCCTCCGGAAACGGCGACAACCGCCGCTCGAAGCGGCGCAAGCGCAGCCGTCGCACCAACCCCGACGGCACGATGACGCTCATCGAGCACATCTACGAGTTCCGCCGCCGCCTCGGCTTCGCGATGCTCGCGGTGGTGATCGGCGGGATCCTCGGGTTCATCTGGTTCGGCACCAAGATCGGCCCGATCCCCTCGCTCGGTGACCTCGTCAAGGACCCGTACTGCGCCATCCCGCCGAGCCGGCGGCTTGACAGCGCCGCGGGGTGCCGGTTGCTGCAGACCGTGCCGTTCGAGGCCTTCATGACGCAGCTGAAGGTCGGCCTCGCCGCCGGCGCCGTGCTCCTGTCGCCGGCCTGGCTGTACCAGCTCTGGGCGTTCATCGCGCCGGGCCTGTACAGCAAGGAGCGCAAGTACGCGCTGACGTTCGTCGCGTTCGCGTCGGTGCTGTTCGCCGGGGGCGCCGTGCTCGCCTACATCCTCTTCCCGCACGCCCTGCAACTGCTGATGGGCTTCGGCCAGGACGCGTTCGTCACCGCCCTCACCGCGGACAAGTACATCTCGTTCCTGCTGTCGCTGCTGATCATCTTCGGGATCAGCTTCGAGCTGCCGTTGCTGGTGGTGATGCTCAACCGCGTCGGCGTCGTGAAGTACGCGCAGCTGAAGAAGTGGCGCCGCGGCATCGTGTTCGCGCTGTTCGTCTTCGCTGCCTTCGCCACTCCCGGTTCTGACCCGTTCTCGATGCTCGGCTTGGCCGGTGCGCTGACCGTGCTGTTCGAGATCGCCGTCCAGCTCGCCCGGATCCACGACCGCAAGAAGGACAAGCTGCGCGGCGACGAGGGCTGGGACCAGCTCGCCGACGACGAAGCGGCCCCGTTCGACTACACGCCGAGCACGGCCGACGACGAGCCGTCCACCCCGACCGCGTCCGGCGGCCGCTCGAGCACCGACGACATCACGTAGTGGGGATCCACGCCGCGCTCGCCGTCCACCCGGCGTCGGGGCACGGCGCCGCCGCCCGGATCGCCGACACCGTCGCCGAGCGGCTGCGCGCCGCGGTGGACCGGCTCGACGTGCTGGTCGCCCACTCCGTCGAGGAGTCTCGCGAACTGATGCGGACCTCCCACCACGCCGGACTCGACGTCCTGGTCGTGCTCGGCGGCGACGGAGCCGCCCACCAGGGCGTCCAGTTCTGCGCGAACCACGACGTCGCGCTCGGCCTCGTCCCGGCGGGCACCGGCAACGACTTCGCCCGCGCCCTGGGCGTCCCCGGCGAGCCGCTGCCCGCCGTCGACGCACTGGTGGCCGCCCTGCGATCGGGAGCCCGGCGGCGGATCGACCTCGGCCGCGTCGGCGACACCTGGTTCGCGACAGTGCTGTGTGCGGGCTTCGACGCCGGCGTCAACGAACGCGCCAACCGGATGCGCTGGCCGTCCGGGCCGCGCCGCTACGACGTCGCGATCCTCGCCGAGCTGGCGGCGTTCCGCTCCCGCCCGGTCGTCATCGACACCGGCACCGAACGCCTCGAACTCGACGCCGCGACCCTCGTGGCGATCGGCAACACCCCCTTCTACGGCGGTGGCGTCCCGATCTGCCCCACGGCCGACCCCGAAGACGGCGTCTTCGACGTCACGATCATCGGCCACGCCACCCGCCGCGGCCTCATCCGCCTGCTCCCCGGCCTCCGCACCGGCAAACACCTCACCCACCCGGCGGTCCGCACCCTCCGCGCCCGCACGGTGACCCTTTCCGGCAACTCCTGGCCCGCCTACGCCGACGGCGAGCCCCAGGGGAGTGTCCCGGTGACGGTCAGCTGCGTCCCGAGCGCGCTGACGGTCCTGGCCTAACGCTCGTACCCACCCGCCCGTGCCACCAGCTGGCGGAAGTGCGCCGGGGTGAGCAGCCGGCCCGCTTCGGCGAAGTACACGCCACCGCACCGGTGGCAGAACCAGCCCTGCTCCCACACCTGCCGCGCCGCCGGCACCCCGCGCCGCTGCCGCCGATCCGCCCGCACCCGCCGCACGTACAACCAGACCAGCACCCCGGCCGCGACGTACACGCACAACGCGGGCAGCGACACCACCGCGACGCCCACCACCTTCGACCCCGCGCCCCCGGGCGGCGGATCGTCGAACGCCGAAAACGGCAACAGCAGGAAACAGCTCCCGACCAGCACCAGCACGATCACCGCCGCCAGCAGGCCACCACGACGGCGCGGGGGAGGGAAGGGGTCCAGCGCCCGCGCGACCGCGGTCACCGACACCCCGCTCACCTGAGCGCCCGCGGAGACCACCAGCCCCTCGCCGGCCGGCACGACGACCGCCGCACCCTGCCCCCGGTAGAACGAGTGACCGCCCTGGTACACCGCGGGCACATGCTGCACCCGATCCAGCAGCCCACAGCCGGGACACGGTTCCGTCATGCCGCATCCGACGCACCCCACCACAACCCGGTTCCCGACATACCTAAGTGTATAACGCCCTATACGGCGGGTCGATTTTCTAGATCAACAAGCTGATCGTGAACCGCTCAAAAGAAGCAGCGACCAGGCGAGCCACGCCGTCGGTCACGCGGCGTGCGAACTGCCGGGGGGATGTGAAACCCTGACGAGGTGGCCAGTAGCCCTTCTCCTTCCCCGGCCGAGGCCTATGCGGCCTCCACGCGTCGCGGGAAGTACCCCCAGCTGACGCGCTTCGCCGCGGAGGCTTCCTTCGAGTTCGACCAGTTCCAGATCCGCGGGTGTGAGGCCCTCGAGGGCGGTCACGGCGTGCTCGTCTGCGCGCCCACCGGGGCGGGCAAGACCGTGGTCGGCGAGTTCGCCGTGCACCTGGCGCTGGCCGAGGGCCGCAAGTGCTTCTACACGACGCCGATCAAGGCGTTGTCGAACCAGAAGTACGCCGACCTCGTCGCCCGGTACGGCGCCGACGCCGTCGGCCTGCTGACCGGGGACACCTCGATCAACGGGAACGCCCAGGTGGTCGTGATGACCACCGAGGTGCTGCGCAACATGCTGTACGCCGGGTCCTCCACCATCACCGACCTCGGGTACGTGGTCATGGACGAGGTGCACTACCTCGCCGACCGGTTCCGCGGGGCGGTCTGGGAAGAGGTGATCCTGCACCTGCCCGAGCACGTCCGGGTGGTCGGGCTGTCGGCCACGGTCAGCAACGCCGAAGAGTTCGGCGAGTGGCTGGTCGAGGTGCGCGGTGACACGACCGTGGTCGTCGACGAGCACCGGCCGGTGCCGCTGTGGCAGCACATGCTCGTCGGGAACCGCCTGCTGGACCTGTTCGCCGGCGAGGACGTCCACGCGCCCGGCGCCGAGCTGCGGATCAACCCGACCTTGCTGCGCCGGACCGAGGAGATCGGCCGCCAGTACGCGCCCGCGGGGTTCCGTGGCCCGCGCGGGCGCCGGGGTGCGCCGCCGCGGATGCCGCGGTTCCGGCCGCCGTCGCGGGTGGAGGTGGTCGAGCAGCTGGACCGGGCGGGGTTGTTGCCGGCGATCGTGTTCATCTTTTCGCGGGCCGGGTGCGATGCGGCGGTGGCGCAGTGCGTGCGGTCCGGGCTGCGGCTGAACGGGCCGGGTGAGGTCGAGGAGATCCGCCGGGTCATCGAGGAGCGCACGGCCGATCTGCCCGAAGGTGACCTCGGTGTGCTGGGTTACTGGGAGTGGCGGGAGGCGCTGGAGCGCGGGATCGCCGGGCACCACGCCGGGTTGCTGCCGGCGTTCAAGGAGACGGTCGAGGAGTTGTTCGTCCGGGGGCTGGTGAAGGTCGTGTTCGCGACCGAGACGCTCGCGCTGGGGATCAACATGCCGGCTCGCACGGTCGTGCTCGAACGCCTGGTGAAGTACAACGGCGAAGCGCATGTGGACCTGACGCCGGGGGAGTACACGCAGCTGACCGGGCGGGCCGGGCGGCGGGGGATCGACGTCGAGGGCCATGCCGTCGTGGCTTGGCAGCCGGGGGTGGATCCGAAGCAGGTGGCGGGGCTGGCGTCGACGCGGACGTATCCGCTGCGGTCGTCGTTCCGGCCGGGCTACAACATGGCGGTGAACCTGGTCGCGCAGGTGGGTGCGACGGAGGCTCGTGAGCTGCTGGAGCAGTCGTTCGCGCAGTTCCAGGCCGACCGGTCGGTGGTCGGCACGGCGCGCCGGATCGAGCGGAACAAGGAGGCCCTCAAGGGCTATGGGGCCGCGGTGACCGGGGATTTCGACGAGATGCTGGAGTACGTCGAGCTGCGCGCGAAGATTTCGGCGCGGGAGAAGGCGTTGTCGCGGCAGAACACGGCGGTGCGTCGTGCGGGTACGGCGGAGTCGCTGGAGAAGCTGCGGAAGGGTGATGTGATCGCGGTGCCGGCGGGGCGGCGGGCGGGGCTCGCGGTGGTCGTCGATCCGGGGCTCGATCCGATCCGGGAGCCGCGGCCGGTCGTGGTGACGGAGGATCGCTGGTCGGGGCCGTTGTCGGTGGCGGATTTCCCGGCGCCGGTGGAGGTGCTGGGCCGGATCAAGCTGCCGAAGCACATCGAGCTGCGTTCGCCGAAGACTCGTCGGGACATCGCTTCGACGTTGCGGAGCGCGGGGATTGCGTTGCCGGGTAAGCAGAATCGGCGGTCCGGGGCGAACGAGGACGGTGAGCTGGCGGCGTTGCGGCGGGCGTTGCGGGCGCATCCGGGTCATGGGCTGGCCGAGCGTGAGGCGAACTTGCGCTGGGTCGAGCGGTATCAGCGGCTGGCGGCGGAGACGCAGCAGCTGGAGCGGAAGGTGGCCGCGACGACGCACTCGCTGGCGCGGGCGTTCGACCGGATCCTGGCTTTGCTGGGTGAGCGCGGCTATTTGGGGCCGGAGTCGGCGGGTGATGGCGAGGACCGTGTCACCGAGCACGGGAGGCGGCTGACGCGGCTCTACAGCGAGTCGGATCTGCTGGCGGCCGAGTGCATCCGGCACGGGGTGTGGCGTGGGCTGAACCCGGCGGAGCTGGCGGCGGTCGTGTCGACGTTGGTGTTCGAAGCTCGTCGGGACACGGCGGGTGAGCCGCGGTTGCCGGGTGGGGCGGTGCCCGAGGCGTGGCAGGAGACGGCGCGGTTGTGGGTGGAGCTGACCGAGGACGAGCGGCGGCACCGGCTCGATCGGACGCGGGAGCCGGACGCCGGGTTCGCGTGGCCGGTTTATCGCTGGGCTCGTGGCGAATCCTTGGAGAAGGTGCTCACGGCGGCCGAGGCGAACGGCCAGGAGTTGTCGGCGGGTGATTTCGTGCGGTGGTCGCGGCAGGTGATCGATCTGCTCGACCAGATCCGTGATGTGCTCGGCAAGGGTGATCCGGTCGGGGCGGCGGCCGCGGACGCGGTGAAGGCGCTTCGCCGGGGTGTCGTGGCTGCTGGAGCGGCGTGAACTTCGTGTAAGCCCTGCTCCAGACGGCGCAGGCGGTGAGCGTGGACACGTGTGCTCGGCTGCGACCTGTGGTTGGATCGCCTGGACACCGTCCGTATGCGGCTCGACGGCGGTTTCGGGGTGGACAGCGAGATGATCGAAGCAGGCGGAGGCAGACGATGAGCACGCCGTATGGCGGCAACGACCCACAGCAGCCCCAGTACGGGCAGCAGCCGGGCGGCGCGTACCCGCCGAGCGGTCAGCAGGAACAGCCTCAGTGGGGTCAGCAGCCGCCTTCCTACGACCCGAACCAGCAGCAGCAGTGGGGTCAGCCGCAGCAGCCCCAGCAGCCGCAGTACGGGCAGCAGCCGGGTGGGTACAGCCCGCCGCAGCAGCCGCAGTGGGGTCAGCAGCCCCCGCCTTACGGGCAGCAGCCGCCGGGGTATCCGCAGAGTGGTCCGCAGGCGCAGCCGCAGTACGGGCAGCAGCCGGGTGGGGCGTACCCGCAGAGTGGTCCGCAGGCGCAGCCGCAGTACGGCCAGCCGCAGCCGGGCCAGTACGACTACGGCCAGCAGTTCCCCGGCCAGGGCGCGCCGGAGGGTGAGCAGCAGCCGGCGAAGTCGAAGAAGGGCCTGTTGATCGGGGTCGTCGCGCTGGTGGTGGTGCTGGCGGTCGTGGGTGTGCTGGGTTTCGTGGCGCCCGGGTTCTTCAAGACGCAGGTCTTCAACAACACGCAGATGCAGACCGACGTCCAGAAGCTGCTCACGGAGACGTACAAGATCGACGGTGTCACCGGGGTCACCTGCCCGGCCGAGCAGAAGGTCGAGGACGGGGCGAAGTTCGAGTGCACCGCGACGATCGCCGGCAAGCCGCAGCAGGTGCCGATCACGGTGAAGGGCGACGGCGGCAACTACGAGGTTTCCCCGCCCGCTTCCAAGTGACGTGACCGAGGTCCGGTCGCCGGGAATTCCGGTGGCCGGACTTCGTCGTCTCCGGAGATGATCCGGGGATGAGCGACTTCGAGATCCGGACGCTGGGCGTCGATGAGCACCGCGCCGCGAGTGACTTGTTCCGTGGCACGGTGCATTTTCCGCCGGCCGACGACACCGAGTGGGAGCGTACGGCGCGGACGTACCAGCCGGGTGGGACGCTCGGGGCGTTCGGGCCTGAGCTCGTCGGTACCGCGAAGGCTTTCGACGCCGAGCTGACCGTTCCCGGCGGGGCGCGGCTGCCGATGGCCGGTGTCACCGGGGTCGGTGTCCGCGCCGACCGGACTCGCCGTGGCATCTTGCGGGCGTTGATGACGGCGCAGCTGGAGGATTTCGCGGGGCGCGGGGTGGTGTTCGCGAACCTGCTCGCTTCGGAAGGCACCATTTACGGCCGGTTCGGCTACGGCCTGGCGACGCGGTGCCGTACCTACAGCGTCGACCGGCATCGGGCGCGGCTGCGTCCGGAGGTGCCGGCGGGCGGTGAGCTCGAGCTGCTGGAGATCGACCGGGCTTTCGAGGTCTGCCCGGGCATCTACGAGCGTCTGCGGCGGCGGCCCGGGGGAATGACGCGTCCGGAGGTGCTGTGGCGGCTGTACGAGAACCAGGCGCGTCGCGGGACGCAGCCGATGAAGACGGTGGTGCACCACGGGCCGGACGGTCCGGACGGGTTCGTCCGGTACTTCGTCGGAGGCGGGCACGATCAGCCGAAGCGGCTGGAGGTGACGGATCTGTCCGCCGGTTCCCCGGCCGCGTTCGCCGGGTTGTGGCGGTTCCTGCTGGGCGTCGATCTGGTGGACCGGGTCGTGGCCGAGGAGCGCGCGCTCGACGAGCCGATCGAGCTGATCCTGGCCGACCATCGCCACGCCACCGTCGAGCGGGTCGCCGACGAGCACTGGATCCGGCTCGTCGACGTCCCGAAGGCACTGGCCGCCCGCGAGTACGGGCACGCGGCCCCGGTCGTGCTGGAGGTGGTCGACCCGCTGCTGCCCGGCAACAGCGGTGCCTACCGGATCACGCCGGACGGTGCGGAGCGCACTGACGGGCCTGCCGCGCTCCGCCTCGACGTCACGTCGCTCGCGATGGTCTACCTCGGTACCTGGCGGGTTTCGGCGCTGGCCGACGCGGGCCGGGTCGAGGTGCGTGATCCGGCCGCTCCGGCGGCGGCGGACGCGCTCTTCGGTACCCGTGTCGCGTCGTGGAGCGGCACTTACTTCTAAAACCGGGTGCCCGTTCCGGTGGGTGGGCGGCAGGATCGGGGGATGACCGCCTTCGACGTCCGCCCGATCACCGAAGACGAGCGGCGCAGCACGGTGGACGTGCTGCGGCGCTCGTTGCACCACAACCGCATCACCGACGACGCCTGGGCCCGGACCGGGAAGTCGTGGCCTGCCGAGCACAAGTTCGCGGCGTTCGACGGTGGAACTCCGATCGGGATCGTCAGTTCGTTCGACACCGGGATCGCCGTGCCGGGCGGGCGGGCCGTGCCGGTCGCGGCGGTCGACGGTGCCGGCGTGCGTGCCGACCGGACCCGGCGCGGGGTGCTCAGCGCGCTGATGGCCGCGCAGCTGGCGGACTTCGCCGCGCGGGGGGTGCCGTTGGCGGTCCTGCACGCCAGCGAACCCACCATCTACGGCCGGTTCGGCTACGGCTCGGCCGCGCTCGGCAAGACCGTGCGGGTGGCCCGGCCCGCGGGCCGGTTGCGTGAGCGCGTCCCGGCCGGGGGCGAGGTCCGGATGCTCACGCCCGAAGAGGCGGTGAAGGAGCTTCCCGCGTTGTACGAGCGCATCGGGCTGCACCGGCCGGGCATGATCGGGCGTCCGGACCTGTGGTGGCCTGTCGCGCACGACCGGTACGCGGGCCCGGAGGCCGGCCATCTCGTGGCTGTCCACAGTGGACCCGACGGCGACGACGGCTTCGTCGTGTACGCCACGGTCAGCCGCCGGTCGTTCGACTCGCCGGACGAAGGTGCCGTGCTGGACGTCCACGACATGCACGCCGCCGGCCCGGCCGCGCGGGCCGGGCTCTGGCGGTTCCTGCTGTCGGTCGACCTGGTCTCCGGGGTGCGCGGCCGTCACCGCCCGGTCGACGAGCCCCTCGCGGTGATGCTGGCCGACCACCGGCACGCCGCCACCCTGGCCGTCGAGGACGACCTGTGGCTGCGGCCGGTCGACGTCGAGGCCGCGCTGGGCGCCCGCGCCTATCGTGCGGCCGGGCCCGTGGTGCTCGCGGTGGCCGACCGGACGCTGCCGGGCAACACCGGGCACTACGAGGTCGGTCCGGACGGCGTCCGGCGCACCTCCGCGGCCGCGGACCTGGCGCTCGACGTCGACACCCTCGGCATGCTCTACCTCGGGCAGTGGAGCGCCACCGCGCTGGCGGACGCCGGCCGGATCGAAGTCCGCGACGAGGCGGCCGTGGCGCGAGCCGACGAGCTGTTCACCACGGTCACCGCGCCGTGGTGCGGCACGCACTTCTAGTGTTGCGCGTCGTCGGTTCGTTGACAGTGCGGCTGCGAGGGCGAGCGTCCTGAATGACTCATTCAGGTCTTCGGAGGTCCTGAATGAGTCATTCAAGACCTTTGGCCGGAGCTGGCGAGCTTCGCTCACCGGGGCTGAGCGAGCGCCCTGACTCCAGCGGCCCGAGCGTCAAACAACTTGCGACGCGCGACACTAAGCGCCGGGCAGGGCCTTGAGCAGCCGTTCGACCGAATTGCCGAGGTTCCACCGCTCGGCCAGTTCGGCGACCCGCTCCGGGTCGGCCGGGGTGGCCGGCACGGTGTCGGGGCCGGACTGCTCCACCGGGGCGTCGACGGCGACCTTGACCACGGTCGGGGCGACGGCGAGGTAGTCGGCGGCGTCCGCCAGCCGCAGCCGGGTCTTCAGCGGCACCTGCGAGTCCCCGGCCGAGGCGGCCGCCAGGAGTGCCTCGAGCGACCCGAACTGCGTGATCAGCTTCGCCGCGGTCTTCTCGCCGATCCCGGCGACGCCGGGCAGCCCGTCGGAGGGGTCGCCGCGCATCATGGACATGTCCGCGTACGCCGGCCCGGCCGTCTCGCGGGGGAGGCTGTAGCGCTCGGCGATCTCGGCCGGGCCGAGCACTTCGGCTTTGGCCCAGCCCTTGCCGACGTAGATCACCGATGTCGGTGTCGGCTCGGTGCGTACCAGCTGGAACAGGTCCCGGTCGCCGGTGATGACCTCGACCGGGTCGGTCTGCTCGCGGGTCGCCAGCGCGCCGATGACGTCGTCGGCTTCGTAGCCCGCCGCCTCCGCGGTGGCGAACCCGAACGCCGCCAGCAGGTCCAGGATGATCGGCACCTGCGGGGTGAGCGTGTCGGGCACCTCTTCGACGTCCGGGCCGCTGCCGGTCTCCTCGGCCACCCGGTGCGCCTTGTAGCTGGGCAGCAGGTCGGTGCGGAACTTCGGCCGCCAGTCCGCGTCGAGGCAGCACACCAGCCGCGCCGGGCGCCGGTCGGTGAGGATGCGCGCGATCGTGTCGGCGAACCCGCGCACGGCGTTCACCTGCGTTCCGTCCGCGGCGCGCATCGAGTCGGGCAGGGCGAAGAAGGAGCGGAAGTACAGGCTCGCGGAGTCGAGCAGGGCAAGGGATCCGGTCACCCGCACAGCCTGCCACGCCCGCCGGCGGCCGTGGGTGCGCGACGCACCCGGGACGGCGGCGCGCACGTCATGAACGACCCTTTCATGACATCCGGCGAGGTGAACGAGTCGTTCATGACGTGCGCGCGGCACGCCGCCGGCGACAGGGGTGGGTCACCCGGGTCGGCATGTCGTGGCCCCAGGCGGTCCGGCCGCCGCATCCGGCCCACTAGGCTCGCCCCCATGTCGCGCCGTTCCCTCCACACGCCCGCCCCCGACGCCGTCGCCCTGCGCGCCCGGCTGGACCGCGCCCGCACCGCCGCGGCCGCCGCGAGCACCGACGCCCTGCTGATCGCGCCCGGCTCCGACCTGCGCTACCTCCTCGGCCAGGCCGGCGGCTCGTTCGAGCGGCTCACCACCCTCGTCGTCCCGGCCGACGGCACGCCCGCGCTGGTCGTGCCGAAGCTGGAGGCGCCCGGCTACGCCGACGTCCCGACCGACGAGCTCGGCGTCGAGCTGCTCACCTGGGTGGACGGCGACGACCCGTACAAGCTGGTGGCCGACCGGCTCGGCAAGCCCGGCCGCGTCGCGGTCAGCGACTTCACCCCGGCGCTGCACGTGCTCGCCCTGCGGGCGGCGCTGGGCGAGGCCGAGCAGACGCTGGCCGGCCCAGTCGTGCGGGAGCTGCGGATGCGCAAGGACGCGACGGAGATCGCATCGCTGCGCGAGGCCGGCGCGGCGATCGACCGCGTGCACGCCCGCGTCCCGGAGTTCCTGCGGCCCGGCCGCACCGAGGCCGAGGTCGGCGCCGACATCACCGCGGCCATCGTCGAGGAGGGCCACCTCCGGGCGGACTTCGTGATCGTCGGCTCCGGCCCGAACGGCGCCAGCCCGCACCACGACGTCTCCGGCCGGGTCATCGAGCGCGGTGACGTCGTGGTCGTCGACATCGGCGGGCCGCTGCCGGCCGGTTACAACTCCGACTCCACCCGCACCTACGCCGTCGGCGAGCCGCGTGACGCCGACGTTGCCGAGACCTACGCGGTGCTGCAGCGCGCCCAGGCCGCCGCGGTCGCCGCGGTGCGGCCGGGGGTCACCGCCGAGGCCGTCGACGCCGCCGCGCGCGACGTCATCACCGAGGCGGGGTTCGGCGAGTACTTCATCCACCGGACCGGGCACGGCATCGGCCTGGACGTGCACGAGGAGCCGTACATCATCGCCGGCAACGCGCTGCCGCTGGAGCCGGGCATGGCCTTCAGCGTCGAGCCGGGCATCTACCAGCCGGGCCGGTGGGGCGCCCGGATCGAGGACATCGTCATCGTCACCGAAGACGGCGTCGAGTCCGTCAACAACCAGCCGCACGAGCTCGTCGTGCTGAACGCGTGACGCCCGGCGGTCTGGAGCCGCTGGACCAGGCGATCGTGCAGGAGCTCGCGGCCGACGGGCGGCGCAGCTTCACCGACCTCGCCGAGCGCGTCGGGCTGTCGGTGTCGGCGGTGCACCAGCGGGTGCGCCGCCTCGAGCAGCGCGGTGTCATCCTCGGGTACACCGCGCGGCTCGACGGCGAGCAGATCGGGCTGCCGCTGACGGCGCTGATCTCGCTGACGCCGAACGACCCGGGCGCGCCGGACGACTACCCCCAGCGGATCCAGCACATCAAGGAGATCGAGTCGTGCTACTCGGTGGCCGGCGACGAGTCCTACATCCTGCTGGTGCGCGTCCAGACGCCGCTGGCGCTGGAGGACCTGCTGCGCCGGATCCGGGAAGCCGCGAAGGTGTCGACGCGCACGACGGTCGTGCTGTCTACGCCGTTCGAGGGACGTTCGCCGACGTTCTGATCCCGGCGTTCCGCCCGGCGACCGGGGCACTGGTACGGTAAAAGGTATGGCAACACGTAAGGTGACTCTTTCGCTGGACAGCGGCGCGCTGGAATTCGCCGAACGAGCCGCGAAAGCCCACGGAATCTCAGTCTCGTCCTGGCTGTCCAAGGCAGCCAGGCGCGAGGCGGTCCGCACCGGCTACACCCCGCAGAAGCCGGAGCTCGGCGTCCCGGAATCGGACGAGGCCGAACGCAGCGCGGCGGAGAAGGATCTGCGTGCGCAGGGGTGAAGTCTGGACGTACCACCCCCCGACCGAACCGGCCCGGCAGCGCACGGTCGTGCTGCTGTCCTCGGACGGGGTGAACGAGTCCGAACGGCCCTGGCTGCTCGGGACCGAACTGCTCGACCGCGACCCGATGGACATCCTCGGCGTGGCGATCGACGCCCGCTACTGGGTATCGACGCTCAACCTGACCCGGCTGTACCGCCCGTGGTTCGACGAGCGCGTCGCCGAGATCGACCAGGACGTCCAGGAACGCATCGACATCGCCCTGCGAGCCGCCCTCGACCTCTGACACCGCGGACCCCGCCGACCCCGGGCGCCGGCGTCAGCGGGCGACGACTTCCGGGGCCGCGTGCAGCTTGCCGTCCGCGCCCGCCAGGCAGGACGCGTTGCCGTCGCGGGCCGCGATGAACTCGGTGACGCAGTTGGCGATCGCGGTGTGGCCGGCGGTGTTGGGGTGGAACGACTCCTGCAGCGCGTGCCCGGCGCGTTCGGTCCGGCCGAGGTCGGCCAGCTGCAGCGTCAGCCGCGTGAACCACTCCGTGGCGGGGTTCGCGCCGCCGCTGCACGCCTCGTGCTTCACGCCCGCCTTGGCCAGGTCCAGGAACCGCGCGCCGGACTCGCGCGCGGCCGCTTTCAGTCCCGACGACAGGACACCGATGCCGGTCTGGGAAATCCAGCGCAGGTCCTCGACCCGGAACGGGCAGCCGTTGAGGGTGCGCAGGTCCTCCGGCAGGTCGGGGCCGATCGGGGCGGCGTAGGACTGCAGGATCAGCTGGTAGTCCGCGGGCACGTATCCCGCCTGCGCCAGCACCGTCTTCACGTCCGAGACCGCCTTCGCGACCTTCGGCACCATCGCGTCCACTTTGGACTGCCAGCTCTGCTTCAGCGCCGTGCTGCACGGTGGGCCGCCGGGGTTGAACCACGCCTTGAAGCACTCGGTGACCTGGTTGGAGAACTTCGGCTCGTCGTTCGCGCCGACCGCGATCACCACCGCGGCCACCCGGTGGTCCTTCACCAGTGCCGCCAGCTGCTGTGCCTGTGAGCCTTCCGTCCACTGTTTGACGTCGCCGAGCGCGACCTGCTCGGCGGGCGCGCCGGAACAGCCGAGGTTGACGTGCGCGGTGACGCCGGGGACGGTGATCTTTTCGACGAACGCGTTGGGGGAGCGGTGGCACCAGTTGCCGCCCTGGCCGTTGGTGGCGGCGGTGTACTGGCCGGCGCCTTCGCCGGAGACGGTGCTGTCACCCATCGCGACGACGGTGAGCGGGCCGGTGCCGGGCGGTCCCTGCCGCGGCTGCGGGTGGCCTGGCCGGCTTTCCGAGCCGAAGAAGACGAAGAACCCGGCCAGCAAGGCCACGCACGCGAGGACCAGGGCCCCCCAGTACCACCGAAGACGTCGCATCGCCGTCGATTCTACGGATCGGGTGATCGACTCCTGGTCCGGACACGGTGCGTCACCGATCACTCCCGGCGCCTTGACTAACCGGACTCCGGTCCGATACGGTCGGAGGCATAACCGGACTGTGGTCCGAAACGCTGCCGAGGAGCACCGACATGCCCGATCTGCTGCACATCTCCGCCTCGCCCCGCGGCGAGAACTCCCAGTCGCTGCGCCTGGCAGCTACTTTCCTGGACACCTACCGCACCATCCACCCCGGCGCCGAGATCGACGAATGGGACCTCTGGGACGGCTCGCTGCCCGCGTTCGGCCCGGCCGCCGCCCGCGCCAAGATGACCGTCTTCGGTGGCGGCACCCCGCAGGGCGAGGAAGCCGAAGCGTGGCATGCGGCCACCGAGGCCTTCGCCCGGTTCGACGCCGCCGACCGGATCCTGTTCAGCGTGCCGATGTGGAACTCCGGGGTGCCGTACGTGCTCAAGCAGTTCGTCGACGTCGTGTCCCAGCCCGGCTTGATCTTCGGCATCGACCCCGCGACCGGCTACCAGCACCTGCTGGCCGGCCGCGGCAAGCGCGCCGCCGTCATCTACACCAGCGCGGTGTGGGGACCCGGCGTCGGCCCCGAGTTCGGCGCGGACTTCCAGGCGCCGTTCTTCACCGGCTGGCTGAACTGGACCGGCATCGACGACGTCGCCGAGATCCGGTTCCACCCCACCCTCACCGGCGACGCCGCGGAGGTGTCCCGCGTCGCCCACGAAACGGCCCGCGACGTCGCGAAGGCGTTCTAGCCTGCCTCGGTCAGGTCGGTGGCCGCAGCGAGGCCGGCCAGTGGATGCTCCGCCGGAAGCACCGCGCAGACCTCCTCGGTCAGCAGCGTCCGCGACACCAGGTCCTCGACCAGCGGCGGCCGGGTGAAGGCCAGGTCGAACCGGCCTTCGCGCAGGCCGTCGACGAGCTCGGCGATCGACGCCTCGGCCGTCGTCACCGCCAGATCGGGGAACCGCTCGCGGACCGCGCGCACCACCGGCGGCAGCAGGTAGTTCGCCGTCGTGGCGAGGAAGACCAGCCGCACGCTGCCGATCTCGCCGCGCACCGCCCGGCCGAGCGTCGCGACGGCTTCTTCGGCGCGAGCCAGCACCGCGCGGGCCTCCGGCAGGAACAGCTGCCCGACGGCGGTGAGCCGCGCCCCGCGCGCGTCGCGGTCGAACAGCCGCGCCCCCAAAGCCCGTTCCAGCACGGTGATCTGCTGCGACAGCGACTGCTGCGCGATGTGCAGGCCCGCGGCGGCGCGCGTGAAGCTGGTTTCGTCGGCGACGGCGACGAAGTAGCGAAGCTGCCGCAGCTCAGGGGTCACAGGCTCAGACTGTAGCTGTGGCAGGGCATCGGTGTTGGCGGCCCGGCCGTGATCGTCTCCAGGATGGAGGGAGGAAACCACTGGGAGGACACCGAAGATGACGAACACCGACGGCCGCGTCTGGCTGATCACCGGCTGCTCCGCCGGCTTCGGCCGGGAAATCGCGCTGGCCGCGCTGGCCGCGGGCGACCGAGTGCTGGCCACCGCCCGGCGGCCGGAAACGCTGGCAGAACTGCGGGAGCGCGGCGGCGACCGGATCCGGACCGCGGCACTGGACGTCACCGACCCCGGGCAGATCGACACGGCGGTGAAGACCGCGCTCGAGGAGTTCGGCCGGATCGACGTCGTGGTCAACAACGCCGGCAGCGGCTCGGTCGGCGCGGTCGAAGAACTCACCATGGACGAACTGCGCGCGCTGATGGAGGTCATGTTCTTCGGCGCGGTCGCGGTCACCAAGGCCGTCCTGCCGCACCTGCGCGCGCAGGGCAGCGGCACGGTCGTGCAGATCAGCTCGATGGGCGGGCAGCTGTCCCCGCCCGGCTACGGCGCCTACTGCGCGACCAAGTTCGCGCTGGAGGGCATCTCCGAGGCACTGGCCGCGGAGGTCGCGCCGTTCGGGGTGAAGGTGCTGATCGTCGAGCCCGGCGCGTTCCGCACCGAGTTCGGCGGCGGCCGGATGCACCGCTCCCGCACGATCGACGCCTACGCCGTATCGACCGGCGGAACGCGCGAAGCGGTCGAGAACATGGACGGCACCCAGCCCGGCGACCCGGCCAAGGCGGCCGCGGCGATCCTCCGCGCGGTGGGCAGCGACGACGCCCCGCTGCGGCTCGCGCTGGGCGCGGACGCCGTCGAAGCGATCCGCGCCCACCACGAGGCCGTCGCGGCGGACCTGGCCGCCTGGGAAGAGGTCAGCCGGGCCACCGCGCTCGGCTAGTTCTGCGGATCCTGCAGTACGCCAAGGACGTTGCCGTCGGCGTCGGTGAAGGTCGCCACCAGGCGCCCGTTGCCGACGTCCTTCGGCTCGTCCTTGACCTTCGCGCCCGCCGCGGTCACCTCGGCGAGCTTCGCCTCGATGTCGCCGACGTGCCAGTACGTCACCGGCCCGGTCATGCCCTGCTGCGCGCCGTTCGGCACCAGGCCGATGTGCTGGCCCTCGGCGTCGTAGCCGACGTAGTAGGGCGCGTCGGCCTGCGGCTCGATGCCCAGCAGGGCGGTGTAGACGGCCTTGGCGGCGGCCAGGTCGGTGACGGGGTGCAGGACGGTCTTGATCCCCTGGGTGCTCATCTTCGGTGCTCCTGAAGTCGTGGTCTGCGGTACGTCGCTTGCGTGACTTCACTGACGCTATTCCCGGCTCGCTGACCAGCGCTTCTCGATTCCTGATCGGTTGGCGGGCCGCTACACTCCGGACCGTCATCCGGGATCGGCGATGGGGGCCGCGATGAGCGGGAACAGGGTTTTGGTGGCCGGAGCGAGTATCGCGGGGCCCGCGCTGGCCCATTGGCTGCAGCGGCGGGGAGCCGAGGTCACCGTGGTCGAGCGGGCACCCGGGTTGCGTCCCGGTGGGCAGGCGGTCGACGCGCGCGGGGTGGCCAAGGAAGTCATCAAGCGGATGGGGCTGGACGCGGCAGTGCGCGCGGCCCGCACCGAGACCGCCGGCGCGCACACCGTGGACGTCGACGGGAACGTGCTGGAGACCTTCCGCGCCGACGACCACGGCGGCGACGGCTACATCGCGGACATCGAGATCCTGCGCGGAGACCTCTCCCAGGTGCTCCACGACGACACCCGTGACGGGGTCGAATACCTCTTCGGCGACCGGATCGCCGAACTCACCCAGGACGCGGACGGGGTCGACGTGACCCTCGCGAGCGGCGCCCGGCGGCGCTTCGACCTGGTGATCGGGGCCGACGGGCTGCACTCGGCGCTGCGCGGGATGGTCTTCGGGCCGCGCGAGCGGTTCCTCCGCCACCTCGGGCTCGTCCTGGCCTTCTACAGCGTGCCCAACGAGTTCGGGATCGACCGCTGGATGCTCGACTACCAGGACCAGGGACGCTCCGCCGGCCTGCGGCCCCTCAAGGACCCCACCCGGGCGATGGCCATGCTCTCCTTCCCCGCGGCCGGTTTCGACGTCGACTACCGCGACATCGAGGCGCAGAAGAACCTGCTGCGGGAGCGGATGGCCGGCCTGGGCTGGTGGACCCCGCGCATCCTCGCGCACCTGGACGACACCCCGGACTTCTACCTCGACCAGGTCGCCCAAGTCGTCATGGACCGCTGGTCGGCCGGACGGGTGGGGCTGATCGGCGACGCGGCGTTCAGCTCGTCGCCGATGTCCGGTGGCGGCACCGGGCTGGCCCTCGTCGGCGCCTACCTGCTGGCCGGCGAACTCGCCGCCGCCGGGTGGGACCCCGAGGCCGGGTTCGCCGGCTACGAGACGCTGATGCGTCCGTTCGTCGAGGCCAACCAGGAGATCGGCCGGCTGCACGTCCAGAGCCGCGACGCCGCCGCCGCGGACGCCGAACCCGACATGGCAGCGCTCATGCCGCTGATCGAACGCGCGATCAACGGCGTCGAACTGCCCGGCTACGCCGGGGTACCGGACTTCGGAGCTTCGGTCAGTCCAGCAGCGCCGTAAGCACCCCGTCGAGCAGGCGGACGCGGCGGTCGGCGATGCGGTGGACCTCGTCGTCGTGGGTCGCGACGATCACCGCCGCCCCCTCCTCGGCACACCGGCGCAGCAACCGCAGCACCCGGGGCGTCGAGCCGGCGTCCAGGTGCGCGGTCGGCTCGTCGGTCAGCAGGACCCGCGGCCGCCCGGCGACCGCGCGGGCGAGCGCGACCCGCTGCTGCTGCCCGAACGACACCTCCAGGGGGTAGCGGTCGCCGAGCTCGCCGATGCCCAGCTCGTCCAGCAGCCCGGTGACCCGCTCGGCGATCGCCGCCGGTGCCGGGCGCGGGACGTCGGCGCGCAACCGCAGCGGCAGGGCGACGTTCTCCGCGATCGTCAGCTCGTTGGCCAGCCCCAGTGCCTGCGGCAGCACCGCGCAGGTGTGCCACGGCGGCGCGCCGCTGATCGGGACGCCGTCGAGCAGCACACAGCCGGAGTCGGGGGAGTCGAACCCGCACAGCAGCGCCAGCAACGCGCTCTTGCCCGACCCCGACCGGCCCGACACCGTCACCAGCTCACCGGCGCCGACGCGCAGTTCCAGCCCGCGCAGCACCTCGATGTCCCCGCTCGGATGGGCGAAACTGCGGCGCAGCCCGACGGCTTCCACGATTGTCATGCCGGCAGCTCCCGTTCTTCGACGCCTTCGAGCGAACCCTTGTGCAGCCGGGCCACCCGCGCGCCGAGGTCGATGAGGCGCTCGTCGTGCGAGGCGACGAGCACCGCGAAATCCTGGTCCACCAGGTACCGCAGGGTGTCCAGCACCAGATCGGCCGACGCCTCGTCCAGCTGCGACGTCGGCTCGTCGGCCAGGACCACCGTCGAGCGCGCGGCCAGCACGCACCCGAACGCCAGCCGCTGCTGCTGCCCGCCCGAGAGCGCGGCGATCTTCCAGCCGCCGGTGCCGTGCAGGCCCAGCTGCCCGAGGATGTCGTCCGGACGGCACTCGGTCCCGGCCGCCTCGGCCGCGGCGTGGAGGTTGTCCGCCACGCTCAGGTAGCCCAGCAGGTTGTCGGCCGGGTTCTGGAACACCAGCCCCAGGTGGTGGCGCCGCAGCGCCCGTCGTTCCCGGTACTTGAGCCGGCGGACGTCGGCGCCCTGGAACGTCATCGTGCCGCGCGCGGGCGGCTCGAACAGCCCCAGCACCCGCAGCAGCGTCGACTTCCCCGACCCGGACGGCCCCGCGAACACGGTCATCCCGCGCGCGGGCACGTCGATGCTGACGTCGTCGACGCCGGTGACGACGCCGGCCGGCGTCTGGTAGTCGACGCCGATGCCGCGCAGGGAAAAGATGGGTTTCTCAGGCACGGATCAGCTCCGCGGTCCGGGCGGTGCGCACCGAGCGCACCGCGATCCAGCCGGCCAGGGCCACCACCAGCACACCCACGGCCAGCACGGTCAGCACGAACGGCAGCGGATCGGGCAGCTCCGAACGCGGCGCGAGGAACGTCGCCGGGTCGAACCGGGGCACCGACAGGCCCGCCACCGAAACCCCGCACACCACCCCGACGACGATGGCCAGCCCGCTCAGCGCACCCAGCTCCATCAGGTGACTCGCCAGCAGCGTCCGCGGCCGCATGCCCATCCGCAGCACCAGCGCCCCGGCCAGCGCGTTCTGCCGCCGCCGGACCTCGACCGCCACCAGCAGGGCCAGGATCGCGACCACCCCGAGCACCGCGCCCAGCAGCGCCACGAACGAGAACGTCCACGACACCACGAAGAACGGCAGACCGTCCAAAGCGGACTCGCGGCTGATCCGGTTCGGGATGAACACTCCCGCGGCCCGCAGCGCGGCGGTCGCCTCCGCCATCGGCGACGTCGTCAGCACGCTCCACTTCGGGATCCCGTTCAGCTGCGCCCGGCCGAGCACCGCGCGCGAGATGACGTAGCCGGGGGAGGTGCCGATCATCGGGAACACCGGCAGGTCACCGGCGACGACGGCGTCGGGCAGCCCGTCCGGCAGCTTGCCGGTCTGCTTGGCCGTGTGCCCGACGCGGATCACCGGCGTGCCGCGCGGGTCCGGCTGCGAGATCTTCCGCAGCAGCTCGGCCAGGTCGTCGCCGGGAACGCGGTCCACCGCGGCGGCGCGGGCGAACGTCGCGGGGTCGACCACCAGCACCACGCCGCCGGTGCCGGTCAGCTCGCCGACCACGGTGCTGGTGCCGGCCAGCGACGCGGGCATCGCGATGTCACCCATGCCGATCGGGCTGTCGGTGTCGAGGCGGGCGTTGCTGCCGACGAAGATCGCCGACTTCGTGTCGAGGGCCTCCTCCTGGCCGTGGGCGATGCCGATCCCGGTGGCCAGCGTGCCGATGGCGAGGGTGCCGATGACGAGCACCCCGGTCACCGGGGCCCGGGCACCGGCCAGCCGCCGGATCGCCAGCTGCAGCGCCGGGCGAGACCAGAACCGGGCCCGGTGCGAGGCGTGCAGCGCGAGCCACGCCAGCCGCGCGGTCAGCAGGCCCACGGTCAGCACCACGAACACCGGATAGGTCAGCGCCAGCGGATCGACCTGCGGTAATGGATTTCCGAGGCGTGACGCGGTGCCGTAGCCGGCCAAGCGGGTCCAGCCCAGCCACGCCATCCCGGCCGTCGCGAGCTCCCACGGGAAGTACGCCAGCAGCCGCACCCGGTTGCCGCGGCGGCGCACCCGGCCCAGCTCGAACTCCCGGTGCACCCGCACGGCGACGACGAGCGCCAGCAACGTCAGCGACACCACCAGCGTCCCCGCCGCGACGACGCCCGCCCGCAGCACGGCCGCCGGATCGGGCGCCCCGGGTGGCCCGTAGACGCCGAGCAGCACCCGCGCCGCGACCGCGCCCGCGGCGCCGCCGAGCAGGATCGGCGGGCCCAGCTCGGCGACGGCGAGCCCACCCAGCGCCGCCGGCCCGCTGCCGCGGGCCGAGAGCAGCCGCAGCTGCGCGTGCCGGCGCTGGTACCACTGCAGGGCCACCGTGCCGAGGCCGGCGCAGCCGACCAGGACGCTGATCAGCGCCAGCGGCAGGATCGAGACGAACACGTTGTCCCGGGCCTGGCGAGCGATCTGCGCCGAGCGCTCGAACGTCGGGACGTCGGCGGCGACCAGC